>JBKPAO010000088.1:0-34898 GCA_046726475.1 Gemmatimonadota bacterium | reverse complement strand
CTCCAGGAGGGGGCTGCGTTCAACCGGTTCGGCATGCAGGCCTCGGCGGACTCGATCACCCTACGACTCCGCGACCGGGGATACCCATCAGCGGCGTTATTTACCGCCTTCGAGGTGGATCGTCCGGCCAAGACGGCTGCGGTCACTTTGGAAACCAGCCCTGACGGCCGCGCGGTGATCGGTCGCATCGATGTTATCGGAGCCCACCGGGTGGATACGGCGGTCGTACGCAAGCTGTTGGTAGCGCGCACTGGCCGCCGCTATTCCCAGGAGGAGCTGTTCGATAGCCAACGCAATCTTTACGAGTCGGATCTCTTCCGGTTCGCGAGCGTCAACATCGACTCAGCGCATTACCATCCCGGTGCAGACTCCGTTCCGCTGACGGTTCAGGTGAATGAGAGCAGGCCCCGCCGGATTCGAGGGGGGCTCGGGTATGCCACCTACGACTGCTTTCGGGGCTCGCTGGGCTGGACCTCGCGCAACTTTCTGGGAGCCGGTCGGATTCTCGATATTACTACCCAAGTGTCGAAAGTCGGTGTGGGAGTCCCGTTCGATTGGGGTCTGGACGAGAATATTTGCCGAGCTTCACGGAACGACAGCGTGGGGTCCGCCAAACTGAACTACTACGTCGGCGCCTCCCTGCGGCGTCCGGCATTTCTTTCTCCCAACAACGCGATCACCCTGTCGCTCTTCACGGAGCGGCATTCCGAGTACCGGGTCTATCTGAAGCAGGAGACCGGTGTCAGTGTGGCCCTTTCCCGTACGACGCCACGACGCCGGAACCCACTGTCGCTGACCTACACACTGTCCTACGGCAGGATCGAAGCGACCGCGGTCAGCTTTTGTTCGGTGTTCGGCGCGTGCACCCCAGATGTGATCGGGCCACTCAGGCAAAATCTCGTGCTCGCCACCCTGACTGGGCTGGCGACGTTTCCCCGGGTGAACAGCCAGCTCGATCCGACCCGGGGCTCCAACGCATCGGTGGAGGTCACCTACAGTTCGAAGTACATCGGTTCCTCGGACCTGCAGCAGTTTACCCGGCTAGTCGGAGGGATGTCCTGGTATCGGCTGCTCTCTCGAGATGTCGTGCTCAGCTGGCGTCTGAGAGGAGGGCTCATCTTCTCGCCAACTCTGGACGTGGGGAATGTCTCCGGCGCGTTTATCCCGCCCGACCAACGATTCTATGCCGGGGGCCCGAACGACGTGCGGGGGTTCGAGCGTAACGAGCTCGGCCCGGTCATCTATGTCGTTCCGACCGGCTTCGCGGACATTCCCGATTCGGTGCGGGTGGCTGCCACCGGCGGAAATGTGTTGGCACTGGGAAATGTCGAGCTCCGGGTTCCCTCGCCGATCTTCAGCTCCCGGATGAGACTGGCCACGTTTGTCGACGCCGGTGGAATGTGGGATCGCGAGGGGCCGAAGAATAGTCGAGTGATCCGGGTTACTCCTGGGGTGGGGGTGCGAGTTGCCACTCCCCTGGGCCCGGCTCGGCTCGACGTAGCATATAATCCATACAAACTCCAGCCGGGCGTCCTCTTCGAAGCGGATACGTTAGGCGCCCTCACTCCCGTTCCCGGCGGCGCTACCTACGTGCTTCCCCGCGATCGCAAGTGGACGTTCCACTTTGCCGTGGGACAGGCCTTCTAATGCGGCGCCAGGCCGCGCGCTTCCTGTTCGTCTTCGTGGTCGGGACTATCGCCATGGTCCTCGGGGTCGTCACGTCCATGACGTTGACTCCTCCCGGACGAGACCTGCTGGCCCGAACCGTTTCCCGAATGCTCGATCGGATCGTCATCGGCACCGTACGAGTGGGTGCCATCTCGGGCTCATTCATCTACGATCTGACGCTCGAGAATTTGGTGGTGAGAGACACCAGCGGCGCACTATTGGCCGACCTGCCTCGAGCGAAAGTCAGCTACCGGTTACCTAACCTGATCGCCGGTCAGGTGGTGCTGAGTGGTCTGCAACTGGATCGACCGACCATCCAGCTGATCAAGCATCGCAACGGCCGAATGAACTACGAGGAAGTGCTCGGCATCGGGAAGGGATCGAAAGGCGGTAAGTCTCCGTTGGTTGTCTTCCACAACGTGCAGATGACCGAGGGCACGCTTCGGATCGCGCTCCCCTGGAATCCCCCGAAGTCGGCGGTGACCGAGCTCAGCGTGGATTCAGCCCTCCGGGCTGAGCGTGCGAAGCCCGGCCGGACGATCGAGCAGAGTCCGGAGGGATTGCGCCGAGTCATTTTGTTGTCCGATCTCGCGACTCGGATCTCCCGGCTCCAGATCGCAACGCCCGATCGTAAGCCGTTCACCATCGACCTCGATTCGCTGGCCACCAGAGTCAACGATCCTGCGGTGACGCTCCGGGATGCCGTCGGCCGGGTGCGAATACGAGGCGACAGTGCGGTATTCAGTCTTGCACGAGGCGCTCTGCCGGACACCAGGTTCTCGGGTGGAGGTGCCGTCACCTGGCCCCGCGACACCATCCTCTTCGACTTCCAGGTGATCTCTCCTCACGTCAACCTCGAGGACGTGCGGTGGGTCTCGCCCAACTTTCCTTCGATGACTGGCCGGGGAGTGCTGGCGGCACGGTCGGAGACGGGAGCGCGCACCGCCTACGACATCCGTGATCTCCACCTCCGGGGCGTGCTGGGGCAGGTAGACGGTGACTTGGTCACAATTACGGACAAGCGTCGAGGCCTAGGTGTTCGGGACATGAATCTTCACCTCAGCGGTCTCGATCTCGACGCGGCCAGGCCCTATCTGGATACTCTGCCGTTCGCCGGAAAGGTGACCGGAACGCTCGCCGGCTCGGGCTTCCTCAACGCGATGGACCTGAGCCTCGAGTGGGCCTACACCGATGCCAGCCTTCCGGGCAATCCCTTGACTACGATTTCGGGAGAGGGCGGCGTTGGCGCAAGTGGGGACAGCGGGCTCGTCTTCACGAATTTCGGAATCCGACAGTCGGACATCGATCTGCGGACGGTGCACCGGCTTGCTCCGGCTGTGATCATTCTCGGACGATTGATGGCGGTTGGAACGCTGAACGGGCCGCTCCGGAACGTGACGTTCAACGGCACCGCCCAACATCAGGACCTCGATCTACCTCCCAGTCAGCTCGAGGGGACTGTTCATCTCGACACCCGTTATGCCGTCCTGGGAATGACCACGGACGTCGCGCTCGACCCGCTTTCGTTCGAGGGGATCCGTCGAGCGTTTCCGTCGATGAAGACCAGAGGGGAGGTCCGGGGGCGTTTTCGGAGCCAGGGCACACTCGAAAGGCTGTTGGTTGACGCATCGGTCGCTGGCCAGATCGGGACCATAGACGCTCAGGGTTACACCACCTTGCGGCCACCGCGCTGGGGAGCGGAAAACCTGCTGCTGAACTTCAGGAATCTAGATCTTGCTGCGCTCACCGGCAGGAAGGTGCCCTCCAGTCTAAATGGGGAGCTTTCGGTCACAGGAATTACCGATACCACGGCAGCTCCCGAGGGCGAGCTGCGTTTGGCCCTCGCGCGAAGCCGAGTGAGGGAGTGGACGCTGGACAGCGTGAACGCGATCGCCGGGCTGCATGATAGCGTCATCCGGCTCGATACCGCCTACGCGGTGTGGAAAGGGGCCCGGGTCGGTGGGTCCGGAACCCTGGGCTGGAGCTCCCCGCATTCGGGGCGCATGGCATTTACCCTGGCCGCTGACAGCCTGATCGCATTCGACTCGCTGCTCCTCGCAGCGACGGACCAGACGCGGGGAAATTCTCCGGACAGCAAACCGCTCTCCGGGACTGCTCACGGGGGGGTTCAACTCGCAGGGAGCCTGGATACGCTCGAGATGAGCGGGGACCTGCTGGTCCAGAACGTGGAGTGGCAACAGTTGGCAACCCCTCGAATTACCGGCGCCTTTACTTGGATCGGGGGGAAGCGGCCGCAGTTGACAGGGTCGGTCGGCTCGGATTCGCTGGTCGTTCAGAAATGGGCCTTTCGTCAACTCGGAGGCCAGGTCCGGGGATGGGCCGACTCGCTGGAGTGGATTGTGGGCTCCGGCATCGGGAGTTCCACCCGGATCGATGGAGCGGGGCGCTGGTGGCAGCGCGATCAGAGCCAGGTGGCCTGGTTCGACAGTCTAGCGTTTCGCTTCCCCACCCATCACTACCGGCTGGACGAGAGTTTCGCCGTCACTCTGAGTGATTCCGCTCCGGCGATCAGCCCGCTGACCCTGCGTGCCGATGATGGGTCTGGGCTCATTCAACTGGGCGGACGCATACCGGGCACCTCCGAAGGCTCACTGGCGCTGCGGGTCCTTGGACTCGACCTCCAGGATATCAACGGTGTCCTGCAGAGAGACACGAGCAAACTCGCCGGGTCGGTCGATCTCGACCTTCGCGTCGGCGGCACCGCTGAGGCCCCCACCTTCCGTGGCACCACCACCCTGAACTCCGGCCGCTTCGGTGACTTCGAGGCGCCCTTCATTCAGGGGGTGGTCGATTACGCCGCACGGAAACTGGAGGCCAATCTTCTGCTCTGGAGAACCGGCGAAAACGTTCTTCAGGTGGAAACCAGGCTGCCGCTCGATCTCGCTTTCCGGGGCGTCAAACAGCGACAGGTGGAGGGCCCGCTCAGCGTTCACGCCCGCGGCGACAGCGTGGACCTCGGGCTCCTGGAAGCAGTATCGCCGGGCATTACCGGCGTCCGCGGCACTCTGTCAGTCGACGTCAACGTGGCTGGCACGTGGGAGAAGCCGCAGTTTGCCGGAGGAGCCGTGATCAAGCAGGGGTCCATGTCCATTCCCGGGCTGGGGGTGCGCTATGAAGGACTGGAAGGACGCGGGACGTTCCACGGCGACTCCTTGGTATTGAGCAACCTGCAACTCCGGAGCGGCGGCAGCCTTGAGATCGGCGGCTCTATTCTCCTGAACGATCTTTCGCGTCCGAACCTGGATCTTGCCTTCCAAGCCGAGGCTTTCCGAGCCCTCGACGTAAAGAACTTTTTGACGTTCACCGGGACCGGGGGCCTCCGGTTGCAGGGCCCACTCTTCCATTCCACGCTCACCGGCGCGCTCACCTCGAACATCGGCGTGCTCTACTTCGCCGACCTAGTCAGCAAGAACATCATCGACCTGGAGGATCCCACTATTGCCGACCTGGTAGATACGACGATGCTGCGGCGGGAAAATCTGGGAGCCAAGTTTCAGAACCGCTTCCTCGACTCGCTCCGGATCCAGAACATGCGGGTGCGGCTCGGCTCGGACGTCTGGCTCCGGTCAAACGAAGCCAACATCCAGCTCGGCGGCGAGGTCCAGCTCAGCAAAGCGGCCAAGACGTATAGCCCCTCCGGGACGTTGGACGCGCTCCGTGGCAACTACACTCTGAAGATCGGACCGATCACCCGGGACTTCACGGTCGAACGAGGATCGGTTCGCTATTTCGGCGATCTGAACGCAGCCTTGGACATCCGAGCCGTCCACGACGTTCGCGCCGTTCGGGGCGAGGAAGTTCCTGTCATCGCAAACATCACCGGCACCCTGTACGCGCCGAAGGTGTCGCTGGAAAGCACCTTCAATCCACCCATCTCCGAAACCGACCTCGTCTCCTATCTGGTCACCGGATATCCCGCCAATGAAGCGGCGCGGTTGGGCCAGACAAACGCACTGGAAACCGGGCTCTCGTACTTCTCCAGTGCGCTCTCCAGTGAGCTCGAACGCGCGCTGATCCAGGATCTGGGAGTTCCCCTCGATCTCATCGAGATCCGTCCCGGCGTTTCTCAGGCACGGGGCGCTCCGGCGCTCACCCAACTGGCCGCAGGATGGCAGCTCGGCAGCAAGACGTTCCTCACATTCAATGCCGGTTTCTGTCCTGAAAATCTGGGGCAGTTCAGCTACAACAATCTCGGCGCCAGTCTCGAGTTTCGGTTCAGCCGCGAGTGGAGCCTGCAGACCAGTGTCGAACCCACGCTCCAGTCTTGCCGCCGGGATTTCGGCATCACTAATACTGTTCCCTACCAGATCGGCTCCGACATCAAGTGGGAACGCGAGTTCTGAGGTGACCCGGGCCCTTCTGATTGCCAATCCGATGGCCGCTCGCACTGCACACTCGTCGGTCGATGCCGTTGCGAACGCATTGCGCATCGGAGGCTGGAGTGTCGAGGTTCTTGCGACCGGTGGACCAGGTCATGCCCGGGAGCTCGCGGAATACGGCGTCGCGAAGGGGGTACACGTCATCGCCGTGTTCGGCGGGGATGGAACGACCATGCAGGCGGCAGCAGCCCTGGTCGGAACCGATGTCCTGCTGGGCGTGATTCCAGGAGGAACGGGGAACCTACTGGCGGGGAACCTCCGGGTACCGACGTCGCCGGCGCGCGCGGCGCGCGCACTTCTCACCGCCGAGCCTCGGCGCTTCGATCTCGGGCGCATGGAGCGAGCCAATGGAATGCATTACTTCGCCGTGGCGTGCGGGGCGGGTTACGACGCGAGGGTCATGGCCGCCACAATGGCTGAGCATAAGCGGCGCTGGGGTATGGGGGCGTACGTTGCCACCAGCCTTCGACTGATCGGAGACATTCGGAGCACGCTGCACCATATCACCGTCGATGGGATCGAATTCGAGGCTCATGCCTCGATGGTGCTGGTCGCGAACTGTGGTGAAGTTATCCCCCCATTCGTCAGGCTCGGCCCGGGCATTTCGCCAGAGGACGGCCTGCTCGACGTGATCGTGATGCGGGCTGACAGCTTCTCCCAGAGTCTTCGGGCCGTCTGGGATCTCCTGCGGGTCGCTCCCGGAGCGCCGGGGGAAGGCACCTTTGTCGGCCACGCGCGCGGCCGAGAGGTCCGAGTGGTCTCCGAGGGCGCGCAGCCGGTTCAGCTCGATGGCGAGCCGGGGGGAGAGACTCCGTTCACGGCGACCGTCGTGCCCGGGGCAATCCGAATTCTGGTGCCGACTCGGCCGCGCTGGAGGGCATGGCGCGGTACCGCCGACTGACTAGTTTTTGGCGGGTCCTGTTCCTCGTAGTCTCAAGGGTTTATAGATGGCCGGATCGGTCCTGCTGATCGACGACGATGTCGACGTTTTGCGCAGCATCGGTAACTACTTCGAGCGATTCGGCTACGAGGTTACCCGGGAGCTGAGCGGCGAAGCCGGCCTCGCCACGTTCGACCGACTCCGGCCTGAAGTGGTGATCCTCGATCTCGGGCTCCCCGGAATGGACGGAATGGAGGTGCTCGAGCATCTCCGCCAGCGCGACGCATCAGTCATACTTCTGACCGGCCAGGCCGACGTGGCCACGGCGGTTCGCGCCATGCAGCTCGGTGCGGAGAACTTCCTGACCAAGCCGGTGGACATGGAGCACCTCGCCGCCGCAACCGCACGGGTGGCGGACAAGGCCCGACTCCGGCGAATCAACGAGGCGCTGCTGGTGCAGAGCGCTCCGGGACATGGTCTCGACTCACTGGGGGCGTCGTCCGGAATGCAGGACTTCGCCCACCAGGTGGCGCTCCTGGCCCAAAGTGAGCGCACGACTGTCCTCCTGACCGGGGAAAGTGGCACGGGTAAGGGGTGGGTGGCCCGAATGATTCACGACCTGAGTCCGCGGGCCAAAGCCCCGTTCGTCGAAGTGAACTGCGCTGGGCTCAACGCCACGTTCCTCGATTCCGAGCTGTTCGGCCATGAGAAAGGGGCGTTCACCGACGCCAAAGACCGAAAGCAAGGGCTGTTCGAAATTGCGGATCACGGAACGATATTCCTCGATGAAATCGGCGATCTGGCCCCCGAGCTCCAACCCAAGCTCCTGAAGGTGCTGGAGACCAAGACGTTCCGGCGTTTGGGGGGCACCCGGGAGATCACGGTAGATGTGCGCCTGGTGGCTGCCACCAACAAGAATCTGCAATCCGAAGTCGAATCCGGGAGCTTTCGGGAGGACTTGTATTACCGACTGAGCGTCATGCCACTGACATTGCCGGCAGTGCGCGACCGTTCGAGGGAAGACCGGTTGGCCCTCATCACCCGGCTCATGGGCGATTTGCAGGCGGAGCTTCCTGATGGACCAGCCGCGCTCTCCAGCGAGGTGCTCGAACGCTTGCTCAGCTACCCTTGGCCAGGGAACGTTCGGGAAATGCGCAACGTGCTCGAGCGCGCGCTGATCCTGGGTCGAGGGCAGCCGACGGTCAGCGTGGAGCACTTACCCGGGGAGTTTCGGGCCCGTCCAGGTCTGGGTGATCGGCGCCACACGCCACTCAGCCTGGAAGACCTCGAGCGCCAGCATATCGAGCGCACCTTGAAGCACCACACCGGCAACCGGACTCGCGCCGCCATCGAGCTCGGTATCTCCCGCGCCACGTTGATCAACAAGATCAAACGCTACAACATCCCGGCCTGAGCCCCGCATGGCTGAACTCCACGAGTACGACGCGATGACTTGCCGGGCTTGCGGTCGGGAGGAACGAGCCTCTGAGGGTTACCCCTGCGCTAAGTGCGGCACCTTCATTTGCCTGATCTGCAACTTCCGTGGGGTCACTCTCTGCAGTGATTGCCAGAGCAAGACCCCACCGCAACAGAGCAGCTGAGCCGTTTCGCGATGCCCTCTGTCATAGCCCTGGCCGCCGTTGCTCCACTCTCCACTCAGCCATCGGTCCGCGCCGAACAGTGCAACCAGCTCGTGCTGGGTGAGACTGCATCGCTGGTAGACCGCCAGGGAGAATGGCTCCGGGTATGTACTCACAACGACGAGTACGACGGATGGGTCCATTCCGGGTATCTCAAGGCGGTGGACGACTCGGCAGCGGCTTTCTGGCGCTCCGAGGCCAAGGCCTGGAGCGAGGGCGCCCTCGTGCGGTCCGCTGGGTGGCAGATGGCACTGCCTCTCCGTGCGCGGATCATTTTGGAGCAAGACGTTGTGGTGCTGCCCGATGGGAGACGGGGGCGGGTAGCCGCCGGGTCGGTTCGCCCGTTGGCGGAGGTAACCTCGGCGGCTCGAGCAAAAGCTCCCGAGCGCTGGGCTGCCGAGTACTTCCTGGGCAGTCCCTATCAATGGGGAGGCGTCACCCCATGGGGTGTGGACTGTTCGGGACTGGTACAGACGACCTTCACAGCCCGGGGCGTCGGTCTGCCCCGCGACGCGGCCCAGCAGGTGAGCGTAGGAGATGTCATCTCGCCGGAATCGATCCGGCCCGGTGATCTGCTCTACTTTAGAAGCGAGACTGGCAACGGGTCCATCACCCACGTCGCCTTTGCCGGTGAGGCCGACACCATCGTGCACTCCACCCTGGCGTGTGGGGGCATGCTAGTGGAGAGCCGGCTTCCGGGAAGCAGAGCGGCCACTCTCCTCGAGCGGCTGGTGGCGGTTCGCCGGCTGGAGGAACGTTGAAGAAGCTGGTCCTGTTTGACATCGACGGCACTATCCTGCTGACCGCCGGGGCTGGGGGACGGGCCATCATCGCGGCCACCAGTGAGGAGATCGGTGAAACCCAGGGCCTGGGTGCTGTTCGGTTCGACGGAAAGACCGATCCCCAGATCGTGAGCGAGCTCCTGGAGGCCGCAGGGCACGAAGGGCCTCACCCGGCGGAGCGAATCGACTCGATCTGCCGACGGTACGTGGAGCTCCTTGCCCGCGAGCTGGAGCGCCCTACAACCCGCACCTCCGTCATGCCAGGTGTCCTCCCTCTGCTCGACCGACTGGAAGCGGAGCGCGGAGTCGTTCTCGGCCTGCTCACCGGAAACCTGGCCCGAGGGGCCTCGTTGAAGCTTCGGTCTGCTGGACTGGACCCCGGTCGCTTTCGGGTGGGTGCGTACGGCTCGGATGCAGCAGATCGGCGAGCGCTGCCGCCCATCGCGGTCCAACGATCAGTGGAATATTTCGGCCGGGTGCCTTCGGGAGCAGAGGTTGTTATCATCGGCGATACTCCGGCCGATGTTGCCTGTGGCGAGTGTATCAACGCGCGGGCTGTCGCCGTAGCGACCGGAGGGTACTCCGTTTCCGACCTCACCGCCTGTCGACCCCATGCAGTATTCCAGGACCTCAGCGACACTGAGCAGGTTCTGGACGCGATCCTCCGATGACACCCGTAGTGCCTGGTGAGCATCCAGTCCTCCACGGTTGATGCCTGGATAGTCCCTGAGCTGGGACCATCGCTGGGCCACCTCTGCGACCCCCCCGATCTCAACCTCCAGCGGGGCGCACTGAACATTGGGTTCGAGGATATTCGCCTCGAGCTCGTGACCGGACTGTTCGATGTCGCGGGGGCAGCGCGGTCGTTCGCGGCTGCCGGTGATCGCCAGGGAGCGGTCGCGTCGCTGGGAAGGGTGGCGTGGATCAACCTTTGGGAACGCGCGGTGGCCTCTGCCGCGCGACGGATTGCCGATATCGTCAACGTGCGGCTCGTGGATGCCGCCGTTGAGTCGCACCTCCCGCGGAAGGGGCTGGAGGAATTCTTACTCAAAGATCAGGACGTGCGCGCCATTGGCTCGCGTCTGGGCAGTGGAGGTGCCACCTTCGTCGCTGCGCTTGACGCACTGGAACAGACGGTGCCGGCGGCAGCCTCGACCGGGGTCAGGGGCCGCCAAGGGCTGCAAGAGTGGCAGCTGGCGCTGGCAGCCACGGCTCGTCGCCTCGAAGTCGCATGGCTCGCACTCATGGAGTCTGCCAGGACCGAGCAGCAGCGCTGGAGAAGCGAGATTGAGCGAGTGCGGGTGTGGCAGCGGCCCAGAAAGGCTCTCTGGCTGATCACCGTGATCCTGCTCCTGTTGCTGATCTACTTAGGGTTGGTCCTGGGTGGTTACCTGCCACTGCCCGCCTTGCTTCGCGGAGTAGCCGACTTCTGGTGGAGCAGGGTGTGAGCGTCGTCGGTGTCGGGATCGACTTGGTGGATCTGGAGCGGATCCGCCAGTTGCTGGCGGACAAAGGCGAGCATGCAATGCATCGTTTCTTCTCGGACAAGGAACGAGAGTATCTCGGCACCAGAACCGACGCCACCGGACACGCCGCCGCCCGAATCGCGGCCAAGGAAGCGGTATATAAGGCGATGCAGTCCCTTCCCGGTGCTCGAGGCGTCGGCTGGCGGGAAATCGAGATCTCCCGCGACGGGGACGGGCGCCCCGCAATCCGGCTGCATGGCCTGGCCGCACGACTGTCCGAGGCTCGTGGGGGACTCCAGATCAGCATCTCGCTGACGCACTCGGCGCTATCCGCGGGCGCGGTGGCGATCATCGAGACCCGGGGGCCGGACACTTTCAATTCCGACCAGAATACTCTAGTTTGAGCTTAACGACTCAGACTGGGTGAAAATGATTCTCATCGGCGGCGCCCTCCTGGTCGCTACTCTTCTCAGGCCATCCCAGCAGCAGAACACCTTCCAGGATCCGGCGCCCTCGGTTCGCCGAGTGGCGGCGACGGCGCAGCTTGCTGCCCAGGAATACCGGCTCGGGGTGGTCAATGGGCGTGTGGTTGCCCCTGCGGAGGTTGCAGAGGCAAGGCTCTTTCTCGGTGAGTCGCGCAGGTCGGCGAAGCTGCTTCCGGAACGGTCGAGACAAGAGACGTTACGGCGGGTCGACTCGCTGGTTGGATTGGTGGACCGGAGAGCGGAGCCGGCGACCATCGATGCGGAGGTACAAGAGCTCGTAACGACGCTCTCCAAGCGCTATGGCGTTGCGCTTGACGAGCTTCCTTCCAGTGCACCAGCGTTAGCCCGCGGTGCTTCCGTCTACCGGAACAACTGCTCCGGATGTCATGGGGAACGAGGTCTGGGCAATGGTCCGATGGCACAGGCGCTCGATCCCAAGCCAGCCGACTTGGCCGATGCCCCAGCGCTCCGGAACACGTCTCCTCTCGACTTCTACCGCAGGATCAGCATCGGGGTGGTGGGCACTTCGATGCCCGCGTTCGAGTCTCGTCTTTCCCCGGAAGACCGCTGGGCCGTTGCGCTCTACGCAAGTCTGCTACGCCTGCCCCCGCCGGCCGGTACGGTACCTTCAGACCTGCAGGGGTTTCCCGCCAGCGGGAAAATGTCGGACGAGCAGGTCCTCGCGGCGCTGGGCGAAAGCCGGCCCTCCTCGGAGGCGCTCGCTCGGGTGGCTGCGGTTCGCAGCTTCCAGCCGGATGCAGCTGCCGGGGTGAACGCGCAGGTATTCTCCCGGGTTCGAGCCCAGATAGACTCGACTTACGCGCTGGCCCGCAGGGGCGACACGTCGGCCAGCACCCGGGCCTTCGACGCATACATGACGTTCGAGCAGGTTGAGCGCTCTGTCCGCACCAAGAACCCTAGCCTTGCAACTGAACTGGAAGCGGCATTCGCGGCACTACGTACCCGAGTCGCTGGTGGCGCCACCGCGGCGGAGCTCGATCGGATACGGCGCCAGCTCGATGGCGGATTGGAAAACGCCGAGCGCATCCTGGCCGATCGTTTGTCTCCCACTAACCTCTTTGTCCAGTCTTTTGTAATCCTGCTTCGGGAGGGACTGGAGGCGTTACTGCTCGTCGGGGCTCTGCTCACGTTCCTCGGGAAAATGGGGGCCGCTCACCGTAAGCGGGACATCCATATCGGCGTGAGCGCTGCCGTGGTCGCCAGCCTTTTTACTGCCTTCGCGGTGGAAACCATCTTTGAGCTCACCCCAGCCAAGCGAGAGGCATTGGAGGGCGCCACCATGGTAGTGGCGACTGCGGTCCTCTTTTATGTCAGTTACTGGCTGTTGTCGAAGATGGAAGTCGCCAAGTGGAATCATTTCGTGAAGAGCAAGGTCCAGGATGCCCTGACCAGCGGATCAGGCCTGGCGCTGGCGTCGGCTGCGTTCCTGGCGGTATACCGGGAGGGCTTCGAGACGGTGCTGTTTTACAAGGCGTTGTTTCTGAGTGGTGGATCCAGCGCTGCCAGCATGCCGATTCTCGCCGGCATCTTGTTAGGGTCGCTCGTCATGGTGCTGGTGTACATCGCGATCAACCGGTTCGGGCTCCGACTCCCGCTGAAACCTTTCTTCGCCATCACCAGTGCCTTCCTCTACTACATGGCGTTTGTGTTCGGGGGCAAAGGCGTAGCAGAGCTGCAAGAGGGCGGTTTCGTTCCAACGACGATCGTCCCTGGAGCACCCCGGATTCCGGCTCTCGGTATCTATCCAACGGTCGAATCGCTTCTGGTCCAGTCGCTCCTGGTAGCCCTCCTGATCGTGGCACTGATTTGGACATTTATGGTGGAGCCCCGCCGCTCGCGAATGAGACCCCCGAAACCGCTGGCGCCGGTTGCGACCCCAGCGGTGGTGCCACCGGTTCCTCAGGAAGCGGGGCGCGAGCTCCTTCGCTCCCTGGAACGGATGGAGGCCGATCTGGCGGAGATGCGTGCCGAAGTCGAGCGGATGAAGACCAACTTGACCGAGGCGCCGGAATCGCGCGCTCGGCAGAAGTAAGTGGATTTCACCACAGCGGATCTCTGTGACGAATATCCCCAGCTGATACGGGTGCTCGACCCGCTGTTCCGTAACTATGGCGGTACCGATCGTTTTAGCGGACCAGTCGAGACGGTCCAGGTATACGAAGACAACATTGTCGTTCGTGAGACATTGGAAGCTCAGGGAAGGGGACGGGTTCTGGTGGTGGATGGAGGTGGGTCATTCCGATGTGCGCTGGTTGGCGGCCACTTGGGCCAGCTGGCTCAGAGAAATGGATGGTCCGGTCTGCTGATCAATGGCTGTGTGCGTGATACGCTTGAGCTCGCTCGAATCTCGATAGGGATCAGGGCCTTGAACACAGTCCCAATGCGCAGCGCAAAGGAGGGAAAGGGAAACGTCGGCGCAACGCTCACCTTTGCCGGGGTCTCCTTCGCTCCGGGAAAAGTTCTCTATGCCGACGCCGACGGGATCATCCTCGCCGACCGCGAGCTGGTGTAGTCGCGGTTAATACAAATGCACACGGCCCGTCGTTTGACGGGCCGTGCGCGTAGGGAAGTGGTAGATCGCCCCCTGAGTTTACGGAGACGGGCCGAAGTGCCCGCTCCACCCTTCTTCGACCTACCACTCTTCGGATGAAGCCTTTCAGCTTCCCAGGGTAGGTTAAAGCAAGGGAGGTGCCAACTTCGACAGAGTGACCTAAGCTCAGGCCGGGGAAGACTTAAGCTCTGTTTGAGGACCTCTCTCCAAACTGCAAAAACTTGTCAACAGGCTGTACAGATACTCGACCTTCCCCGCTAAGCCCTTGTAAGGCATAGCAATGGAGAACCGTCTAGGTATTTGACAGAGCGGGTTTCTTGCCGGTTTCCAGATAGCTGCGTGGGTTTGGGGCCGTTCCCCTCCGCCATAGAGTGACCAACAGCAAACCGATCACCACTAGGATCACACTGGTAAGTTGCGCGATCGTGAAGGGACCGAGAAACCGGTCATCCTTGGCGCGGACAATCTCGACCAGAAACCGCTCGATCCCTGCCAAGATCAAGTACAACCCAAAGAGCCACCCAACTGGCAGTCCGCGTTTGCGAAGGGACCAGAGGATCGCGAAGGCGATCAGCATGGCGGCGACCTCGTACAACTGGGTCGGATGCACCGCCATCACCGTCGAAGGTTCTATGCCCTGAGGGACGGGCACTCCAAACAGTTGGTGAAGGTTACCGGCAGTCGAAGGGGGCAGGCCCTGGGGAAACTTCACTCCCCAGGGCAAGGTAGTGGGCCGGCCGTAGTCGTCGTTCACTAGGAAGCAGCCGACCCGCCCGAGGGCGTAGGCAGCAGCTAGTGCCGGTGCGGCGAGCTGCATGGTCCAACGGATCGGAACCCCAAGGCGCCATCCGTTAAAGATCACCGTCAGCGCTCCGCCTATAAAACCTCCATACCACACCAGCCCGCCTCGCGAGAACAGTGCGCCTGGATCCCGGGTCAGCGCCACGTACCACAGCTTCGCACCGATGATCCCCCCGATCACAGCTGCCGCTACGATATCCGCGGCGTAATCCTCTCGGAGCTGGTTTTCCCGCAGCTGACGAGCGATCAGCCAGCCACCCATGAGGAAGGCGACCATCAGCATGAGACCGTAGCCGGTAACCTCAAGTGGGCCGAGATGGACAATGAACGGGTAGATCGTCATGACTGAAATCCAAGCGAGTGAGTACCAAGGCCAGGCAACGGGAGATCGTCGCGGGGTTCCAGATCCCACCCACTTCGTTCGCCCCGCGCCAGCCGCCACGCACCGGCTGCGGCGATCATCGCCGCGTTATCGGTGTTCAACCGCGGTGAAGCTACGCTGACCCGGGCCTGTCCCGCCAGCCGCTGCTTGAGCGCTGCAATCAGCGCACGGTTGCAGGCAACTCCTCCCCCTACGACAGCGACACCGTAGCCCGATGCCTCAACCGCGTGGGCAGTTTTAGCGACCAGAACCTGAATCGCAGCGTCCTGAAAGCCGCGAGCGATATCGGCGTGAGTGAATCCAGGATCTGTCGTGCTCTGCGACGCCTCCCCTCGAATCACACGCAGAACCGCCGTCTTAAGCCCGCTGAACGAGAAAGCGTATTGATTGGCCCCGTTGCGCTCCAGCTCATGGAGCATCGGTGCCGGGAAACGAAGCCGCCCTTGTTGACCCTCGCGAGCCAGCTTCTCAATCGCAGCGCCCCCGGGGTAGCCCAACCCCAGCAGGTTGGCGACTTTGTCGAACGCCTCGCCGGCGGCGTCGTCGAGCGTCTGGCCCAGCAGGCGATAGCTTCCCCAAGCCGGCACGTCCAGCAGCATGGTATGGCCGCCGCTGACCAGTAGCGCAATAAAGGGAGGCTCGAGCCCGGGATCCTCCAACGAGGGAGCAAAGAGATGACCTTCTAGATGGTTGATCCCTATCAGCGGCAGGTTCAGGCTAAAGGCCAGGGTCTTTCCATACATTACACCGACCAGGAGTGCCCCCACCAAACCCGGTCCAGCAGTTACTGCGATTCCGTCAATCTGTTGGAGTTCCAGTCCGGCCTGCTCCAGCGCACTGTCGACCACGGCTCCAATAGCCTGCACATGGGCTCGACTGGCCAGCTCGGGCACGACGCCGCCGAAGATGCGGTGCACGTCCTGCGACAGAATCACCATCGATTTCAGAGAGACGCTCCCTTGGTGGGTGCGCACGATGGCCGCGGAGGTCTCGTCGCAGGAGGTCTCTATGCCGAGGATCCACTCCACCCCGCTATTGCCTCTTCTCGTCCATCAGTCGCTGAATCAGGCCACGGTTTACCGCTGAATTCCAGTCGTGGGCCCCGATCACGCGCTTGACGATGATCCCCTCACGGTTGAGCAGAAAGCTCTCGGGCACACCGGTAGTCTGATAGATCCGCTGAACCTTGGTGCTCCGGTCCTGCAACAGGTCGAAGCTGAGCCCCAGTTTCTCCCCGAACGCTCGGACCTCGTCAGGCTCTCCCTCGTCGATGCTGACGGCGGCGATCCTGAACCCCTGTGGGGCCAAGCTCAGATACAGTTTTTCCATGGCCGGCATCTCGACTTTGCACGGCTCGCACCACGTCGCCCACACATTCACGAGAGTGACAGCTCCCTTGTAGTGTTGCCGGAGCGATACCGAATCGCCGCTTGCCAGGTCGATTGCCTTGAAGTCGGGTGCTCGGGCACCGATCTCGACGCGTGCGACCCGAGGACCGAACTCCGCCAGCACCGCCGCACCGGCCACGAGGCTGCCGATGATGGCTGCCACGAGCATCCATTGCTTGGACATATCAGACCCTCACCGCACACTGACGCCGGAGGTCACGGATGGCCTGGGCCGGATCCGCCGCCCCAAACACGGCGGTGCCTGCCACGAACGTGTCGGCACCGGCCGCCCAGGCGTCACCGATCGTCTCAGTGGTAATGCCTCCATCCACCTCGAGCGTTGCACGCACCCCCTGACGGTCAAGCAAGGCGCGGACCCGGCGAATCTTGTCAGTGGCATGGGGTAGGTAGGCCTGCCCCCCATAGCCAGGATTGACCGACATGACCAGCACCAGATCGATATCGTCCAGCAGCTCCTCGAGGATACTCACCGGGGTCGAGGGGTTGAGTGCCACTCCCGCCAGCATGCCACGATCTCGGGCGGCCGCGAGATGCCGTTGTACGTGCACCGTGGCTTCGGGGTGGAAGGTGAAGACATTCGCGCCTTCCTCCGCGAACTCCTCGAGGTAGTGCTCCGGACGCTCGACCATGAGGTGCACGTCTAAGGGTCGGTCGGTGAGCTTGCGAAGCGCTCGTAGGATGGGAGCTCCGAACGTGAGGTTCGGGACAAAGTGGCCATCCATGACGTCGACATGGAGCCATTCGGCCCCTCCCGACATAACTTCTTCGACCTGCTCGCGGAGGCGCCCGAGATCGGCACTCAGAATACTCGGCGCAATTCTCACATTCACGGCGCGGCGCTCCCTCCCCCACGGCTGACGACGAGAGCGACCGCCGATCCTCGGGCGCGGCCAACGCCAGCGGCAGGACGCGTGGCCATGACAACTCCGGCCTCCTGTCCCCCCGCCGAACTCGAGTCGATGGCACCTACCCGCACCCCCGCCGCAGCCAGGATTTTGGCGGCTTGGGTGACGTTGAGGCCGATGACGTCCGGCACCGCTACCAAGACCGGTCCCGCGCTAAGCACCAGTTGCACCACGCTGCTGGGCTGCATGATCGTGCCGGGCGGGGGGTCCTGCCAGATGACGGTGCCGGACGGGAAGGAGTCGTTGGGGCGCTCACCGTCCAGTCGTGCCCGGAACCCAAGCTCGGTCAGCTTCTCCCGCGCCTTCGGCTCCGGCAACTCCAACACGCGGGGCAATGCGTGCTCCTTGGTAAAGACGGAGCGGGGCGAGAGCCAAAGAGTGGATATCCCATACCCCACGATGAAGGTGGCTACGATCAGGCCGATATCGCGGAGAAAGGCTCGCCACGGGGCTGACTGGAAGAGCGGCCCCCCGGTGCTCATATGACGACGCATTCTCATGCGGCCCGCCGCAGCCGCGCCGCGTAGGCTCCGTCCATGCCATGTTGCTGTGGCAGAATCAGCAGGTCTCCCTGTTCCGAGAGGAGCGATTGCGGAACACCCGCTCCCGGCTCTCTCACGAACTCCGGATGGCGATCAAGAAACTCCTCGACCTGGGCCTGATTCTCTTCGAACTCCAGCGAGCAGGTCGAGTACACCAGTAGCCCGCCGGGTTCGACATGCGGGGCGATCGCTTCAAGGAGTTCGCGCTGAACTCGCTGAAGCGCTGCCAATGCTTGGGGGGAAACCCGCCACCGCCCGTCCGGATGACGGGCAAAAGTGCCGGTGCCCGAGCACGGCGCATCCAGCAGAACGGCGCCGAGGGCGCGCAGGGGTGGTTGTCTCGCGTCGGCCACAATGACGTGCTCGCGGCCACTCCCGGCGCGGGCCACGTTTTCGGCGAGACGGCGTGCTCTGAGCCGACTGATATCGCCGGCCAGGACAGTCTGTGCCGTCCGCCCGAGCGCGATTGTCTTTCCGCCGGGGGCGGCACAGGCGTCGTAGACGGTGCCGGCACTGGGAAGCTGAGCGTAGCGCGCCAACAGGGCCTGTGCCGGATCCTGGACAATGAAGCCTCCCTCGGAGTAGCCGGGGAGATCGGCGGGGCGGCTTCGGTCAGTCAAAAAACCGGCTTCGTAAGGAGCTGGCTCTACCTGGATCCCATAAGCCCGCCAGCTCTCGGCCAAAGCGGCGGCATCCTGACGGGCAGGTTGAAGCACCAGTCGGGGCCGGGTGTTGTTCCATTGCAGGAGCTGTTCGGTCTGATCCCGGCCGAACGCCTCAATCCAGCGCCGGACCAGCCATTCAGGATGGGAGTAGTTCTGCGCCAGCGCCGCCGTGTCGTCGGTGGTGGCGGAGACCGAGGGCTCGACTCGGGCGAGACGCCGCAGAACCGCGTTGACAAATCCTCCGGCCCGAGCGCCACCTATGCTCTTGGCTAGCGCAACGCTCGTATCGACCGCCGCATGCGAAGGCACCCGTTCGAGGGCAGTGAGTTGATAGGCACCCAGTCTCAGGATGTCCTGCAGTGGTACGCTGACGCTCCCCCAGCCCCGTGGAATCAGCGGAGTAAGTTGCTGGTCGAGAACGGTCCGATGGCGTAAGACTCCGGCAGCCAGCTCGTGGGCGAGGCGTCGGTCGGCATCTCGCAGCGCACCGAGGCCTTCCTGCAGAGCTGAGTCGAACGGCTTCCCCTCGCGCACCTCCGCTAGAACCTTCAAGGCAGCCCGACGCGGCTCGATCCCGCTTGCTCGGGCCATCGCGGAGCTCACCACGGGCCCACGGCAGCTCTACTCCAGCATTCCGATTGTGGGGCTGGACGGCATGGCGACTTCGCGCCGGGGCATGCGGCCGCCCAAGAACGCGAGCCGGCCCGCTTCGACGGCGAGACGCATGGCCGAAGCCATCGCAACGGGATCACGGGATTCTGCCAGCGCAGTGTTCATCAGGATCCCGTCGACCCCCTGCTCCATGGTCAGGCAGGCATCAGAGGCGGTTCCCACCCCAGCATCGACGATGACCGGGACAGTGAGGCGGCGTTTGATGGTCCGGATGCCGTATGGGTTCAGGAGGCCCAGACCGCTGCCAATTGGCGAAGCCAGCGGCATGACCGCGACGCACCCCGCGTCCTCCAATCTGAGAGCCGTGACCAGATCGTCGTTGGTGTAGGCCATGATCGCGAAGCCTTCGCGGACCAGCTGTCGAGTCGCCGCCAACAGTCCTTCGGTATCGGGCAGCAGGGTGTCGCGATCGCCGATGACTTCGAGCTTGATGTATTCGTTGAATCCCGCCTCGCGCGCGAGCCGGGCATACCGGACCGCCTCA
This sequence comes from Gemmatimonadota bacterium, assembly GCA_046726475.1. Classification (GTDB taxonomy): domain Bacteria; phylum Gemmatimonadota; class Gemmatimonadetes; order Gemmatimonadales; family GWC2-71-9; genus CAVVWJ01. The sequence continues at coordinate 15,145 of JBKPAO010000088.1, read as the reverse complement.
TCGGCGGTGTAACATCCCGCGGTATTCGCCAGTAGGAAATATTGGTCCGGGCGAAGATGATAAAGGATTCCCTCTTCCCGGGTGCGATCCAGGTCCACCCTGCGCACGGCGACGGTCACAATCTCGGCACCGGACGCTTCGATAGCCCGGGCCATGGTGAGGTTGTCCCGATATTTGCCCGTGCCGACCATCAGGCGGGAACGAAAGGTCCGCGTCGCGATGGTGAGGGGAAGATCAGTGAGGGTGTCGGCTGCCTGAATTGTGCTGGTCATCGTGTGATCCCCGTTGTCTCTCCAGATGGAAAGATAATCGCGCGCCCGGCTCACCCCCCTCCCACGAAGTGCACCAGCTCGACGCTGTCGCCATCCTCCAGCGCAGTTGCTTCCAGCACCGGGCGTCGAACGATCTGCCGATTGAGCTCTACGACCACGGTTCGAGGGTCCAGCTTCAGTGCTTGAAGCAGGTCGGCGAGGGTTGCAGGGGCAGGTAACCTTCGCGGCTCTCCATTGACCGAGATGCTCAACTCTTTCACGTCTCGTCCATCCACGGTGCCAACAGCGCCAAGGTCGCCGCCGCCGGGTCGGGGGCAGTCCACAGCGCTCGAATGGCCGCCACCCCGTACGCGCCGGCTGCGTGCACTTCGGCAGCACGCTCCGGGGTGATACCCCCAATGGCGATGATAGGAACTCCCAATCCGCTCGTAGCCCTGACTAGGTCGAGTCCCGCCGCAGGGCGCCCAGGATGGGTTTCGGTCTCATAGATGTTTCCCACTACCAGGAAGTCACTCCGTTCTCGAACTGCCTTCTCGGCCTCACTCCGGCTATGAACCGACTGCCCGATCCACCCGTCCTTGAAGACCCGCCGCGCGTCGCTCGGGCTAAGGTCGTCCCTCGCAAGCTGTACTCCGGCGGCGACGACGGCTGCCGCGACATCACTTCGTCCGCTGACGAACACCGCCGCCTCCGGCGGTCGGGCCAGAGCGACCAATCGGAGCGCGATTGCGGTCAGCACCGCGGCGCTCTCGCCGCGAGCCCGGGCATGCAGGGCAACGGCGGGTCCCGCGGCAGCGATGGCGGCGGCACGAATCCCGAACTCGGATCCCGCCGCAATGACCGCGTCGGTAAAGGCATGGATCCGCGGCAACGGCCTCATTCGAACTTCCCCCCAGGCGCGATGCCACGGCCCCGCACCCAGGCTTCGACCGGCATCCGCGCCTTTCCAGCAGGCTGGACTTCCTGGACTGCCAGTGCTCCTCGGCCCGCGGCGACAATCACGCGGTCGCCGGCGGACAGGACCGTTCCCGGCTCCCCGGTCCCGGGTACCTCTCGGGCTGCGAACAGCTTGACCACGGAACCGTTGAGGGTTGCCCATGCGCCGGGTGCTGGATCGAAGGCACGGATCTGACGGGCAAGAGTCGCGGCGTCACGCTGCCAAACCAGCCGGGCCATTTCCCGGTCGATCTTGGGAGCGTACGTCGCCTTGGCATGGTCCTGAGGCTCAGGTCGAGCCAGATCTCCTGAGATGAGCGACAGCGCTTCCACCAGGGCCATGGCGCCGATATCGGCAAGGCGGGCGGCGAGGGAGCCGGCGGTCTCGTCGCCATCGATGGTGGTAGGCACTCGATGAATGATTGGACCGCTGTCGAGTCCGGCCTCCATTTGCATAATGCTGATCCCAGTTTCCGTCTCTCCGCGAAGGATCGCGTGCTGCACCGGAGCCGCTCCCCGATACCGGGGAAGCAGGGAAGCGTGGACGTTGATCATGCCTTTCGAAGGTAGGGACAGGATCTCGGGACGGAGAATGTGGCCGTAGGCTACCACGATACCGAGATCGGGTTCGAGTCGCCGGAGACTGGTGCTGAACACGTCCCCCATGGGACGAATCGGCTGCAGCACCGGGATTCCATGGGATTGTGCCGCGACCTTGACCGGAGGAGGAACGAGAACGGAGCGGGAACGCCCCTGAGGCTTGTCAGGCTGGGTGACGACACTTGCGATGGTGAACCGGTCGTTTACCAACGCTTGCAAAGACGCCACCGCGAAGCCCGGCGTCCCGAAGAAAACGATGCGCATCAGTCCGACCGGGCAGGCGCCGCCGACACCTCTTTGGTATATCCCGCGTCGTCCTTGTGCTCCCGGCGCCACTTTGCCATGAGCATCTGCCGCTTGATCAGGCTGAGATGATCCAGAAAGAGGATCCCATCGAGATGATCGATCTCATGCTGAATCGCCCGCGCCTTGAGCCCGGTCGCATCCTTGCGATAGAGGTTGCCGTCGGCATCTAGCGCTTCGAGCACGACGCGATCGGGTCGAGTGACGTCGGCGTAAATTTCCGGGATCGACAGACAGCCTTCTTCTGCCGTCGCGCGTCCCTCACTCTCGACAATGCGAGGGTCGATCATGGCAAAGCGATCCCCGTCAACATCGACCACCGCGACCCGACGGGCGACGCCCACCTGATTGGCGGCGAGGCCGAGACCCTTCGCTGCGTCCATTGTCTCCAGCATGTCGTCGACCAGCCGGCGAACGTCGTGGTCGACGACTTTCACCTCGGTGCTATGCTGGCGGAGCACGGGTGAGCCCAGTAGATGGAGCCGCAGCACGCTCATCCGAGGTGCGGTCCCGGCGCTACCGCGTTGCTTCCGACCCGAACGATGCGGGAGCGCTCGACGACCACGGTCGACGTCCCGCTCTCCACGGTGACGCGGACTTCCTTGGCACCCTCGGCCTCAACCTCCTTGATGTCCTTTACCCGTCCGATGATCCCGCCGCTCGTCATCACTTCATCGCCCTTCTTGAGCTTCGTGAGGAGCTCGGCGTGCCGCTTCCGCGCCTGTCCCGAGGGACGCATGATCAGGAAGTAGAACACCAGACCGATGGCCACCATCTGGAGCACCAGGACGGACAATCCGCTGCCGGAGCCGCTCTGAATCATGGTTAATCTCCTCGGGCGTGGTAACGGCGGAGCCATTGCTGGCTCCATCCATCAAACGTACCGTCCAGGATGTGCGACCGGGCCTGCTCGCCAAGTCGCACCAAGAAGCGGATGTTGTGAATCGAGATCAGCCGCAGTCCCAGGATGTCCTCGACCACGAATAGGTGCCGCAGATAACCGCGAGGGTAGGTGGTGCAGGTCTCACAGTCGCAGGTTGGATCGAGCGGCGCGGCCGAGTCTCTCAGAGCTGCGCCTCGCACGTTGAGCCGGCCGGTCGGCAGCCAAGCCGTACCGTGGCGACCGTTGCGCGTCGCTGCGACGCAGTCGAACAGATCGACTCCTCGAGCGATTCCCTCCAGCAGGTCCGCAGGAAAACCGACACCCATAAGATAACGGGGAATTTCCACCGGCAGGACCGGCTCCAATCGCTCGAGGATGCGATGCATGATCGGCTTGGGCTCGCCCACCGAGAGGCCACCGACCGCGATGCCGGTCCAGGGACCGCGCTCGACCGTTCCCTCCAGTGACCGCATTCGGAGCTCGTCGTGAATACCGCCCTGAATGATGGGCCAAAGGGTCTGGGGGGAAGCGGGGAAGCGGGGAAGCGGGGAAGTTGCTTGGGCAATGGTTGAAGAGGCCGCGTGCTCTTGCGTCCCCGCCTCCCCGCTTCCCTGCGTCCCCGCCAACTCCTCATGCCTCGCCTTGCAGCGATCCAGCCACCGCAGCGTTCGTTCCATACCTTCGGCGGCAGCCTCGAACGAAGATTGGCCCGGCACCACGTGATCGAAGGCCATCGCCACATCGGCGCCGAGTTGCCACTGAATCTCTACCGCGCGCTCGGGCGAGAGCGTTCGTAAAGTGCCGTCGATGTGACTCTGGAACTCGACGCCGTGCTCTTCGATCCGCCGGAGGCGCTCGAGAGAGAACACCTGAAACCCACCGGAGTCGGTAAGCATCGGGCGGTCCCAGGTGGTAAACCGATGCAACCCGCCGAGGTTCTCGATGACGCTCTCGCCGGGGCGCAGGTGCAGGTGATAGGTATTGCCCAGGATGATCTGCGCGCCGGTTCGCCGGACATCAGCGGCACTGAGCCCACGAACGACGGCATGGGTCCCAACTGGCATGAACGCTGGCGTGCGCACTTCGCCATGCGGCAAAGTAAGAGTCCCGGCCCGGGCGGCACCGGTGGTTCCCTCGATCCGAAACTCGAACATCAGCGAGCTGAGACGAGGATTCTGTCGATCTGCCGCCGATGCACCAGATCGTGACCCCCCATGAGCCGGAGAATATGGCCCACGCTCTCCGGCCCGCGCTCGGCGTGGAGACCGACACGCTCGAGCTGCTGAGGGCTCAGCTGTTTCCAAAGGTGGAGATTTGCGGCTCGGAGACAGCGGAGCTGATCGAGGGCGAGCGCGAGCGGCACCTCGCGGTAGCGAAAGTCGTTGGCCCACCGGTCCTGATCGTAGCCCTGGAGCAGCGGACGCTTCTCGGAGAGCACCATTCGTACCCGGAAGCCGGCGACCAGATCGCTGTCGGCCAGGTGCTGAATGACCTCGACAACCGACCATTTCCCCGGCGCCTCGGGCCGCCGGAGAACCGGCTCGGCCACTCCGCGCAGTCGGGTCGTCAGCCAGGGCACCATCTCACCCAACACGTCGAGAGGGTCCTGCGAGCCGAGCAGGTCGAGCAACGCCCGGACGTAGGTGGAAGCGGCGGCTGTGGCGTTTCCGGCTGGATTCGAGAAAGTCACCGCACCTCCAGACTCAGATGATCACCATGGCGTCGCCATAGGAATAGAACCGGTAGCGCGCGGCGACGGCATGACGGTACGCCGCCAATGTAAGATCACGCCCAGCAAAGGCGCAGACCAGCATCAGCAAGGTAGACCGGGGCAGGTGAAAGTTGGTAATAAGATGATCGACTACTCGGAAAGTATGTCCGGGAATGATGAGGAGACTGGTCGCAGCTGAGCCGGCCTGCACCGCACCGCCGCTCCCCGCCGCGCTCTCGAGTGCGCGAACCACGGTTGTCCCCACCGCCCAGACCTGTCCTTTGGATTGGCGGACTCGCGATATCACTGCTGCCAACTCTTCAGGAATGTGGTAGTGCTCCGGATGCATCTCGTGTTGGGTTGGGTCCTCCACATCAACCGGCTTGAACGTGCCGGGCCCAACCTGTAAATCGAGACTCTCGATGAGGACCCCCGCCGATCTCAGCTGCCCCAGAAGTTCCGGTGTGAAGTGAAGTCCCGCGGTTGGGGCGGCGACGCTACCCTCCGTCTCCGCATACACCGTTTGGTACCGAGTTTCGTCCAGCCGGTTAGGCGCACGCTCGATATAGGGTGGCAACGGCAACACGCCGTAGCGCCGCATCGCCTCCTCAGCGCTGACTCCAAGAAACCGGATCCGGCGCATTCCATCGCTCGTAACCTCTAAGGTCTCGATCCAGGCGTCCGGACCCAAGGCCACTCGCTTTCCCGCCCGGAGCGCACTCCCGGGCTTTCCCATTGCCACCCAGGTGCCGTCCGCTCCAGGATGCACCAGCAGAATCTCTGCTGGTGCACCGGAAGGCCGGGTCCCGTGCAGCCGAGCGTGCCGCACTCTGGTGGTGTTCACGACCAGGAGATCGCCGGGTGGGATCAGTCCGATCAGATCGGCGAAGCGTAAATCGGCCAGCCGGTCTCCGCTGCCCTCCCGCCGGACCGCCAGCAGCCGGCTGTCTCCGCGGTCGGGAAGTGGTTCCTGCGCGATGAGCTCGGGGGGAAGTTCGTACTCGAAGTCGGCGGTACGGAGACGCTCAGGCGTCAAAGATCGTCGCTTGGACCGGGGGAGGGGTGAGACCGAAGCGGCGGTACGCGAGCGCGGTGGCGCAACGGCCGCGCTGGGTTCGCTCCAGAAACCCTTGCTGGATGAGATACGGCTCGTAAACGTCTTGCAGCGTGCCGGCGTCCTCGCCCACCGCGATGGCGACGGTCCCGAGACCGACCGGGCCGCCACCGAATTTCTCGATGATCGTGGTGAGTATCCTGGCATCCATATCGTCCAGCCCGAACTCATCCACGTTGAGCCGCTCCAATGCCGCATCGGCAACTTCCGCCGTGATCCGGCCATCTGCTCTGACCTCAGCATAGTCCCGTACCCGCCGCAGCAGCCGATTGGCCACTCGGGGAGTGCCGCGGCTACGCCGAGCAATTTCCGCCGCACCATACTGGTCGATCGGTACGCCGATGATCGCCGCCGAGCGGGCGACGATCTGTTGCAGTTCGTCCGGCGGATAGAAGCTCAGTCGCTCGACGATCCCGAACCGGGCCCGCATGGGTGGGGTGAGTAAGCCAAACCGGGTAGTCGCTCCCACCAGGGTGAACTTTTCCAGCGTCATCGGGATCGTCTGTGCGTTGGGACCTTCCGCGATCCGGACATCGATCCTGAAATCTTCCATGGCGGCGTAGAGGAACTCCTCCAGTGCTGGTCTCAGGCGATGGATCTCGTCAATGAACAGCATGTCGCCGGCGCTGAGCGACGTGAGTAGGCCCACGAGATCACCGGGCTTCTCCAACACCGGCCCGGAGGTCGTCCGAAGCTGAACGCCCATCTCCCGTGCCATGAGCATCGCCAGTGTGGTCTTGCCCAGCCCGGGAGGACCGAAGAACAGGGTATGGTCCAGCGTTTCCCGTCTTCCTCGCGCGGCATCGATGGCGATCTGGAGAGAGGTCTTGACCTGGCTTTGGCCGATGAACTCGTCGAGTCGCGACGGCCGGAGTGCCGCCTCGGCGCTACTCTCTTCGGGCAGGGCTTCGGGCGTGGTGATCTGGAGTCGGGTCATGGCTGGGAAAGTAAGAGGTGAGAGGTCAGAAGTGAGAGGGGCTGGTCAGAGAACAGCGTTTTCGCGACTTACCCTACCTCGTACCTCTCACCTCTCACCTCTCCTATCTCAGTCATCAATCCGCGCGTTCCACCGCACCGGGCGCTCATCGACTTCGACGATGTGCGCCGAGTGACAGGTGACGCAGCGGTCGGTCATCCGCGTCGTACGAAGGGCCACGAGCTTCCGGTTCGTGGCTCCACACCGGGTACAGATCCACTCTGCGGTCGTCGCTGGAACGGTCATCGCTCAGCTACTCGCTTTGGTTGTACTCAACTGCTGGAGTGCGCGGCGGATCAGTTGCGGTGTTTCCTTTGGTGCGCCCGCGGCCAGTGCGGCACGCACGGCATCGTCTGCGGCAGCTACGCCATATCCGAGACCCATCAGCGCTCGGACCGCCTCCTCCGACCCCTCGAGTCGTGCTCCCCTGGCTTCGACCACCAGATCGCTGAAGCGATCCTGGAGCTCGAGCACGAGCCGCTCGGCTTTCTTCCGACCGATTCCGCTCACCGAGCTCAGCGCCGAGAGGTCCCGGGTCTGAATGCTGCGGACGGTGCGCTCGGGCCCCAGCGACGATAACAGTGCGATGGCCAGCTTGGGGCCGAAGCCGCTGGCGGTAAGCAAATGCCGGAAGATCTGTCGCTCGATGTTGCTGTCGAACCCGTAGAGTGACCAGCCATCTTCCTTGACCACGAGCTCGGTGAACAGACTGACCCGAGATCCCCGGGCCGGAAGTCTCTGGGCTACACCGACCGAAACCGTCACTGCGTAACCCACACCGCCGTCCGTCTGCACGACCAGCGACTCGCCGTCCCGCTCGGCAACGACGCCGGTGAGGGTCGCGATCATGAGCGGCCCGCGATCTGGCGAGACAAGGCGCCACGTCGGGTTACCAGTATCAGGTGGGTCAGCGCAACCGCTACCCCGTCCGCGGCATCCCCTGGTGCAGGAGCCGTCTTGAGCCGCAGCAGCTGCGCGACCATATAGCCGACCTGCGGCTTCAGCGCGGCTCCTCGGCCTACGATCGTTTTCTTGATCATGGCCGGCGCGTACTCAGCGATCTCCACCCCCGCTGCTTCGGCAGCCAGGAGAATGACTCCCCGCGCGTGACTGAGCACCACCGCAGTCCGCACGTTCCGCCCATAGAAAGCGGTTTCCACAGCCATAGCGTCTGGACGGTGTCGGGCGAGCAGAGCGGTGACGCCGTCGTGCAGGATGCGCAGGCGGGAGGGCAGAGGGTCCCGAGCGCGGGTTGTCAGGGTGCCGCACTCGACGAGTCGCGGCTGGTGGTTGGATCCATCCTCAACCACCCCATACCCCAGAACCGCGGTTCCTGGATCGATGCCGAGCACCCTCACCGGCAGAGCCTCAGGCCTCCGCCAGCTGAGCCGCGTCGATGTCGAAGTTGGAGAAAACCTTGGAGACGTCGTCCAGCTCTTCCAGCACATCCATCAGACGTACGATGCGCTCCGCATCGGCGCCTTCAACTCGTACGGTGTTGCGGGGGACCATTGCCAGCTCGGCGGAGTCAATGGTCAGCCCCCGGGACCGAAGCGCGTCCTGGACTGAGTGAAAAGCCGCGGGCGTGGTGGTGATGATGTACTGGTCACCCTCCCGCGCAAAATCCTCGGCGCCGCTATCCAGGGCCGCCTCCAGCGCCGCGTCCTCGTTGTGGCGCGCGGCATCCAGGAAGATTTGACCCTTACGATCGAACATCCACGCAACCGAGTTGCTGGCGCCGAGGTTGCCGCCGTTGCGGCTGAAAGCGTGCCGGATCTCGGCAACGGTTCGGTTCGGATTGTCGGTGGTTGCCTCGATGAAGATGGCTGCGCCGCCTGGCCCGTAGCCCTCGTAAGTCAGCTCCTCGTAGACACTCCCCTCCAACTCGCCGGTGCCCTTCTTGATGGCGCGATCGATGTTCTCCCCGGGCATGTTGACGGCCTTGGCGGCATCGATGGCGGTACGAAGCCGGGGATTGCCTCCGGGGTCGCCGCCGCCGCTACGTGCAGCTACGGTGATTTCACGGATGACCTTGGTCCACGACGATGCCCGCTTGGCATCGGTAATGGCCTTCTTGCGTTTGATCTGTTTCCACTTGCTGTGGCCGGCCATGGCCGAACTCCTTGCGGGGCGCGGGTCGTAGAGCTCCGAGAGCGTGAGTGCGGGCAGCCGAAACATAAGTGCCACACCCGCTTGCGGCAACGCGACGACCCCACTAGTGTCACCCCTCTATGACTTCATTCAAAGTGTTTATGTGCGGCGCCGGGCTATGCTTGCTCGCCTGCGGGTCCGAGCCCCGCGCCGCCAAAGAGCCGCCTATCCAACAGGTCTTCCCGAATCTGCCGCTTCCTCCCGAGCCCGAGCTGATGTCGCGCAGTGGGAGCAAGGATGCCCTTCAACTCACGCTCCGCAGCCCCTCGGACATTGCCGAAGTGACGGAGTATTACCGTGGCGTGCTGAGTCGAGGAAAGTGGCGGCTGGTGAGTGACGTCAAGACGGGGGATGGTTCCACCGTGCTCTATGCCGAGCAAGACGGACCGCCGCTCTGGGTCAGGATCTGGAAGCCCGGGGATCGGCCGGGGACGATGGTCCAGCTGAGCGGAGCGCTCGCAGGTAAAGATTCTCTCAAGCGGAAGGCCGATACCACATCGAGGCGCGGCGCGACGAAGAGCTGAGCCGCCTGCTCAATCGGCGTCCAACATATCGACAAACCGCAGCCAATTGGGGTAGAAGTACAAATCGACGAATCCGGTCACCCCGTTTCGATTCTTCGCCACGATCAGCTCCGCCGCTCCTTCCACGCCCTGTCCCGGGCGGTACATCTCTTCGCGATACAGCATGAGAACGACATCGGCGTTCTGTTTGATGGCGCCGAGTCCACCGAGATCATCCAGCACTGGACGTGGATCGGCCCGGTCGGCCCGGTGATGCGCCAGTTGGGCAGTCAGCAGAACGACCAGATCCCGTTCCATCGCCAGCGCCTTGAGAGCGCGAACGCTGGAGGCGACTCGCTCCTGGAGCCGAGAGGACATCCGGGGTGGAGCAGTCAACTGTAGCGAGTCTACGACGAGGAGCTGTCGGCGCGGGACGATGTCCGCCGTCTCCCCGATTTCCTCAAATCGGGCACCGGCAAGTGGGCGCACGACCAGAGGCTGGTGACGCAAGCGAACCGCCGCTGCACCGACGGTTGCCCGGGTCGCATCGTCCAGCTTTCCACCCCTGAGATCATCGATCGCTGCCCGGCCCTCCACCGCAAGCGCGCGCTCGAGCACCCGTTCGGGACTCATTTCAGCTGAGAAGTACATCGAAGGGAACCCCGCACCCGCTGCGCGGATCGCGATGCCGAGAGCGAGCGCGGATTTGCCGGACCCCACGTCGCCTGCGAGCACGACCAGATCCTGGCGGCGCATGCCGCCGCCCAACATTCGGTCGAGTGAGGCGAATCCGGTCGGCACCGTGTCCGGCGCAGCTCCCTCGGATGATCGGGCATCGATCCGGGCGACCAGCGCTTCCAGCAAGGTGTCCGCCGTACGAGCCGGGCGTTTGGGATGGCGAGCCATGACGGGAGTATACCTCCTCTTCGGGCGGCAGGAATCCGATCAACGCAGGGCGAGACGGGCGTCCTTGGCAGCCCGCGCGACTGCTTCACCTGCTTCCGGTCCACCGTTCTCCCGGGCGGGAGCCACCAGCTGGCTCAGCACTTGGGGGACGGTCTCGCGGCGAACATCCCGCAGCTGGGCGACGGCACTCGCCAGCGCACGCCGGAGAGGCGGGGGCATGGTGAGACTGGAAAGGCGCCGTTCCAGGGCCTGCACTCGTCGGCGATGCATCCGCTCCGGAGTGGGAGGGTCAAGCAGCAGGTCCTGAGCGACTCGGAGGGTAAGCCAGAGCGCAAAGATGCCGCCTCGTTTCGGCCCCCTCCCGGTCTGCGGCAGCAGATCGAGCAGAGCGCTGGCGGCGGGGTCCCACCGGTTCACGACCAGCTCCCGCGGAGCGCCGCGAACACCGTCTCTGGACCGATGTCGACCAGGCAGCGGTGGTGGCCTAGGGGACAACGCGGCCCGCCCTTGCTGCTGCACGGCCGGCAGCTGAGATCGAGCTCAATGACCCTGGATGCAGGCGTATACGGAAAGAAGCCGAACTCCTTCACTGTAGGGCCGAACAATGCCACTACAGGGGTACCGACACCCGTTGCCATATGCATGACTCCGGTATCACCTGAAACAAGTGCGGCTGAGCGCTCTATCAGAGCCCCAGTTTCCTGCAACCCGAACTGTCCGGCTGCGCTGACGACCCGGCCAGCGCCCTTCAGGGTCAATGCCGCTGCCAGCGGCCGGTCAGCCGCTCCCCCGACAATGACCACGTCGTTCCCCTGCTCTATGATGCGGTCGATCAAAGCCTGCCAATGCTGGGCTGGCCAGCGTTTGGTGGCGTGCGCTGCCCCCGGTGCGACAGCGATCATCGATCGATCCTGGGCCAAGTCGGCTCCAACCAGCCATTTGTCGATTCCCTGCCTGGCGTCGGCTGCGAGAAAAAATTCGGGCGGTCGACCATCCGGCGTCACGTCCAAGTGCTGAGCCGCCGCGAAATAGCGTTCCGCAACCGGTCTCCAGCTCCGATACCAATTCCTCTTGGTATGGATCAACAATGCGCGCGCCACGCGGTGCTTCGGATAGCGAGTCCAGTTTCCGGGCACCAGTGCGCGGAGCATCCGGCTTCGGAAGCTATCGTGCAGGTCCAGGAGGTCGGTGTATCTGTCGGCGCGGAGCTCAGCCGCCAGGTGGCGCAGAGTACGATTTGGTTCGGCGGAGAGGACCCGGCTGACATGCGGATTGTGGCTGAGCAACGGGGCGTGTGCTGGTTTGGTAAGTACGGTGATATTCGATCCCGGGTAACGTTGCCGGATGGCGCGGAGCAGTGGAGTGGTCAGAAGAACATCGCCGATGGAGCTGAAACGCACGGCCAGGATATTCGGTGCGGAGGAAAAGTGGTGCACGGCGGGAAGGTACTGCGTGAACGGTAAACGGTAAACGGTGAACGGGTACGGGCGCGTAGGTGTCGGGTTCACTGTTTACCGTTCACCGTTCACGCCCTTACTTTCAGGCATGCCCCGTCCTAGAAGTATTCTCTGGGTCGACGATGAGGTGGAGAGTCTCACGTCGCACATCATGTTCCTGGAAGAACAGGGATTTGCCGTGGAAACGAGCACCCACGGTGATGATGCATTGGTCCTGCTCCAGCGGCAGCCTTACGGCGTGGTTCTCCTCGACGAACAGATGCCGGGGCGTCGGGGGCTGGACCTCTTTCAAGCGATCCGCGCCATCGATCACAGCATGCCGGTCGTGATGGTGACCAAGAGTGAGGAGCCCGACACTCTCAAGGACGCGATCGGGGCGGAGATCTCAGATTATTTGATCAAGCCGGTAAACCCGCGGCAAATCCTGTCGGTGGTGACCCGCCTGCTCGAGGGAGACCGGATCCGACAGCAACGCCTTTCCCGCGACTTCGCGACCCGTTTTCGGGAGCTCGAGGCCCGCCGGGGAGGCCCTCTTGCCTGGCGAGAATGGGTCGAGCTGGTGGTCGAGCTGGCCGAGTGGGAGGTCCGGCTGGGACAGGCCGATGAGCCGGGGCTGCAGGATGCCTTGCGAACGCTGCAGGACAGTCTGCGGCAGGATTTCGCCCGGTACCTGCAGCGGAGCTACGCCAAGTGGCTGCACCAGGGTGACAGCGACCGACCGCCGCTCTCGGTTGATATCGGCGCCGAGTTCCTGCGTCCGGTTTTGGACTTGCACGGCCGGGTAATGCTGGTGGTGGTCGACTGCCTGCGACTGGATCAATGGGCGATGATTCGCCCGCTCATCAGTGCGCGCTTCGACATCGAGACCGCCCACTACTTTTCCATTCTGCCGACGGCGACTCCCTTCGCCCGAAACGCCATCTTCAGCGGCCTCTTTCCCGCGGAGATCAAGGCCCGATATCCCCGCTGGTGGAACGATCACGAGGACGCCAGTTTGAACGCGCATGAGGCCGAGCTTCTGAGCGAGCACATGAGGGAGCTGACCGGCCGGAACGTGCCGGTTCATTACGAGAAGGTGTTTACCGCCGCCGATGGCGAGGGACTGCTCAAGCGGCTCCCCGCCCACTTGGCCAAGGACGGCGTGACGGCCCTCGTCTTCAACTTTATCGATCAGCTCACTCACGGGCGCACCGAGAACTCCACGCTCTTTGAGGTGGCCCGGGATACTCCAGCCTTGCGGAATCTCACCCGTACTTGGTTTGAGCGCTCCCCTTTGTGGGACGCTCTCCGGGAAGCCGAGCGACGCGGCGTGCCGGTGCTGCTGACGACCGATCATGGTTCCATCCATTGTCACACCCCAGCCACGGTGTTTGCCAAGCGGGACACGACCTCCAACCTGCGCTACAAGTTCGGAGACGACCTGCGAGCCCAGGATCCCGACTCTGCGGTCGTCGTGGATGATCTGCCGAGCTTTGGGCTTCCGGCGCGGACGCCGGGAACGCGGCTTCTCCTCGCCACCGGCGATCGCTTTTTTGTATACCCCACGAAACTCCGGGAATACCAGGCTCGTTACCGGGGTGCCTTCCTGCATGGAGGCGTCTCACCTGAAGAAGTGCTTCTCCCGATAGCTCTGCTCACGCACCGGCAGGGTTGATTGGTGCGAGCCGAGCTCAGGCTTCTTCGGCTGATCCGACCCTACCGAGGCCTGCTCGGGCTGGGCCTCCTTACGACCTTTCTGGCTTCGCTGCTCGACGGGTTTACTCTGGTTGTACTCATCCCACTGCTCAAGCACCTGTTCGGCACCGCGGGGCAGTTGCGTACCGGCTCGACTCGGCTCGAGGCACTGGTGGATCGGGCGATCGAGCCCCTGATCGCCGGACTCTCTTCCGGCCAGGCTGCCGGCAGGTTGGTGGTGCTTCTCGCGGCCGGGCTCCTGCTCAAGAATGCGATGGGCTATGCCTCCACCCAGATTTCGGTGCGGGCGCAGGAGGGATTGGTGCGCGATCTTCGCTCGCGCCTGTTTGCCCATCTGCTCACCTTGGATCTGAGCTTCTTTCAGCGCACCCGGGCGGGACAGCTGATCTCGACGATGATGACCGAGGTCGATCAGACAAAGACGGTCATCACCTCTTCGCTGGTCTCGTTTTTTCAGAATCTGGTAGTGGTCGGGACGACGCTCTTCATTCTTACCCAGATCTCCGTTCGGCTGACTCTGCTGACGTTGGCGTTTGTTCCCCTTCTGGTGCTGGGGCTCCAAGTCCTGCTGCGGCGGCTACGGAGTCATGCGAAGGCCCGCGCCCGCGAGCGCGGTGAGATTACCGCGACGGTAACAGAGCGGCTGGGTGCCATCCGGCTCATCCGGTCCTACGGGGAGGAAGCCCGGGAGGCCAATCACTTCACCGCCCAGACCGATCGCTATCGCAAGCGCGTTATCCGCACTCAACGTTTCTCCTCCCTCACCAGTCCACTGACCGAAATCTTCTCTGGGTTCCTGGTGATACTGATCATCTGGGCAGGCAGTCGGCCCGGTCTCATTGGCCTGACAACCCCGCTCGCTCCGGAGGCAATCATCGTCTTTCTGATGGCTGCCCTCCGTCTCGCGTCGCCGCTCAAGACGATCGCATCATTTCCGGCAGCGATGGCGGTCACCCTCGCCAGCGCCGAACGCGTCTTCGAGTTCCTGGATCAGCCCCCGACCGAAATCGACCGTCCGGGAGAGCAGGACGCCCGGTTCGAGCGGGATATCGTCTTCGACCGAGTGTCGTTTCGATATGGGGATGGGGATCTCGTGCTGAGCGAGGTCTCCTTCCGGCTTTCCAAAGGCCAGGTCGTCGCGCTGGTAGGCCCGTCCGGGGCAGGAAAGACGACCGCAGCCGACCTGCTTCCCCGGTTTTACGACCCAACCAGTGGTCAAATCCTCATGGACGGCGTTCCACTCACGAGTCTTCGGCGCGCATCGCTTCGCGGGCTCATGGGCGTGGTGAGTCAGGACACCGTGCTCATCAACGACTCAGTGCGCGCCAACATCGCATACGGCTCGCCGAACGCCACGAGAGAGCAAATCGAAGAAGCCGCACGGGCGGCAAACGCAGCGGCCTTCATCGAGACTCTTCCCCACGGGTACGACACCACTTTGGGTGAACGAGGTACTCGTCTGTCCGGGGGGCAGCGCCAGCGCATCGCCATCGCCCGGGCGCTACTCCGTGATCCGCCCATCCTGATTCTGGACGAGGCAACCAGTGCACTCGACACTGAATCGGAACGCCTGGTGCAGCAGGCTATCGCGCGGCTCATGCGGCAGCGTACCGTGCTGGTGATTGCCCACCGATTGGC
>JBKPAO010000087.1:0-10031 GCA_046726475.1 Gemmatimonadota bacterium | reverse complement strand
GTCGCCGTACTCGACGGGGGGATCGGGAAATGGCGGCGGGAACAACGGCCTATCGAGCAGGGCACCGTCGCTTTACCGACTGGCAGGTTCACCGCCCGACTCGATCGCGAGGCGATACGTGATCTGGCCGCCGTGCGATCCAATCTGGCCACCCGGCAGGAGCTCGTCGTAGATCTGCGTCCAGCGGGACGTTTTACCGGCAACGACCCCGAACCTCGGCCCGGCATCCGCTCAGGCCACCTTCCCGGCAGCCTGAACCTTCCGTATACCGAGCTGGTCGCTGCCGACGGCACGATCCTTCCTGAAGGCCAGCTTCGCCGGCGTCTGCACGATAGAGGGATAGATCTTTCGCAACCAATCGTTGCTACCTGCGGTTCCGGCACCAGCGCCTGCACCTTGGTTCTTGCCCTCGAGCTACTCGGCTTCCGCGACGTAGCCGTATACGACGGCGCCTGGACCGAGTGGGGCGGGCGGAGTGACACCCCTATCGAGTAGCACTCACTGGGAGATCCTGGGTGGCTGTCACGGTCAGCAGTGCTCCATCCGCAACCGATAACCCCGGCAGGGCGAGCGCCACTCTGGGCATCGGGTGCATTGCCGCCTTCCTCTTCCCTTTCGCCGTTGCTGGCGCCGTGATGCTCACAACGAGCCTACGTCGGCTAGCTCAGGGAAATTGGCGTGAAGGTCTGCTGCTGTGCAGAACCACCGACGGAGTCGGAGATGCGACTCGCGGACGAGCAGGCCCGGGCACTGGCCGAGTACCGCCCGCCCCCCGATTCGCGCATCCGAGTAACTACCCGTTCGCCAGGGGTCGAGGTCCTCTTTCCTCCGGCACGCAATCCCGGCGCGGCCGCAGGAGTGACGGCATTCACCGTCATATGGGGCGGCATCTGTTGGGGACTGGTCCACTACAAGGCCCCACTGCTGTTTCCGGTCGTGTTCGGGCTAGGCGAGCTATTGCTTCTGTGGGTCTCGCTTCAGCTCTGGCTCGGCGTCAGCTGGGCGAGGGCGGGGCCGGGGATGCTACTGCTGGCCAAAGGAATCGGCTTTCCGGGAAGGGAGCGTACGCTTCCAGTAGCGGAAGTCGCAGACGTAATCGCGGCCATAGGAATGCAGGCAGGCACTAACCCGTACTACGACGTGGTCGTCCGGCAAAAGGATGGGACAAAAGTGACCATCGGGCGCTCGGTACGGGATAAGTCCGAAGCCGAGTGGCTGGCGGTCACGATCAAGAAAGCGCTCGGTCTGCCTACCGCTACGTAGATCCGGTTATCTCGCCGGCGGAGCGAGATTGCCGCACGCGATGCTCGTTCCCATGTTTCGGGACGAGGCGTGGACGTTCACGAAATAGCTTCCATTGTGGGGAACCGCCACAGACAGCACCGCCGTTTCGCTGGCCCGGCCGTTGTCCGCCACCTCCAACACCTTGTACGCATCAGCAGGGCCGAAGACGCCCTGGTCCGATCCGCACTGTCCTCGATGGACATGCCAGGGGTGTCTTCCTCCCGGGACGGCATTGGTAATGTCCACATGCGCCATGGTTTGGGCCGGCTCCTTCGGGTCTCCAGCCATCCAGGCCTGTCCCCGGGTATCGGATACACCGGCCAGCTCCGGTGGTGTAGAAAGTGTGCCGTTCCAGCGAGTCGTCACCGATTGAGCATCCGGACTGATCTCGACGGGTTTCCCACCGCCGCATGAAGCCAGCGACAGGATCGAGAGCATCGAGGCAATGGTGCGAGCCTTCATAAGGTCCTCGGGTAACGCGGGGGAAGGTAGGCCTGGTTTGGAGGGAACTATATGCAAAGCCGCATCACCGCCTGCGGTGATGAGCGACACAGGTCCTTACCGTAGCAATCTGCCGTAGCGGAGCGGGCGACCGCACGCCCACGGGCGATAGTGGTTCGCGAAGTCGACCCGGTCACCGAGCGAGGGATGGCTGCCGCGAAACAGGACGAACAGCCGGCCTGGCCGCGGGATCCCGAGGTTCTCCTGCTGCAACCGCACGAACGCCGTGGCGGCGGCATGGTTGTCCCGCGTCAGCTCGAGTCCGAACCGGTCGGCCTCATGCTCCTGATGCCGGCTGAAGGCGAATACCGCGGGGCTGACCACGAAGGAAACCGCGCCCCCAAGCAGCAACAGCAGGGGGAAGGAGGCCACGTCCGATAGACCGCTGAAGCCGAACCGGTCCGAGAACCTGCGGATTAGCAGGTCGGCCAGCCGGTGCACGACGTAGAGCGCGGTGGTCACTAAGACGGTGACCATGAGAATCGCTGCCAGCACATGGCGCAGGACAAAGTGTCCCATCTCGTGGCCGACGACGAACGCAACCTCATCCGGATCCAGCTTCTGAAGGATCGTGTCCCACAGCACGATCCGTTTGGTGGTGCCCAGGCCGGTGACATATGCGTTTACCTTCTGGGTATCTTCGCTCTTATTGACCTCAAACACCCGGCTCCCCGGGATTCCGGCGCGAGCTGCCAGAGTGAGTATCCGCTGCTCCAGCGCACGATCCTTCATCCGGCCAAAATCATTGAACATGGGGTCGATCCATACTGGTGAGATCACCAGAACGAACGTGGCCAGCGGGAGGGTGGCCAGGCCGGTGTATAGCCACCAGCGCTTCGGGCTTCGCCGCAGCAGCAAATAGGGAATCCAGAGCACCAGGCCGAGGCCTATCCCGCTGATCGCGACACCTTTGAGCCAGTCACTCACCCACTTCTGGAAACTTTGTGACGATAATCCATAAGCGTGCTCCCGAATGAACCCTTCGTAGTACGCCAGCGGCAACGTCAGAATCGACGAGATCCAAACGAAGAGAATGGCATATAGTGCCACCGACGGAAGCCAGCGACGGCCGATCCGGAACGCCACGTTCCTGAGTCTGGCGGAGAAGCCGGTGGCGAGAAACACTGCGGGGATCAAGAGCCCAACTAGAGTATCTACCGCCCACAGGACGTTTGAGCTTCGGTAATACTCGAGAGCCTTGGAAGTCGGCTCAGGCACGGCTACCTGGCTTTCCACCGCGGTTCGGCACGTTCCGGTGTCCGCTTGGACCCGGCCTTGGTACCAGCTGAAGTTGAGCACCACCTTCATCTCGCTTTCTATGGGCTTTGGCTGGAAGCGCCGAGGACAATCCGATGTATCTTGGAGACCGGCCAGGGAGCGTCGTACCCGCGAATGGCGTTCCCGATGGCACAACTTGGCTCAGGACCGGAACTCACGATCTCACTCTGAGGCGAACATGCGCGCGCTCTTTGCCATTCTTGCGCTGCTTGGCGTGGCCGGCATCGTGATTGGCGTGCTCACCATTATTCGGGGGAGTAGCAGCAGCCCCGGTGTGCCCTTCAGCTTCGAGAACTATGGCGGGCCAGGACCGATCATCGCCGGCGTCATCGTGCTCGCCACCAGTCTTTACCTTCTCTCGATCTGGAAACCAAGAGATTGAGAGCGTGTAGTCCCCTTCATCATTGGAGCAGACCATGCGACCGCTCTCCATCGTAGGGATTCTCCTCCTCGTTCTCGGCGCTTTCATCGTCTTCCGCGGTGCCTCGTACAAATCACGGGACGAGGTCCTGAGAGTGGGGGACCTCAAGGCCTCAGTTGAAGAGAAGCATGCGGTCCCGACCTGGGTAGGCGGCGTCGCCATTGTGGCCGGGCTCGTACTTCTTGCCGGCGGGATGAAACGTCGCGCCTGATCCGTGAGCTATCAACAGATCTATGATCTGGTCCGGAAAATTCCGGCCGGGCGAGTCGCCACCTACGGACAAATAGCCTCGCTTGCCGGCCTGGCGGGTCACGCCCGCCAGGTAGGCTATGCTCTCCATGCGTTGCCCGAGCGCAGCACCGTTCCCTGGCATAGGGTAGTGAATGCGTCGGGCGGCATCAGCCGGCGCGCAGTACCCGGGGCAGAGCTGATCCAGCGGCAGCTGCTAGTCCGCGAAGGAGTCCAGTTTGATGCTCGGGGACGGGTGCAGCTGAGCCGGGTAGGTTGGGCGCCCCGAAGTCGACGCCGTCGGTGACTGCTCTGATCGTCCATGTTCTTGGTGTTCCCATGGATCTCGGCTCTGGGCGTCGAGGCGTGGACATGGGCCCCTCAGCCATCCGGATTGCCGGTCTCGACCAGCGACTGAGGGAGTTGGGCCATAAGGTCGTCGACGATGGCGACATCGTGATCAAGAACATGGAGGAGCTCAAAGTCGGCAACGAGCGCGCTCGCTACCTGGGCGAGATTGCCCGGGCCTCGGGTGTCATTGCGCGGAAGGTCGAAAGGATAATCGGCCTCGGCCACTTTCCCCTGGTTCTCGGTGGCGATCACTCGATTGCGGTAGGGACGGTCTCCGGAATCGCGGCGTTCGCCCGGCGAGAAAATCGGCGCATTGGGGTCCTCTGGATCGATGCCCATGGTGACATCAACACTCCTGAGACCTCACCTTCCGGCAACGTCCATGGCATGCCATTGGCGGCTCTCCTGGGGTACGGGGCGACCGAGCTGACGGAAATCGGAGGATGGGCACCTAAGGTGGATGCAGCAAACGTGGCGCTGGTGGGAATTCGGAGTCTCGACAGCGGTGAGAAGAAGCGGCTGAAGGAAACCGGAGTCCAGGTGCACACGATGTCGGAGATCGACCGCCACGGGGTCCACCAGGTGATGAAGAAGGCGATCGCGCGAGTCACCGATGGAACCGACTTCGTCCACCTGAGCTTCGATCTGGATGCGGTAGACCCCGCAGTCGCGCCGGGGGTGGGCACCCCGGTGAAGGGAGGGCTGGATTACCGCGAGGCCCATCTCATAATGGAGGTCATCGCCGATAGCGGTATTATGACTTCCATGGAGATAGTCGAGGCCAATCCTATTCTGGATGAACGCAATGCGTCGGCCGAATTCGGGGTGGAGCTGATTCTATCGGCATTCGGTAAGAAAATATTGTAGATCGGTACCTGCCGGTCGGTGCGGGCAATCTTCGGGTTTCCCTTTCCTATGTGGGCTGTGTAGTATAGGTCGAATCGGGGTGCTTGGATTTTGGTCGGGTGGCATGGAGGACAGCCAAGCTATGGGGGGATAAGATGCTTCAGTTCGATTCCTCCCCATCACCTGGCTCGCAGCGGGTGGACCGCATGGCGCCCGATCACTCAGGGGAGAAGGCCCTCGAAGCACGGGTGAAGCCCGATTGCGTGCACTTGTATCCAGGGGTCGACCCGAAGACTTGGTATCAGGTGGTACAGGAAGGCGAATATCGCGATGAGCTGGAAGGACTCTGGATTCAGGTCGACGACTGGGTGACGTACGTCCTCTCAAAACACTTCGATCTGCAGTCACGTCCCCCAGTGAACTGACGGTTATTGCTCGATCTGGTAGGCGAGCAGTTCTCGGACTCTTCTTCCTAATTGCTCCGACGTGAAGGGCTTCTGAATGAAGGGCTGGTTCGGATCCAGCTCGCCCTGATTTACCATCCGCGTCGCCGCAAACCCAGACATATAGAGTACCCGGATCTGGGGCCAACATCGGGCAATCGTCTCCCCTAGCTCTCTCCCGCCGATGCCCGGCATGGCCACGTCGGTGACAACGCCATTGATCCGGTGAGCCCCGCGCCGAAGCAGTCGCACCGCTTCCTGACCGCTGCGGGCTTCCAGCACGTGGTAGCCCAGTGTACCCAGGATGCGGGCGACGAGCCGGCGGACCATCTCCTCATCATCCACCACGAGCACGGTTAAGCGCCCCGGGGCTGACTCGTCCGGACGGGCACCTGCAGTCACTGCGGCTGTCTCCGTCGTCGCTAGTGGCTCCGCGGCAGCGTGCCAGAGAATTCGCTCATTCACCCTCGAACTGCTCTCCCGCACGAGGTCGTCACCTGGTAACGACAAGCCCAAAGGCGATCAACGATGGGCCCCCGAACGGGGCTTACATTGGCACGCTCGAAAGGAGACAGCCGTGCTGAATGTCACAGGCGAAATGGTGACGCGCTCACGCTAGGGCCACAAGCTCTTTGGTGTGAGCGACGAGCGGGATTCCACGCCGTGGTGGCGAGACCGTGTCACCAATTTGGCGACAGCCCGGCTTCCTTGCGATTCGCGCTTCGCTGGTCGCCGGGTGGTTGGTTGGCGGGGAGGCCCTTCAGGAAGCGTAGCATCTCCGAGGTCCGGTCGAATACCCGGACCTCAGGCGAGGCGAGCGCTCGAGCACGAGGCTCGAGCTTCAGATCCAGATGCGGCCAGCGGCGGTTGCCCCGGTGTAGTGCCGATGGCGGGGCGCCAACCCGGAGGCAGAACGCCTTGAGCTCGTCGAGGTCATTATCGGTCGAGAGAACATGCGACCAGCCCGGTGCCCAGAGGTTCTCCCGGTCCATCACGATCATCGCTGAGTCTCCTCGTCACCCACTGCCGCCCGCCGATATTCCCAACAGTCGGAGTATGCCCCTATAAATCCCTGGGTGAAAGGCGTGACGCGCCTCACCCGTCCGTCACCCTCTCGGTGTTACACTGGCGTAGGCCAACGTGGCCTGCAGCCTCACCTTCAGGAGAACCCCCATGTCTGATCCGAACGCCTTCGAT
Organism: Gemmatimonadota bacterium; assembly: GCA_046726475.1. Taxonomy (GTDB): domain Bacteria; phylum Gemmatimonadota; class Gemmatimonadetes; order Gemmatimonadales; family GWC2-71-9; genus CAVVWJ01. The sequence goes on along the minus strand of JBKPAO010000087.1, from coordinate 3,482 downwards.
GAGGCTTCCCCGGTAGATCCTGCCTGGCAAGCGTCCTGGGAAACCGAAGACAACTTCTGGACCGAGAATTTCAGCAGCCGTCCCTATGCGCTGGGACCGGACTACTACGAACGGTTCCGCCCCGCCTACCGCTACGGCTTCGAATCGGCGCAGCATCATCTGGGTCGGCGCTTCGACGAAGCCGAACCCGATCTTCAGCGGGGCTGGGAGAGTTACCAGCACCGGGGTGAGGCGCCCTCAACCTGGGAAGAAATCAAGGAAGCCGTTCGCGATGCCTGGGACCGGGTGGTGAGCGGCCGCAAACCGGAGGTGGAGCGGCGGGACACCGAACTCCGGGAGTAGCTTATACTAAGAGGAGACCCGCAAACCCTAGGCACCCATGGCAGACGCGATCCGCGATCTCCTCTTCGGAGGCGTTGCTCCCGGCCGCGACCTCGTCGAAGCAGTCGAGCCGCGGCGTTCGTTTGATGATGTGGTACTCCCCGCCACCACGATGCGGGCGCTGAACCATGCGCTCGCCCTCGTGCACAAGCATGACCTGATCTTCCACCAGTGGGGGTTGTCGGAGCGGCACTCCACTGGGCTCGGGCTGGCGTTCCACTTTGCCGGACCACCGGGGACCGGCAAGACGGTCTGCGCCGAGGCGCTTGCTTATGCCCTGGACAAGAAGCTGCTGGTGGTGCGCTACGCCGAGCTGGAATCCCGCTGGGTGGGGCAGACGGCCAAGCACGTCGCTGCGGTGTTCCGGGCCGCCGCGCGCCAGGACGCGGTGCTCTTCTTCGACGAAGCCGACGCCATCGCCGGGCGCCGGTTTACGTCGGTCACTGCCGCCTACGAGCGCGAGGCCAACGCCATCGTCAACGTGCTGCTCCACGAGCTGGAGACCTTTCCCGGCGTGGTCATCTTCGCCACCAATCTGGCCGCAAACATCGACCCGGCATTCGAGCGGCGAATTCGGACCCACATTCTCTTCGATATGCCGAATGTGGAGGAGCGAGACCGCATCTGGCGGGTGCAGCTCCACGCCCGAAAGACCCCCCTGGCCGACGACGTCGACTTCGGCGTACTGGCCGAGGCGTATCCCCGGAGCGGGGGCGACATCAAGAACGCGGTTCTCAAGGCCGCGCAGATTGCCACCATCGAGCCCGGCCCGGACTCGGACAAACGAATTCATCAACGACATTTCATCCAGGGGATGGAAGAGGTCATCGCCGGCGAGGCGGTGATGGCGCAGTCGCTGTTCGATGCGCCGGGACCCATCGCCGATCGGATGGGCGAAGCGCAGGAGGAACTGCGGGGAGAGCTCGCCTTGCTGGCTGAACGATTGGATGGACTGGATCGCACCCTGCGGAAGCTGGCTTCCGAGCAATCGTCCAGCCGAACCGAGGTGGAGCGGCAGCAGACCCGCATGGTCGAGTCGCTGGCTGCCGAGCGGCGCCGAAGCGAGCGCGTACTCATTTCATGCATCGTGGTGGCTCTGATTGTCGCAGTCGCCGCATTGTTGCTTCCGTTGCTGAGGGCGTAGCCCTCACCCAAGCCCGCCGCTACGGAGCACTCATGCTGCGTTTCCTGATCGCCGGTCTTCTCATCCTCAGCTCGACGGCACAGGCTCAGGCAGCTGGTAGTTCAGCCCCTCGGCCGGTGATGGTCGGGCCCGGTGTCCTCTCGACCCCGGACGATGAGCTCAATTCGGCGTTCACCCCCGATGGGCGGACCGTCTACTTCTCCAAGAATCTGGGTGACCGGATCGGTGTTATCCTGGTGTCGCACTGGAGCGGCGGGAGGTGGGGCACCCCGGAGGTTGCAGCGTTTTCGGGACGGTTCAGCGACTATGACCCGTTCGTAGCTCCCGATGGTTCTCGACTCTACTGGATCTCCAACCGTCCCGTGGGAGGAACCGCCAAGGACGACTACGACATCTGGATGGTAGAGAAGCAGGGCAAGGGTTGGGGTCCCCCCATGCACCTGCCTGATCCCGTCAACACCGATGCCCAGGAGTTCTACCCCACGGTTTCAGCCAAGGGGACTCTGTACTTCAGCTCGACCCGCCCCGGCGGAAAGGGCAGGGGAGGGGACCTCTACCGTGCTCGGCCGGACACGACTGGCTTCGCAACTCCCGAAAATCTCGGCGACTCGGTGAACTCCGCGGTCCACGACGCGGATCCCTATATCGCGCCCGATGAGAGCTTCATCATTTTCTCCAGTTATGGCCGCCCCGATGGATCCGGCGACGGCGATCTCTACGTGAGCTACAACCGCGGCGGCAAGTGGAGCTCCGCGCGTCACCTCGGCAACGGCATCAATAGCCCAGCTCGAGAATACTGCCCGATCGTCTCGCCCGATGGCCAATGGCTGTACTTCACCAGCTTCCGCGGGCTGCTCGACACTCCGCCGGCTTCACCGCTCACGTACAAAGAGCTCAGCAGCCGGTTACGGACTCCGCTGAACGGCTCAGGAAACGTCTACCGTATCCCTGCCGGCGCTTTCGCAGACTCGCTATCTCCCTAGGCGTGGATCTCAGGGCGTGGGAGCCGCATGAAGCGGCGATGCTCGCGTTCCACCGCGGCGACCAGGATGCGAGCATCGTGGTGTATGACGATTTCGAACGGGATGAAGTACCGGTCTCCTATTTCTTCCGGGGACCGGACCAGTTCCCTCGCGTCGAGCAAATCGCACTGCAGCTCTGCCGAGGGCGGGTTCTCGACGTAGGAGCCGGATCGGGCTGTCACTCGTTGGTCCTACAGGATCGCGGTATAGAAGTGACCGCCATCGAAGTGCTGCCCGGGCTGGTGCAGATACTGCGGGAACGGGGGGTGCGGGACGCGCGAATGGCCAGCTGGCAGACTCTGGAGGCTGAACCATTCGATACCGTGCTGATGCTGATGAACGGGTTGGGATTGGCAGAAACGCTGAGTGGCTTACGCCGTTTCCTCGGAGAGATCCGCCGACTGCTCGGGCCAGGCGGTCAGATATTGGTCGATTCCACCGACGTGCGTTCTCGCATGGATCCGGCCGCCGGCCGCGCCGGCACGGTTGTGCGCCCTGATGGCCGCTATATCGGAGAGCTCCACTTCCAGCTGGAGTTCAAGGGACGGAAGGGAGCTCCGTTTCCTCAACTGTACGTGGATCCGGAAACGCTGACGCGGTACGCCGAAGCTGAGGCCTGGAGCTGCGAGATCGTTTCTCAGCGGGACAAGTACGGCAACTATCTCGCGCGTCTGACGCATTGAAGCGGGGCAGCGTTCCTAAGGATTGCTGAGGCGGTAAGCGGCATGAAGATGTGGGGATGGTTCGGCGCCCCCATGTTCTCTTCCGGCCGCCGGGGGCGCTGGCCAAAGAGGTTCCCAGTTTGACGGGGACGCCCACGCGGCCTCCAGAGAACACGGGGACGCCTCAGCTGACTCTGTTCTCCTCCGAGCGTCGCGAGGTGCTAGTAAGTTCGGCGGAGGCGGCGGTGGCACCCTTCCGGCCGCCGGGGGCGC
>JBKPAO010000086.1:0-60742 GCA_046726475.1 Gemmatimonadota bacterium | reverse complement strand
GTCACGGTGACTGCACTGCCATAGCTGTTGTTCAACGTCGTCGTGCAGCTCACCGCGTTGCCTTCGCCGTCGATAACTGAATAATGCGTGGTCGAGGAGCCGGCACGCACCGCGGGATCGAAGTGGGGAGTGACTGAGGCGCGCTCCCCGATTTCCTTCCGGAGACTGGCGGCGTACTCCTTCGAAAGCAGTCGTTCGATCGGGTTGTGGACAAACCCGGGGTCGCCCAAGTAGGTGTTCCGGTCGGTAAACGCGCGCCGCATCGCCTCCGCCTCGCGGTGAATCAGCGCCGCCGAACCGAACGGTGGCAGCCGGCCGAAGCCCTCCATGATGTTCAGGATTTCTCCCATGGTGACCCCGCCGGAGGACGCCGGCGGCATGGAATAGATTGTGTACCCCCGGTAGGCGATCTCGATGGGATCACGCCACAGCGGTCGATACGCTGCAAGGTCCTCCCGGGTGATCAGCCCTCCGCCCCGCTGCATCTCGGCCACAATCAATTCGGCGACGCGGCCACTATAGAATCCAGCGGCGCCACTGTCACGAATTGCCTCCAGAGTGCCGGCGAGCTCCGGCTGCTGAAAGCGGGAGCCGCGGGCCGGGGGCCGGTCGGCCGGCAAGAACGTGGCGCGGGAAGCGGGGAACAGAACCAGCCTGGAGCTGTCTTCGCCGATAGAGCGACTCCGGTAGTCGTCTACCACGAAACCGTCGGTCGCGAGTCGGATCGCCGGCTCAATCACTGCCTGAAATGGTAACCGGCCAAAGCGCCGATGGGCCTCGACCATCCCCGCCACCGCACCCGGAACTCCGACCGACAAGTGCCCGGTGACACTCGCGTCTTCGCCGAGGGCTCGGTACATGTCGCGAGATGCTCGAGCCGGCGCGGCCTCACGATAGTCGAGGGAGTACACCGGCCCTTCGTGGCGACGAATGATCATGAATCCGCCGCCCCCGACGTTGCCTGCCTCCGGGTGCACGACAGCGAGCGCAAATCCTACCCCAACTGCAGCGTCGACGGCGTTGCCGCCCTGCTGCAGAATGTCGCGGCCCACCTGGCTGGCAATCGGGCTTCCCGAGACGACCATGGCAGTCGCCCCATTGGTCACCCGTGCCTGGCCGCTGAAGCGCCATGCAGGGGAGACGCCTGGCTTGGGCGGAATCCCCGGCGTACCACTACGCGGGCCACATCCGGACACCAGAACGACGAGAACAAGAGCAGCGAGGCTGTGTGTGCGCACTACGGCTCCGGCGGAGAGTGGCAGGAAACAGTTGCTTGTGGACTCGAACAACCTCTAATTTAGCCCGACGCGAACGCCTGGATACTCATATCCTCTGCCTGCGTGGCTGACGACTACCTCGACACGCGCCTTACTGAACGGCGCAACCCCCGCAGCTCCAAGATCGACGTTGCTTCGGCGCTGGAGATCGTAGATCTCATCGGCGCCGAAGATGCCACGGTGCCGGCCTCCGTAGCCAAGGCGCGCGGGGAGATCGCTCGCACGATCGACTTGATCGAGTCAGCCTTCCGCTCCGGTGGTCGCCTGATCTACGTCGGCGCCGGCACCAGCGGTCGGCTCGGTGTCCTGGATGCGGCGGAATGCCCGCCTACCTTCGGCACTTCTCCCGAGCTGGTCGTGGGAGTGATCGCTGGTGGCTCGCCAGCGTTGGTGCGGTCGGTCGAAGGCGCGGAGGACGACGTGGGGGCAGCGACCCGCGAGATGGGCCAGCTGAACGTCGCGGCGAATGATGTGGTAGTCGGCATCGCGGCGAGTGGAACGACACCGTTTGTACAGGCCGCGCTGTCCCGAGCTCATGAGCTCGGGGCCAAGACCGCGTTCCTGTCGTGCACCCAGCCGCCATCCCAGCTGAAGGATGTATGCGATGTGTTCATCACCGTTTTGGTTGGCCCGGAGATCGTGACCGGTTCCACTCGGATGAAGGCCGGGACGGCGACCAAGCTCGTGCTCAACACCCTGACCACCGGCGCGATGATCCGTCTCGGCAAGATATATGGAAACCTCATGGTGGATCTTCGGGCCTGGAATGACAAGCTTGTCGATCGCAGCCAGCGCATTGTGATGGAAACCACCGGTCTGGATCGTGGTGCGGCGCGGAAGGTCATCCAAGCGGCGGACGGCAGCGTCAAGACGGCGATCGTCATGGCCCGGCGCGGTGTGGCGAAACCCGAGGCCGAACGGCTGCTCGCGGAGCATGCGGGCCGGCTTCGCCCCATTGTCGGCGATCCTCCGCCGGTGCGTTCTCGATGACGGAGCGACCCACCCTGGCGATCGGCCTCATGTCAGGGACCTCGCTTGACGGGATGGACGCTGCCCTGGTGCGGCTGGAAGGCCCCACCCACGCGACGCTGCTTCATTTCGTCACCCGGCCCTATAGTGACGATGAGAAATCACAGATCCGCGGCGCCTTCAATGGAGCGACGGCGGCAGAGCTCGCCCGCCTGCACGTCCGGGTTGCCGAATGGGCAGCCGAGGCGGTGCAGTCCGTTCTGGCGGAGAGCAGCGTGCCAGCCTCGGAGGTGTCACTGATCGCATTCCATGGACAGACCGTCTGGCACGAGCCCCCGGTTGTGTCCTGGCAGTTGGGCGAGCCGGCGGTGCTGGCGGAGCGTTTCGGTGTTCGAGTGGTGAGTGGCTTTCGGGCCCGAGATGTCGCCGCCGGTGGCCAGGGCGCTCCGCTCGTCCCTATGGCCGACGTGCTTTTGTTTGCCGCGGCAGACGCTCCCCGCATCCTGCTGAACCTCGGCGGAATGGCAAACCTGACCTACGTCGAGCGAAGAGCCCAAGAGGACGGGGTGCTCGCCTTCGATACCGGCCCAGGCGTCGCCATCATCGATGCCACTGCACATCTGGTCGATCGGCGGTCCGGGTTCGATCGCGACGGCCACATTGCGGCCCGAGGAACGGTGAACGCGGCTATACTTCGTGACCTCCTCGATGATCCCTTCTTCAATGCTCCGCCTCCCAAAAGCACCGGCCGGGAACGCTTCGGCGATCAATATGCCCAGGCGCTGTTCGGGCGGTTGCCGGGACCGGACGCGGTTGCTACCGCGGTCGAACTGACGGCCCGCACGGTTTCCGGAGCGATCGGCCGCTGGACCCCCGCGGGTGTGGAAGTGGTCGCCTCCGGCGGAGGTTGCCATCATCCCGGTCTCATGGCCGCGCTCACTCGTCACCTTTCCGACCAAGGAGGGCATGCATTGCGTCGCTTCGATGATCTGTTCTTTGCCGGCGATGCGAAGGAGGCGGTCGCCTTCGCGTTACTGGGCTATCTCACGCTGCATGGCCAACCAGGGAATTTGCCGGCAGCGACCGGAGCCGGCGGCGCCAGAGTCCTCGGCGCGGTCACTCCCGCATGAGCCCGGAGCTCTCCCGTCGCGTGGCCGCCCGACTGATCCTTCCGGCGCTCCGCTCGGAGGCATTGAGCGGGTTTGCTCATGAGGCAGGACGCATCGCCGACGCGCTCGAGATTGGTGTCGGGGGATTTATCATCTTCGGCGGCACCGCTGAGACGGTTCGGAAGCTGACCGCCGACCTGCTGCGTCGAGCCGGTCGCCCCCTACTCCTCGCCGCCGATCTCGAGCGTGGTGCCGGCCAGCAGATTGCCGGCCTTACCGAGTTCCCCCCTCCGATGGCGCTGGCTTCGGTAGGCGATCCCGCAGTTGTCCGGTGGGCAGCTTCAGTGACGGCGCAGGAGGCTCGGGCCGTCGGCATCAACTGGATCTTCGCGCCGGTCGCCGACCTCGACCTGCTGCCGGAAAATCCGATCGTACAGACCCGCGCATTTGGCGGCGATCCTAACGAAGTCGCTACCTGCGTCCGCCAGTGGATCCAGGGGTGCCAGTCCGCCGGAGCTCTTGCCTGTGCCAAGCACTACCCAGGACATGGTCGCACGACCGTCGACTCTCATATCACTCTGCCGGTGGTCGAGGCGCCTGCCGCGGCCCTCCGCTCGGCCGACCTCCTGCCATTCACGGTCGCGATCGAGAGTGGCGTTGCCTCGATCATGACCGCGCACGTGGCCTATCCCTCGCTCGATGACTCGAGCCTGCCCGCGACCCTGTCGCGAACCCTCCTTGGGGAGCTGCGTAGCACATCGCGGTTCGATGGCCTGGTCGTGACCGACGCTCTCATTATGGATGGAGCCTTGTCCGGTCGGCGAGAGTCGGATGCCGCAGTCCAAGCCATCCAGGCCGGTGCCGACTTGTTGCTCTATCCCAACGATCCCCGCCGGGTGCGTGATGCGCTGGAGGCAGCGCTGGCCAGCGGAAATCTGGGGAGGGATCGGCTCGATGAATCGCTGAACCGCTACGAGCGCGCACTCGCTGCCGCAACGGCGCCGACTCCCCCGGTCGCCCGCGGCCCCTTCGATTCGGCTGAGGCGCTGGCGGATGTGCTGTTGCAGCAGGGGATGGTGCGCGGGTCTCCCCCAACGTTGGTGGGTCCGCTCGACCTGGTGGTGGTGGACGATGACATCGGAGGACCGTATCCACCGGGACCGACCGACTATGTCCATCGCGCCCTCGGTCCTGAGCTCATCGGACGGTACTCCGGGGGTTCGAGAGTGGTGCTGGTCTTCGCCGAGCCCCGCGCATGGAAAGGCCGCTCCGGGCTCGGCGGGAGCTCACGTGAAGCACTGGCCCACCACGCCTCGGCAGCCGATCTGCTCGTCCTGTTCGGTCACCCACGGCTCTTGAGCGAGCTTCCCACGCGGGGGCCGGTCCTGCTTGCGTGGCATCGGCAGCGACTCATGCAGCAGGCTGTCGCGCGCTGGCTGGGCCGCCGCTTCGTCCGGCCTAGCTGATTTTTTCCTCGACCAATCAACCCATCGCGGAGAGTCACTGACTGGGCTGGGGCTGTCTTGCCATTGATGTGTGGCGCAGGCGGGGGATGAGAGCGAACGCCGGCAGACCCAGCACGAACGTCAGGAGGAAGTAGTTGGCGTAACCCACCTCTTCGGCCCAGCGTCCGGAGAAGTCTCCCGCGATCCAGCGAGTCAACGCCAGTAACGCGGAGAGCACCGCGAACTGGGTGGCTGCATAACGCTTCTCGCAGACTGACATCAGAAATGCCAGGTACGCCGCGGTGCCGAGCCCAGCGGCGAAGCTCTCGAAGTAGGCGGCCGCAATCACCAGGCTCTTTGCCGGAGCGCTACTGGCCGTGGCCCAGTAGCCCAGGCTCGACAACGCCTGTACGATCCCGAGTACCCAGAGGCCGGTAAAAATCCCGTAGCGGGTGGTGAACACGCCGCCGGCAGCGGCTCCCGCCACCGTCGCGATCAGGCGCCCCGAGGTGACGATGGCGCCGATCTCCTCTAGAGTGAGTCCGCGATCCACCCAGAAGGGTCGCATCATCGGCTCCAAGGCCGCGATATCGAATTTGAAGATCAGGGCAAACACGATCACTGCCCAGATACCGCGGCGACTGAGGAGCTCTCGTAATGGCTCCCACAGGTTCCGCGTCGTCCCTGTCGCTCGCTCGACGCCGGGGAGGAACAACGCGCATAGTGTTAGTACCCCCAGCAACGCCGCTCCAGTCGTAAAGCTTCCACTCCATCCGATCCTGCCTGCCAGCCAGACCAGAAGTCCTCCCGCGGTCAGCATGGCGATTCGATAAAGCGTGATCCGTACCGAGTTGGCGACCCCTAGTTCGCGCGTGGTCGTCGATTGGATCGTGTAGGCGTCGATGGCTACATCCTGCGTCGCGGACAATACGACAATGGCGACCAGAAGGGCCCAGAGCCCACTGCCGAGTTTTCCCACCTCGAGATAACCCAGCACCAGGGTGAGCGCCGCTATCCCCGCCAAGCAGGTAGCGATCCACCCACGCCTGCTTCCGTGCCGGTCGACCAGTGGAGCCCACAACCATTTGAGGCTCCACGGAAGGCTCAGCTTGTTGAGGTGACCGATGTCGACGAGGCTGGCTCCGTGAACCCGGAGATAGATCGGCACCGCCTCGTTGACCAATCCGAAAGGAAAGCCGGAAGCAAAGGCGACGACTGCGATCCAGCTGAGTCGGACTCTGAGGGGAGAAGCGTATGCGGGTTCGTGCGCTGTAGGAGTCGCTGCCAAGGTTCAACGCCACTTGGCGAGCAGCAACATCAACACTCCGAGCAGTAGGACGATGAGCCCGAGATTCCGGAGCCGGTCCAGCGAAAGCGTGCTTTCATGCTGATCCGGTGACGGTGGAGTGCCCGGCGCGGTGATCTCCGTGGAATCTCCACCCTGCGGCTGGTAGGCCTGGTACCCCACTCCCTTGGCGCCATCCGGCTCGGTCAGGCCCTCTCCGTCAAAGCGTGCCGTGATGACCGTGATGTTGTCGGGGCCTCCGCGCTCATTGGCCAGGTCGATCAGTGCTCCGCACAGGGCTTGGGGGTCAGGGTGGCGGCCCGCGAGGCGGGCGAACTCCTCTCGCCGAACCAAGCCGGACAGACCGTCGGAGCACAGAATAAGCGTGTCGCCCCGCCGAATCGACTGATAGGTTAAATCCACCTTGACCCGAGGATCGGGGCCCAGTGCCTGGAGAATGATGTTCCGCCGCTCGCTCTGCTCTGCTTCGTCTTCGGTCAGTTCGCCGGCATCCACGAGTCGCTGCATCAAACTCTGATCCTTAGTGAGCTGGATCGCCTCCGCTCCCCGAACTAGGTAGGCTCTACTGTCACCGATTTGAGCCAGATACAGATCGCTCCCCAACACCCCGGCGGCGGTCACCGTGGTCCCCATCCCGCGAACCTCCGGGTGTTCTCGCGCATAGGTGTAGAGCTGGTCGTTGGCCAGCTCGACCGCCTCCTTCATATGGAACGCGAAGTGCTCGGCGGATGCGGTCGCGTCGTTCACCCACATGGTCACCATATGCCGGTAGATGTGGTCGGCAGCCATGGCGCTGGCGAGCTCTCCCGCGGCGGCACCCCCCATGCCGTCGGCCACCATGAACAGTGACCCCCGGGGGCCGATTTCGTGGTTGCGAACGTCCGGCTGAAGGCTGGCTTTGCCTGATGAGAGGTCGGCGACGAGGAAGGTATCCTCGTTGTGATCGCGGGTGCGGCCCAGGTCGGTCTTGCCGAAGACGGAGACTCGTACCGAGCCGTTGGTCATCCCAAAATCCTTCCGTCAGTCCAAGGCCTGAGGTCTGACGAATCTAGGACGCGACTCCGGGAGCGTCAACGTCGTCTTGGCGTAAGTCATAGTCGCCGTGTACCTTGCAGCCATGCTAACGCGGCAATCTCTTCGGTGGGCGCTGGGACTCCTAGGCACCGTGTCGGCAGTAGCTGTCCCTTTGAGCGGAGGGCTTCCTGGGAACCAGACTCGTGCCTCCGATCCGATTGCTCTGCGAGTGGTCTATCCTACGGCCGAAGACCGCGTCCGGGTCCGGGATTCGAGCTTCCTGCTTGGCTCAGTGTCGAGCAAAGATGTCCAGCTCACGATCAATGGAAGTAAGGTACGCGTCTGGCCCAATGGAGCCTGGCTCGCCTGGCTCGCGTTCCCCCCCGACAGTGTGATGCACTTCAAGATCGACGCGCGGCGGGGAGGGGACTCTACCGAGTTGTTCTATCCGGTTCGCCGGGACCCGCGTTTTCTTCCCGCGGAGGTGCGGTCGGGCGCTTCCTGGATCGATTCGATGTCGCTGACACCGCGTGGCCAAGCCTGGGTTCCCGCCAACGAATATCTCACGTTGTCTACTCGCGCCGCTGAGGGCTCGACGGTGCGGGTGCACCTTCCAGACGGATCGACGGTGCCGCTTTCACCTCAACGGCAGCCGGAGGAAGTGCTGCCCGCGGTGCGAGCATTCGAGCACGACACGACCAAGCTGCTGACCCCCGACGAGGTACGATATGTGGGAGTGGTTCGCGGGCGGCGTCTGGGGCCCGACCCGGGTCCCGTGCTCCGCGAGCTTTCCCTGCCGCTGGTGCACCTTTTAGGGAGAGCTGCCTTGCGTTGTGTGACGGGGGCTCGATGCCCCTCGCCGTACGGGGAGCTCCTACCGGCGGACAGTAACTGGGCAATCGTGGAAGCGACGCTTCGTGGCGACACGGTGCGGATTCGCTGGCCGCTGCAGATCGCCTTGCTGGACACCCTCCCGCTTATTACCGAGTTCGACGACGACACCACTGGGATGGGCCAGACCGACAGCGTGACCCCGGGGCGAGCGATCCCTGGCGGAGCCTACGAGTGGTTCTTTCCTACCGGCACCCGGGCCCTGGTCTCAGCCCGGCTCAATGACGATCTCCGGATCCGGCTTTCGCCGGATGCAGATGCCTGGGTGCCGACCGCGGATGCACGTCCGCTTCCGGCAGGGCTTCCGGCGCCGCATGCCGTGGTGAGTTCAGTGACATTGACGCCACTCGCGGATCGGGTGGCGCTCAGGATCCCTCTGACCCAGCGGGTTCCATTCCAGGTGGCTGAAAGCGAGCGCAGCCTGACTCTTCGCTTCTATGGTGCGGTTGGGGACGTGGATTGGATCCGGTACGGAGGTGATGCCCTGGTCGAGAGACTCAGCTGGAATCAGGCCAGCCGGGACGAGCTGACGTTGACAGCGGATCTGGCCGAGCCGGTCTGGGGATATCGCGCCCGATGGAGCCGCAACGATCTGGTGTTCGAGATCCGCCGACCACCGGACATTCGGAGAAACGATCCATTGCGGGATCGGCTGATTGCCTTGGACCCGGGTCATCCTCCGCTGGGGGCGACCGGCCCCACCGGCCTCCGCGAGGCTGACGCCAATCTCGCGGTAGCGATGAGGCTTCGGCGGCTGCTGGAAGATGCGGGTGCCCATGTCATCCTGACCCGGAGCGCAGACACAGCGGTGGATCTGTGGTCACGAGTGGCGCTGGCCGAGCGCGGCGGTGCGGAGTTGCTCGTTTCCATACACAACAATGCTTTGCCGGACGGGGTGAACCCCTTCACCAACAACGGTACCAGCGTATTCTACAATCAACCCCGCAGCCTTCCGCTTGCCGCGGGAATTCAGAAGGCGCTGGTAAGGCGGCTGAAACTGCCGGATTTGGGGATTGGGCGGGCCGATTTGGCGCTGGTGCGCCCCACCTGGATGCCGGCGGTACTCTGCGAAGGGATGTTCATCATTCTGCCGGAACAGGAGGCCGCCCTCCGATCAGCGCAGGGGCAACAACGCTATGCCTCCGGCGTGGTGGAGGGACTCCGAAGTTTTCTGCGATACCGTGCCCAGGGACAACCCGCCCGTGTGGGCCGCCCACGATCAGGGGCGTCTCCTAAGGCGAATCCTCACCCATCGCCGCGCCGTCCCCTGGCAGGCGGATCTGAGCGCGGTGTAGTTCCCTAAGGTGAAGTGACTGAGGTCTGGCCGATGTCTTACCCCCGCCTGATACGCAGCATTCGCCCGACGCCGATTGGTCTCATCCTCCTGACCCTTGTCATCGGCATGGCCGTTCGGGTGAGGGCCCAGAGCCCTGACGAACGAACTTCGCTGGAGCGGTTTCGAGACTCTATCGCGGTGACCGCCGACTCCAACGGTCTATTACTCCTCGAGAAACGGCTCATCGATTCTGCCAAAGCCGACCGCAACAATACGCTGCTTCATCTCAAGCTGGGGTTCGTCTCTCTTCGTCTCGGGGAGATGGGCGGCCATTCGCACTTTGACGATGCCGCATCCGAGTTCCAGTGGGCGATCGATCTCCACCCTACCTGGCCCTATGCCTGGTATGGAATGGGACTGGCGGAATATGGGGTAGGTGATTCGCAGGTCTCGTTCGTTACCGGTCTCAAGACCATGCTGGGCAAGGATGCGCTGACTCGCTCGGCGGTGGCATTCGCGAAGTCGGCCGAAGTCGATCCAGGGTTCGTACGCGGCCTGGTAGAGTTGGCGAACACCGCCCTGCGGCAGCGGGTGAACATTAAACTGGGCGTTGCGCTGGAAGCACTACGTCGCGCGGGGAAGACCACGGCAGGGAGTGATCCGGAGGTCTTGCTGGCACGGGGCAGGGTGGAGCGGGAGGTAGGAGACGCCGACTCTGCTCTCACGGCCTTCAATCAGTATTTGGAGCGGGGACCTAACCGCAGTCTCGGGCTCCTCGAGGTCGCTCGCACCGAGTTCCTGCTGGGCAGCTTCGACGGCACCGTTCCTTACTATCAGGGTGCCGCATCGGACGATTCGGCGACGGTGGCGGCCTATCGGGCGGATCTCGCCACCATCGCATCCGACAGTGTGCTCGCCGAGTTCGATCACGAGCGAGGGGACCACCGGGCTGCTTATCTGAAACGGTTTTGGACTGACCGGGATCGGCTCGACTTGCGGGGAAACGGAGAACGTCTTCGTGAGCACTACCGTCGGCTCTTCTACGCGCGGAAGAACTTTCAGCTGGCGGCAAATAACCGGCATTATGACATCGTCGAGCGCTATCGCTCCGGCAGCAGGGACTTCGACGATCGGGGGGTCATCTACATTCGTCACGGGGAGCCGGCCAGCCGGGCCACGTACGCCGCACCAGGTCTCGAGCCCAATGAATCCTGGCGTTACAGCCGTCCCGACGGCGATTTGATCTTTCACTTCATCGCGCGAGAAGACGTCCAGGACTTCAAGCTGGTGGAGAGCCTGTTCGATGTGCTTGGCTTTAGTGATGCGGTGAGGCTCCAGGGACAGGCCAACGGTGCGGCAGACAACGCCATGGCCGAGCAACTCATGCTGTCCCGGGAGCAGCTCTCGCCGATCTATCGCCGGCTCCAGGGGGCTGGCCGCGGGAGCAGCGGACGCTATCAGGCTCAGGAGCGGCGGGTGGGCCAGGAGAGCATCGCAGTGGGAACCACCACCGACAGCTACGAGCTGCTCTTCCCCCAGGAATTGAAGGCCCATTCGGAGGTACTGGCCGTGGGACGCGATTCGCGCGGCCCGCAGGTGCAGATTGCCTACGCGATCGCCGGCTCCAGTCTGGAGCCGGTGACAGTCACGCGAGGCTACCTCTACAGCATCCGGCTGCGCTTCGTGGCCACCGACACCGGGGGAAGGGTCGTCTCTTCGCTTGACACTACCCGGCATTTCGTGGCACCGGCCCCAGTACCACCTAACGAGCACTTGGTTGGCCGGGTCAGCACCACGGTGGTGCCTGGAGCGCTGCACTATCGCTTGGCCATTCAGCAGGGTGAGGCAGCCGGAGTCACCCTTCCCCGCGACAGCGTCCGGGTTGGTCCCCCGACACCATCCAATTTGAGCCTCAGCGACTTGGCACTGGGGAGCCGGAGCGCGAACCTGGCCTGGCGGCGAGCCGCTGACGACACCGTTCTCCTCAATCCGCTCCGCACCTACCGGAGGGACGAGGAGATGGAGCTCTACTATGAGATCGACGGCTTGCGGCCCACGCCGTATACCGTCGAGTTGGCAGTGCGGAAGAAAGGCTCCAGCGGTGGGCTGTTCCGAAAGATCTTCGGTGGCGGCGGCGCGGCGATCAGTCTCAAGTTCCAGGAACAGGCGACCACTTCACGAGTGAGTACCCATCGACGCCTACAGCTGAGCCGGCTCAAGCCTGGCAACTACGTCATGGAGCTGATCGTGACCGATGCCAGTGGGCGGAAGGATCGCCGAACCCAGGAATTTCAGGTCGTAGAGGAGAAGGGAACGGGGCAGCGGGGCGGCTAGGCAGCCGGGCCGTGGTAGAAATTTCAAAACCCTCCGATAGGCTACCATCGGAGGGTTTCTTGCTTTCAGCGTTCTGCCCCGCTGCCCCGCTGCCCCGCAGTCCCGCTTACAACGGCCACGCCGGCGGTCTGGATGGTGTCAGGATCAGTAGCGGCTGTACCAGGCTCTCGGCCTTCACCACAGCTTCGACCTGGACCAGGTGTTGAGTCACCCCGGTGCTGGTATCGAAAGTGGCGATATTCATAAGCATAGATGCCAACGGCCGGTCGGCTTGCTTGGTCCGGCCCCCTTCGGCGGGAGTGATCGTGACGCCGGGCAGGAGGGTGATCCGGGCATGGCCGAACAACCAGAGCGGGAGGCCATCGAGAGACTTGAGTAACCGCTCATTGAACGCCAGGCTCTCACCGTGCAGCGTGATAAGACCGAGCGTGGGCCGCTCGTTCTGCCGCCGTGAATGGACCACGAAACCGTAGTTGAAAGGGGGTTCTTGGCCCGCGGCGCGGCGGAGCGCAGCCCGAAGCTTTTGCTGGCTGAAGGCTATCGTGTGATACGGTACCACAAGCTCTCCAGGGTGGTGTAACGGGGTGGCGGTCCAGGCCTATCGCTGCACGTGACGTGCCATTTAGAGCGGGGCAGCGGGGAAGCGGGGAAGGTGCACCATTTTCCCTCTAAGCTTTGGTGTACCGATACCTAGCTCGGCTCTTTCCTTCCCCGCTTCCCCACTGCCCCGGCTCCCTGCTTATCGCAACCCCTCTCGCGATACGCCACGCGATTCCGCTTGACTCAGCGGGTCGTCCGCGTAGCTTGCGCCAATGTTCTGCTCCCGCTGTGGCAGCGAAATCACCGGGAAATCCAAGTTTTGTCCCTCCTGTGGCCTCGATCTCATGGCAACGACTCCCGTCCACGCCATCGCGACCGGTGTGTTGCAGGAGCTGGATCTGGTCCGTGAGTCTCTCACGGCTGAGTATGAGATCATCGAAGAACTGGGACGCGGTGGCATGGCCATGGTATACCGCGCGCGCGACCGGCAGCTGGAGCGAGAGGTCGCCGTCAAGGTGCTGCCGTTCTCACTCGCCTTCGATACCGAATTCGTGGAGCGGTTTCAGCGGGAGGCACGGACCGCGGCACAGCTCGAACATCCCAACATCATACCGATCTACCGGGTCGGCCGGTCAGGGCGGGTCATTTACTTCGTCATGAAGTATCTCCGGGGCGGCTCGCTGTCAGCGGTGCTTGGTGCCCGGAAGAAGCTCATCCCAGCAGAGATCCGTCGGCTGCTGCTAGAAGCGGGCAGCGCCTTGGGTTATGCTGCCCAGCGGGGCATCGTGCACCGGGACATAAAGCCCGACAACATCATGTTCGACGAGTTCGGGCAAAGCCTGCTGACCGATTTCGGCATCGCCAAAGCCGCGTCGGGGCAGAAGCTGACCGGCACGGGGATGTCCATTGGTACGCCGCATTACATGAGTCCCGAACAGGCGCGAGCCCAGCCGATCGATGGCCGAAGCGATATCTACAGCCTGGGTATCGTGGCATATCAGTGTCTCACCGGAAGCGTTCCCTACGACGGTGAAGACAGCTTCTCCATTGGCTATAAGCACATTACGGAGCCGATCCCCACGCCGAGTCTGATCACGGCGGACGAGCGCCGGCTGTTTGAGGTCATCAAACGGATGCTCATGAAGGATCCGTTTGACCGGTTTCAGAGCTGCGAAGAGCTCATCGCCTCCTTTCAGGGGCAGCCGATCGCAGCTCCTGGTGCGGTGCGCAGCAGCATCGCCACCTTCGCACCTGCAGCGGCCGCGGTGGCTGGGGCAGGTGTCTCGATCGGCGGTGCCGGGCTCCCCCCGATCGTAAGTCAGCCGACCACCCCGCTCGATTCGCCATTGGTCAATCGAAGGCTGACCCCGCGGGAACGCCGCGAACTGCCGCGCCGAGTGGCCGACCGGTCGGTCGCGATGCGCCACAGCGGCTCCTCGTGGTCGTGGCTCTGGATCCTCCTTGCGGTATTGGGCGGGGCCGGCGGTGCCTTCTACTACTATACGGCGCACGGATTCGCCTCGGGGGACGTCGTATCAGACACACTGACGGAAACGTCGAGGCAGACCCGGGACACCGCAGCCAGCAGGGTCGACGCCACCGCCGGTCAGACTGCTCTTCCTCCAAGGGACTCCGGGGACGTGGCGGTGGCTGTCCCGTCAGTGAAAGACACGGTAGGGAGGAGCTCCTCTCGAGATACCGCGGCAGTCCCGCCTCCCGCGACACCCGACGTGGTCGGTCCGGTGGACAGCGGGGGGATACGGCTGATCGGCTTACCGCGTGGGTCCACGGTCATGATCGATGAGCAGCCGGTTGCTCAAGCGCTCACTCGACTCGCACCGGGCCCGCACGCCCTCGCGATTTCGGCTCCCCGCTACAACTTCTATTCTGATACCGTCGTGGTCCATCCAGGCCAAATCCAGGAGCTGACCCCCCAGCTAACCCAGGTGGGCGCGCCCGTCCCCCTGCGCCAGAGTGAGCGGCGTGCCGGTGGTGGCTGCGTTCCCGGCCCGGGTTACAACGCCGACGGGTCCTGCTTCGAGGAGCGGCCCAAGCCGGTAAACCCGCCTTTCGTCACTCCTCCTGCCGACGCCCGACCGACACCTCGGCCCTCACTCCTCTGGGTCAAGGTCTCCGCCGAGGGTCGCACCGTTGATATCATGCGTTTAAAGCCTTCCGACGATCCCGCCTTCGAGCGTGCCGTCCGGAATTTTGTCTGGACGGTGACTTGGCATCCTGCGGTAAAAGATGGGGCACCGATAGAGGCGTGGACCCAGATGCTGTTCCCGCCTACGCCGCAGTAACGGCCGCCGCTCGCGGATGCCAAAAATCCATCCAACTGCCTTTGTTGCGCCGACGGCTGCGATTATGGGTGACGTCACTGTCGGTGAGGACGCCAGCATCTGGTATCACACAGTCCTCCGGGGCGACATGGCTCCCATCGTGATCGGCTCCCGATCGAACATCCAGGACGGCACCATCGTCCACGTGGATGCGGGGGTGCCCTGCACCGTCGGCGACCGGGTAGCTGTCGGCCACCGGGTCATTCTCCATGGCTGCATCGTGGGAGACGACTGCCTGATCGCGATGGGGAGCGTGTTGCTTAACGGAGTCACTATCGGGAGTGGCAGTGTCGTGGCAGCGGGCGCAGTGATCCCCGAAGGCATGCAGGTGCCTCCCCGGTCTTTGGTCATGGGCGTGCCCGGCCGGATCGTTCGGTCCGTGGACTCCGCATTAGCACATCGCATGAAAGCGACCTGGACTCACTACATCGAAGAGGCTCGGGCCCACCGATCGGGCCGCTACCCGTTGCTTGGTCGGGAAGGTCGCGAGGGCTAGCAGCGGACTTCACTCATACAGAACTCGGCTCGCATCTCGGGTCTTGAGCGTTGGCTTCCGATTTTATGTTATCGGGCCTTTCTTCTGTTCTTCTCCTCTTCTCCGGCTTCTTCTGTTTTCTCGGCCTGTCCGTCTGTCCGCGTTTTCCTCACTCCTCAACTTTCTCCACATCTCGACACTAGCTTTATATTTGTGATGTGAACGCGCGGATCGTACGTAGTTGTGCGCGCTTTCCGCGCTATTGTGCCGGTTGATCGGCGGTCCTAGCTTGGCCATCCGTTTCGGTTGGGAGTCCAAGGACCGCAGGGTTAGTGCAGCGTCGGGCAGACTCGCTGAGCACACGCTGGCCCTCTGAGATCAATCTTTTTTCAAACGGGGAGCTCCATGAAATCGTCCACCCCACGGGACGCGGTTCGGCTTTCGCCTAATGCGATCACGGTGCTCGAAAAGCGGTACCTCCTGAAGGACGAGACCGGGACCCCAGTCGAGAGTCCGAGCGATCTGTTCTGGCGGGTGGCTCGCACCGTTGCTCAGGCCGACCTGAGCTATGGCAAGTCCGATCAGGCCGCGGAAGACTTGGCGGGGGAATTCTTCGGGCTCATGGCCGATCGGCTCTTCGTTCCCAACTCCCCGACCCTAATGAACGCCGGCCGGCCCCTGGGGCAGCTGTCGGCCTGTTTCGTCCTTCCGGTGGACGATGCGCTCTCCAATGGAAAGAGCGGCATCTACGACACCCTTCGATCTATGGCGCTGGTGCATCAGTCGGGTGGTGGCACCGGATTCAGCTTTTCCCGGCTCCGTCCCAAGAACGACATCGTCCGCTCAACCATGGGTGTGGCCTCCGGCCCGGTGTCGTTCATGACCCTGTTCGACGCCTCGACTGACGTGGTGAAGCAGGGCGGCACCCGGCGGGGTGCCAACATGGGAATCCTGCGGGTGGATCATCCCGACATCATCGAGTTCATCACCTGTAAGGACGACACCACCAAGGTCACCAACTTCAACATTTCGGTTGCGGTGACCGACGCCTTCATGGATGCCGTGGAGGCTGACGGTCGCTACGATCTGATCCATCCCAAGACTGGAGCGGTGACCGGGCAGCTTCGCGCCCGCGAGGTCTGGGAGCTGATCATCCACGGTGCCTGGAAGACCGGCGAGCCGGGGGTCTTCTTCATCGATAAGGCCAACTACTACAATCCCGTCCCGCAATTGGGGGAGTACGAGGCGACCAATCCGTGCGGTGAGCAGCCGCTGCTCCCCTACGATGTCTGTAACCTGGGGTCGATTAATCTCGGAGCATTCGTCCGGGAAGGAAAAGGCGGGAGGGAGATCGACTGGGATCGGCTGCGCAGGGTGGTGCACCTCTCCACCCACTTCCTGGAGAATGTGATCGACGCCAATCAGTACCCGCTCCCGGAGATCACCGATCTGGCCCAGCGAATCCGCCGGATTGGCCTGGGTGTCATGGGTCTGGCCGACGTGTTTGTCAAACTAGGCGTCCCGTACGACTCGGACGAAGGGGTGGCGCTGGGCCGTCGAATCCAGCAGTTCGTAGACGAGGAGGCCAAGGTCGAGTCTGAGCGCCTCGCGGGCGAACGGGGAGTATTTCCTGAGTGGGCTCAGAGTATCTGGGGGCCCGACGAGACTGCAGCCCGGAACGCCGAAGGTGAGCGGGTGCGGCCGATGCGGCGGCTGAGGAACTGCAATGTGACCACCGTCGCTCCCACCGGAACGATATCGATTATCGCCGGATGCAGCTCCGGCATCGAGCCGCTTTTTGCCGTGGCATTCATGCGGAATCAGGCCGGGGTTCTGATGCCCGATGTCAACGAAGACTTTGTGGCCATCGCCAAGGCCGAGGGTTGGTACTCCGACGATCTGATGCGCAGGATCGCCGAGGCGGGCCATATACAGTTCCCCGAGGTCCCGGCGCAATGGCAGCGGGTGTTCGTCACCGCCAACGCCGTCAAGCCTGAATGGCACATCCGGATGCAGGCTGCCTTCCAGGAGTTCAACGACAGCGCCATCTCCAAGACCTGCAACTTCGCACAGGAGGCCACCGAAGAGTACGTCGAGGAGATCTATCGCCTGGCGTACCGGTTGAATTGCAAAGGCGTGACGGTGTACCGGGACGGGAGCCGGGAAATGCAGGTGCTGTCGACCGGCTCGACGGCTAAAAAAGTCCAAGAGGGCCACGGAACGAGCGGTAAGAGCGGAATGAGCGGTAGTCCCAGCAGGGACCCTTCCGCTATTTCCGCCACTTCCGCTGCTTCCGCCGACCTCCATGGCGAGATCGCGGAGCTTCGGGCGGAGAACGAGCGATTGCAGCGATTGGTGCATGACCTGGAATCAGAGAATCTTCAGCGGCGGCAGAAGCGCTCCCGTCCCGAAGTCCTGCGGGGGACCACCCGCCGGGTCGAGACTCCGCTGGGCACGCTCTACGTCACTATCACCGAGGATGACAAGGGTCAGCCCTTCGAGGTCTTTATGACTCTGGGCAAGGCCGGCGGCGCCTTGATGGCCGATGTGGAGTCACTGGGCCGGCTCATCAGCCTGGCGCTTCGCTCCGGTATCCCGATCAAGGAGATCTACCGGCAACTTCGCGGGATCAGTTCCGATCGGGTGATCGGATTGGGTCCGAACAAGATTCTCTCCGTTCCCGATGCCGTCGGGATCGCGATCGAGCGATGGATGCAGGAGAAGCAGGGCATTCAACAGGAGTTGCTGCCCGGAGCAGGTGCTGCCGGGCAGACCGATCTCGCTCCCGTGGTAGCGACGCCCTCGAGCCAGGCGGGAAGCCGAGGTGAGCAGATGATCTTTGGAGGTATGCAGGAGATGCTGTCGGGCGCCTGCCCCGACTGCGGTTCTCAGCTTGAGTTCGCGGAGGGCTGTATGAAGTGCCACGTGTGCGGCTTCAGCGAGTGCGGGTGATCGTGGTCATCTGCAAGTAGCCTGGGCCGTTACACGACAGCGCCCGTCGGTCGCAAGGCCGGCGGGCGTTGGTCTGAACCACAGTCATCACACCTCACTGGCACGATGGAATATCCTCACACGTACATTCCCGACCACGACGTTCCTCGGGCGAGTCCCGTCTTTCAGCATATCGTCGCTACGTATGCCTCGGAGACCAACAAGCTCGCGTCGGTGTGGCAAGAGCTTCAGGATCACCAGCTCGACTTCCGGCCCCACACCAGGAGCAGCTCGATCCGGCAGATTCTGGTTCATCAGATCCTCTCTGAGCGGCGCTTTTTCGCGGAGTTCATCGGACTGTCCGAGCCTCCGCCCGAATCGCTCCTCCCACCAGGGGATGTGGCACCGGTCCGGGCGTACATCGAGCGTCTAGTGACCCTCGCTCGGGCTCGATTAGTTCCTCTCGCCGATGCAGGCCAAGCCTTCTGGCTCGCCGAGGTTCCATTCTTCGATGTCCGGCGTCAGCGGATTTGGGTGTTCTGGCGCCGGGTCCTGCACACAGCGCATCACCGAGCGCAGGTGGGGGTCTGTCTGCGGATATTGGAGGATCGCGTCCCGGCCACCTATGGGCCGACGGCAGACGTCACCTGGGCTGGAGCAGATCCGACTACTACTCTGGACGCCGCGCGCCGGGCACAGCCATAATGGAGTGAGGCAGATTTGTCGGCTTACGCATTCCGAGAGGATCTCATGACGGCTGACCAGCAGGGAGGTGCACTCAAGCCCGTGACGCCCGCACGCGTTGCGGAAGAGCTCAAGAAGCTCAGCGGCCAGCGAAAGGACGGAAAACTGGCACCCGATGAGTACGAACACCGCTTCTCTCGAATGATCACCGAGCTGCGCGAGCGCCGCATCGACGGAAGCCGCGCCGAGATCTTGGCGACCCTTACCCCGCTCAAGGACCAGGGCATCATTTCGTTGGCTGACTGGCAGCGGTTGACCAAGCAGCTTGGCCTGGCGTGATGCTGGCACCTCTGGAGATGTCCCTTCCAGCGGGAGACGGGCTGATCCTGAAGGGCACTCTCACCTATCCCGCAGACTACGCCGGGGCGGCCTTTCCGCTGGCCGTCCTTGCGCACCAGTATCCCGCGACGCGCGACAGCTATGCACCCCTGGTGGCGGATCTGGTCCAAAGCGGTGTTGCCACGCTGGCGTTCGACGAGAGGGGGCACGGCGCCTCAATCATATCGCCCAAAGGACCGCTGGTTATAGATACGCCTGAGGGCTTGGGGCTGGAGGCGTTCGGAAAAGCCTTCGTCAGCAGCATCGGCAAAGTCGGCTTCGGCCGGATCGACGACGACGTACTGAGGGTGGTATCGTGGGGCGCCAACCAGAACTTCATCGACGCGGGCCGGCTCGCGCTGGTCGGTGCAAGCATCGGCGGGAGTGGCGTGCTGCTCGCGGCCGGAAAACTGCCGGTGCTTCGAGCGGTAGCGACCTTGGGCCCTGCAGGAGCTCCGGCGTTTGGCGCCGATGGGCCCGACCGCATCCGCAAGACCCTCGAGCGGCTCAGCACGCCCTGTTTCCTGGCCTCGGCCCGCGACGACCCCTTCGATGGCGGCGCGAACGTTACGACCTGGAGCCGCGGGCTGTCTCACGTGACCGGAAGGTTGGTCCCCGGGTCGGCCCACGCGATGGCAATCTACTTCGACGTACGAGACGAACTCCTTCGTTTCCTCCTGCCCACGCTCGGCGTGCAGTGATTCCCCGCCGGAAGCTCGGTGTCGACGCTCCACCGGTTACCGCCGTGGGCTACGGTGGCATGCATCTTTCCATCCAAGACCGTCCATCCGAGGAGCAGGGAATTCGGGTCATCCAGGCCGCGATCGACGCAGGCGTCACTTTGATCGACACCGCGGACGTCTATTGTCTGGATGACAGCGAGATTGGTCACAACGAGCGCCTCATTGCTCGAGCGCTGAGCTCGCGGTCAGCTACCGGAGTGACCGTTGCCACGAAAGGCGGACTTCGGCGGCCGGGTGGCCGTTGGGAGGTCGATGGCAGCCCTGCCCAACTCCGGGCAGCATGCGAGCAATCCTTGAAGGCGCTGCGTGTCGAACGGATCGACTTATACCAGCTGCATGCTCCGGACCCTCGGGTCCCTTTCGCCGAGAGTATTGGGGCATTGGCCGATCTTCAGCGTAGCGGAAAGATCAGATGGGTCGGCCTCTCCAACGTGTCCGTGACGGAGATCCGGCAAGCGGAGCAAATCGTTCCGATTACCAGCGTGCAGAATCGATTGAATCCTTTTTTCCGTGAGGCTCTAACCGAGGGAGTGGTTCAGTACTGCACCGACCACGGGATCGGCTTCCTTGCCTACAGCCCAATCGGCGGCGGCAGGCTCAATCGCAAACTTCCAGCCCATCCCGTGCTCCGGCCGATGGCGAGCCGCCTCGGGGTCACCCCCCATGCATTGGTTCTGGCCTGGGTCTTGGCTCGATCGCCTACCGTGATTGTGATTCCCAGCGCCCGCACCGTGGAGCATGCTCTCGATAGCATCACTGCCGCGGAGTTGAACCTGTCCGAAGCGGACCTTTCCGCGATTACGACCGCGGAGTTTTCCAGGGCGTAATCGGGCATGACGGGAAAGGCGGGCCTTTCCCGCCTTACCATCGCACTAACGTCGCCCCAGCAGTAAAGCCGGCACCCACGGCGGTAAAGACCACCAGGTCTCCCGGCTTGATCCTGCCAGAACTCACCGCTGCGTCCAATGCGAGAGGCAACGTCGCTCCGGTGGTGTTGCCGTAGCAGGCCAGCACCGAAACCACCCGCTCTTGCGGCACCCCAAGCCGCTCGGCGACGGCATCCAAAATCCGTTGATTGGCTTGATGGGGTACCACCGCTGCGATGTCAGCTGGGGTGAGCCCATGGCGTTGCAGGAGGATCTGAACGCTTTCAACCATCTGGGAGATGGCGAACTTGAAGACAACCTTCCCGTTCTGCTTCAAATAGTGCTGACGCGCCGCAACCGTCGCGGCACTGGGCGGTAAGAGGCTTCCTCCCGCCGGCATGAGAAGGTCGTTCCTGCCGCTGCCGTCGACCCGATGGTAGAAATCAATGATGCCGCGCTCGGCCTGGCCCGCCTCGAGGAGCACCGCTCCCGCCCCATCGCCAAAAAGCACCGCTGTGGTGCGGTCGAGCGAGTCGATAATGGAGCTCATCAAGTCGGCACCCACGACGACGACCCGCTGGTGAGCGCCGCTCGCGACCAGTTGTGCACCGGCAGTGAGCCCGTAGAGGAATCCGGAGCAGGCGGCGGATAGATCGAATCCCCAGGTCCCGGTCAATCCCAGCTGGTCCTGAATCAGACACGCCGTCGCGGGGAAAAGCATGTCCGGGGTTATCGTAGCCACGATGATTGCGTCGATCTCGCCGGTTCCGAGCCCGCACCGTGCCATGAGACGTCGAACGGCTTCCGCTCCCATGGTCGAAGTCGTTTCTCCCGGCCTTCCGATCCGACGCTCCCGGATTCCGGTTCGGGTGATGATCCATTCGTCTGAGGTATCCAGAGTCCGCGCGAGCTCTGCGTTGGTGAGGATCCGGTCGGGTACGTAGCTCGCAACTCCAGTGATAGCCGCGCGCCGAAGGAAGGGCCCAGACATCCCCGAATCTAGCAAGGACCGTGAACCGCGGACCAGGAAGCGGGCAGCGCTTATATTTCGCGAATGCCACTCGCCGCTCGCCGGAGTACCGTCACCACCCTCATTGGGGGTGTCCCCGTCGGCTCAGGACATCCGATTGTCGTCCAGTCGATGACCAACACCGATACTGCGGACGTCTCTGCCACGGTGCAGCAGGTGGCCGAGTTGGCCGGAGCAGGGAGCGAGCTTGTACGGGTCACCGTCAATAACGAGGATTCGGCGGCGGCAGTGCCCGCGATTTTCGAAGCACTGGAGCGAATGAACATCGGCGTGCCTCTCATCGGGGATTTTCACTACAACGGCCATCTCCTGCTCACCAGGTATCCCGAGTGTGCGCGAGCGCTCGCGAAGTACCGGATCAACCCTGGGAACGTCGGCGGCAAGCGTCGGGATGAGAACTTCCGCGCGATCGTCGAGGTCGCCCTCTCCAACGACAAGCCGGTGCGGATCGGCGTCAACTGGGGCTCACTGGACCAGGCTCTGCTGACCGCGATGATGGACAGCAACGCCCGCCGTTCGGTTCCCCAAGACACGCGATCGGTCGTGATTGAGGCGATGGTTGAGAGCGCCATCCAGTCCGCCGCCCTGGCCGAGGCCACCGGGCTGGGGCACGATCGCATCGTGCTGAGTGCCAAAGTTTCCGGGGTTCAGGATCTCGTGGACGTCTACCGCTTGCTGGCCGCCAGGTGCGACTATCCGCTCCACCTGGGCCTCACCGAGGCGGGACTCGGGGCCAAAGGGATGATCGGGAGCACCGCCGCCCTGAGCATCCTGCTGCAGGAGGGCATCGGCGACACCATCCGGGTGTCCCTTACGCCGGAGCCGGGCGGAGATCGCAGCGAAGAGGTTCGGGTGGCGCAGCAGATACTCCAGTCACTCGGCATCCGGAGCTTCACCCCGCAGGTCACCGCCTGTCCCGGATGTGGTCGCACTACGAGCACCTTTTTTCAGCAGATGGCGCAGGAGATTCAGAGCTATCTGCAACAGAAGATGCCGGTTTGGCGTGACGAATACCCGGGAGTGGAAGACCTCAAGGTGGCGGTGATGGGGTGCGTCGTGAATGGGCCAGGAGAGTCGAAGCACGCGAACATCGGCATCTCTCTCCCCGGAACCTTCGAGGATCCGAAGGCGCCGGTGTATGTGGACGGCCGCCTTCTGCTCACCCTCCGAGGCGATGGGATCGTGGCCGAGTTCCTCGGAATCCTCGACCAATACGTCGCGACGAGGTATGGAGCCGCGTCACCGGTGGGGCGGCATTGACCGGTCTCGAAGCCGCCCTGAAGGATCAGCCTGTTGCCGCCGCGGCAGCGTTGTTTGTCGCAGGTCTCGCGACCAGCCTCACTCCCTGCGTATATCCCATGATTCCGATCACGGCGGGGGTCTTGGGGGGTGCCGGCGCGGCGGCACCCCGCTCGCGGTGGCGTAGTGTAGTTCTCACCCTGGCGTATGTGCTCGGTTTGGCGTTGGTGTATTCCTTGCTAGGGCTGCTGGCCGGCCTCTCAGGTACTCTGTTCGGCAGCGTGAGCTCCAGTCCTTGGGCGCTGTTTGTGATGGGAAACCTGCTGTTGGTGTTTGGCCTGGCCCTGTTGGACGTCTTTACCATCACCGTTCCCGCCGGGGTCAGCGCATTGCTGTCCCGCATCGACGCACGCTCCGTTCCCGGCGTATTCTTGCTCGGTGCGACATCAGGTCTGGTAGCCGCGCCGTGCGGAGCGCCGGCATTTGCGGCAGTGCTGACCTTTGTCAGCACCACCGGCAGCGCATGGCTTGGATTTCTCTACCTTTTCGTGTTCTCGCTCGGGCTCACCGCACTCCTCGTGGTGGTCGGGCTGCTCAGCGGAAGCCTTGCAGCCTTGCCTCGCTCAGGTGCGTGGATGCTCGTCATCAAGCGAGCCGGAGGGGTGCTCCTCATCGGGATGTCCGAGTATTACTTCGTCAGGATGGGAACCGTACTGTGAGAAGTTTGTTGTTCGTCCTTGGCTCGCTCTGGCTGGCTCCGGTAGTGGTACGGCCGCTCCGAGCGCAGGAGTCCGGTATCGCGGTAGGGAGCCGGGCTCCCGCTGTCGAGGTAAACGATCTCGATGGCAAGCCTGTCGCGCTGAGCCGCTACATTGGCAAAAAGCCGGTCTTTCTCGAGTTCTGGGCGACCTGGTGCGAGCTCTGTGAGCAGTTACTGCCGCGAGTGCGAGCGGCACAGGCGGCGTATGGGGACAAGGTTGAATTTTTGGGCGTCAACGTCGCGGTGAATCAGACGCCTGAGCGGGTCCGCAAATACCTGGATCAGCACAAGCCCGGCTTTCAGCCGCTCTATGATGACCAGGGCACCAGCACCCGCGCCTATCAGGTTCCCGCCACGTCCTACGTCGTCATCGTAGATCGAACAGGCAAGGTTGCCTACACCGGCATCGGCGGCACCCAGGACTTCGACGCCGTTCTTCGCCGTGTCACTCAGGACTGAGTATCACTTCAGCAGCCAGGGGTCATGATATGCGTCTCGCCAAGCTTACACTTTCTGTCGCAGCACTGCTGAGTGTCGGAGTACCCGCCCTCTCAGCACAGCAGAATCCTGGAAAGGTGAAGGCTGTTCTCCAGGGGGGCCCCGACGTTGGCCACCGGGCTCCCGACTTTTCTCTGCCTTGGGCCAGCAAGGAAATAGTCGGCCCCATCGAGTCTCCCTACCAGTTGGCGGGGGACCGGGGCAAGACTGTCGTCGTGGCCTTCTATCCGCGGGACTTCACCAAAGGATGCACTGCAGAGATGCGCACCTTTGCTGAGCAGTACGACAGTCTGTTCGGCCCGGATGTAGTATTGGTGGCCATCAGTACCGATTCAGTCAGCACCCACCAAAAGTTCGCCCAGAGCCTTGGTCTTCCGTTTCGCTTGCTCAGCGATCCGGAGCAACGGGTTTCCAAGCAGTACGCCAGCAAGGATCCCGATGGCTATAACCGTCGCACGGTGTACGTGGTTGCTCCCGACGGCCGAGTTGCCTACCGCAATCTCCAGTTCAACGCGCTCGATCCCAAGGACTACGCTGAGCTTCGCACCGCTGTCAGGAGCACCCCCCGGGGCACCTGAGGCATTACTCACAGCCTACTGGAGATCGTTATCCGCACGCGCGTGACGCTCGGAGTGGCGGCAGCCACTTGTTGTGCCGTCTCGCTCCTTTCGGGCCAGACGGCACCCGCCATGAAGCAGGCGCACATCTGGCGTCTGGAGGGACTGCGAAACGGGTACTGCGTTCGATTTTTGGTAGAGCCGGAAGCCGCAGGCAAAGAGTTGAAATCAGGCTTCACGCTATTGACCGCCAGCCAGGATTCCTCCCTCCATCCTGCTCTCCAGCAGCTCACCCGCGCTCAGCCCGAGTTCGCCTCCTGGACTCCATCAAAGGTGTGCCTGTACTACCTCGATGCGGTGCAGGTCGGCAAGCGCCGTATCGCCGAACGCGACCCTCGGAATTACCAGCTTATTGGGGTGTGGACGCTCGCGACGCTGGAGCCGGGGGGGACCCGCCGAGATCTGGTCCTGGACCTGTACGCCAGCCGAGAGAACCTCCTCAACGCAGCCGAGATTGCAGAGGTTCGCCTACACGAGATCCGTTCAGCCTACTACGATAATCCGGACACCACCTCGGACGTTTACAGCCTCAAGATCGGAAAAACTCAATTGACGTGGAGCGGACGGACCGCCGGTGACAGTACTCGAGTGGAGCGACCGATTACGGAACAATGGTCTGTCTCCGGACTTCGCCACGGGAATCAAAATGCGGAGCTCGTAGTGGCGCCCACTTGGAGCCGGGGATTTGTCGGCTCCCTTCGGGTGGAAGGGAAGGGGGACTTGGCCAAGCTTCTTAAGGCTTCGCCAATTCGGTTCGTAGGACCGCTCTATCGCGGGGGTGGTGGGGAGCTTCGCTTCTCGCGTTGACCTGCTAAATCACCCGATTCCTCGACATTCATAGCGATTTTTCCGACCTGTCGTCGGCCAGGCAATCTCCAGTTTTTCGGATCAACTCCTCTCACAGCTAATGTGACAATTTTGGCCTGGGAACCCGCCCAAGCCTTTGATTTTTCGGCTGAATCCCGCCTCGCAATCCGACCCCACCGCCAAGCCATTTTGTGCCATGTCGAAGATGTTCATAATTAGAATGTCTGCATAATTACTTGGACCAAGGCGACACTGTCGCAATTCCGAGAAGTTGCTTTCGATGTGAATAGCAACTCTCGACATTTATAGTGTTTACGCTCCAGTTGCTCGCGATGTAAAACCGGAGACTTCAAGGTTTTTCTGAGGTTTTACACGCTAATAAGATATTCACTTCCGGGGCTTTTCCACATGTGGAAACCGGGGTTTTGGCCGCCCAGCCGGGGATTTGGCCCTGGCGCCGGCGGCTATGTTCCAGCCATGCGATCAGTACCGAAGGCCAGCGGCTTCCTCAGGGCCAGACGCATCCTCTCCTTCTCACCTGGAGTGGAGGGCAATGCCGTTTGGTGGGAGAACGGACAGGTTCGGGAGGTAGGGCCGGCAGCGAGGCTTGCTCGGTCGGTCGGTAACGACGTACCGCAATTCGACCTGCCGGGAGCGCTGGTCACGCCAGGACTGGTGGACGGGCATACTCACCTGGGGCTTTGGGCCCTAAACCGGCGGCGGGTTCAGCTCGCAGGGTCGAGGACGCTGGGGGCTGCGGTCGCGCGAGTAGCGGCCGGCGTTCCCGTTCAAGGTTGGGTGATGGGGCAGGGTTGGGACGCCAACGGATGGTCGTCTCCACCCGACCGCCACGCGTTGGATCGGGTGCAGTCTCTACCGGTGTACCTCGATTCGCTCGATGTGCATGCAGCATGGGTGAACACGGCCGCGCTCCAGCTGGCCGGGGTCACTCGTACAACGCCTGATCCATTTGGCGGCCGGATCGTACGAGACGGTAACAGCGAGCCGACCGGCTTGTTGCTCGAGCGTGCCATCGAGTTGGTAACCCCATTTCTGCCTCAGCCGTCTGGTGATGTACTCGATGTCGCTCTGCTGGAGGCCCAGACGGAGGCGCACCGGTTGGGGATCACCGGGATTCACGAGGTGGAGAGCATGGCCACCCTCCATGCCTTCCGCCGGCTCGAGGGGTCGGAGCAACTGCGGTTGAGGGTGTTGTTTCAGCCGCCGGTCGCGGCGCTTTCAGAGCTGATCGCTGGAAAGGTCCGTAGTGGGCAGGGGTCGGAATGGCTGACAATCGGCGGCGTCAAAATGTTCATGGATGGGAGTCTCGGAACCCGCACCGCCTGGATGCTGCAACCCTACGAAGGCTCGAGCGACCGGGGCATGCCGATCACCAGCGAAGCAGAAGCGCGCGGGGCCATGAACACTGCCGCGGCAGCAGGGATCGCGAGTACGGTGCACGCCATTGGCGACGCCGCGGTTCGTCGTGCGCTCGATCTGCTGGATGGCTTACCCACAGCGGCGGTCCCCCACCGCATCGAGCACTTTCAGTGTGTCCAGCCCGCCGATTTACCGCGTGCGGCCCGGCAGGGTCTGGTGATTTCTATGCAGCCGGCCCATCTGCTCACCGACATCCCTTTGGTCGACCGCCATTGGGGTCAGCGAGGTCGAGGCGCATACGCTTTCAAATCTCTCTTGCGCCTCGGCACCAGCCTGGTATTCGGCAGCGATGTGCCGGTCGCTTCCCTCGACCCTCGCGAGGGAATGTATGCGGCACTCGAGCGAAGGGCTGACGATGGATCGCCGGCTCAGGGGTGGCGCAGCGACGAGAAGCTCGGCTTCGAGGAAACGTTGGCTGCCTACACCGTGAGGGCCGCTGCCGCCGCTGGTACCGCCGAACGCCGCGGACAACTGGCCCCAGGATTCGACGCCGATCTGGTGGCCTGGTCGTTTGATCCGGCCGCGGAGCGCGGCGATGGCGAAGCAGTCCGATCGGGACGCGCGTTGCTGACAGTAGTGGGGGGACAGGTCGTGATGCAGGGGTAGCGGTTGTGCATTAAACTCCTGCATGCCACGCACGCCAATCCGCCGTACAAAAATCGTTGCCACCCTGGGGCCCGCCTGGGATAAGCCCGCACAAATGACGGCGCTGCTGGACGCCGGAGTCAACGTTGTGCGGATCAACGCGTCCCATGGAACTCCCGAAATCAGAGCTCGTTGGATCCATCAACTTCGCGCAGTGCTTGAGGGGCGTCGCGAAGCTGCTGCGGTACTGGTCGATCTTCAAGGACCCCGCATCCGGGTCGGGAACCTCAAGGCACCCATCAAACTCGAGCCGGGGAAGCGGGTGGTCTTTGCACCGGAGGCCGGCGCTCACGACGGCGAGATTCCTACCACCTACGACGATCTCGCCCGAGACGTTCGGGTGGGCTCCACGATTCTTCTGGATGACGGGCTCCTCGCGCTCGAGGTGCGTGGCGTTCAGGAGGAAAGAGTCGAGGCGGTGGTGCACTATGGAGGTGAGCTCAAGCCGCACAAGGGCATGAATCTGCCGGGTATCGAGGTCAGCGCACCGGCCCTGACGGAGAAGGATATCGAGGATGTCCGGCAACTCGCTTCCTTGGGCGTCGATTACATGGCGCTCTCGTTCGTCCGCCGTTCGGAAGATCTGGAGCAACTTCGGGGGCTGGTGCCTCGCGGGGTCAAGCTCATCGCAAAGATCGAGAAGGATACGGCAATCAAGAACCTGTGTGGTATCCTCGATGCGTCGGACGCGATCATGGTTGCCCGTGGCGATCTCGGTGTCGAGCTGCCGTTCGAAGAGGTCCCGCTCATTCAGAAGCAGATCATCCGGGAGGCGGGGCTGCACGGTAAACCGGTGATCACCGCCACCCAGATGCTGGAGTCGATGGTGCACGCGCCCCGCCCGACCCGTGCTGAGACGTCCGATGTGGCCAATGCGATTCTGGATGGTACCGACGCGGTGATGCTCTCGGCCGAAACGGCGGTGGGCGACTACCCGCTGGAGGCGGTGCAGGCCATGGATCGCATCGCCCGCGAGATGGAGGCGCAGCGACAGGCGCGGGGAGTGACGATCGACGCAGCCCTGGGCCGCCGCTCGGCCGAGGGCGGCGCCCTCCGCGGTCATCAAGCATCGCCGAGCGGGCCGATCAGGACGGAGGACGCGATCGCCGTCGCCGTGTGCGCCGCGGCGGAAATGCTCTCCGCTCCGCTCATTGTGTGCTTCACCAGCAGCGGTTTCACTGCTCGAAAGGTGGCGACCTGCCGCCCGACCGTCCCCATTTTCGCCTGTACGCCAGAACCGGAGACCTTCCGGCAGCTCTCTCTGGTGTGGGGCGTCACCCCCGCGCTCACCGAGCATTCCACCAACTACGACACCATGCTGGCCGTCGCCCGACAACAGATCCTCGACCGCCAGCTGGCCCAGCCAGGCGAGCGCCTCGTCGTCACTGCTGGCGTCCCTTTCGACATGCCTGGTACTACCAACCTCCTCAAGGTCGAAGCAGTTTAGGAGATGCGTCTCACGTTTCTGGGCACCGGCACTTCGTTCGGTGTGCCCCAGATCGGGTGTGGGTGTCCGGTCTGCCGCTCTACTGATTCCAGGGACAAGCGCACACGGTCGGGTGCCGTGCTCGAGGCGGAGGGCTCGACCATTCTGATTGATACCCCGCCGGAGCTCCGGCTCCAGCTGATTACCGCCGGATACTCCCGGATCGACGCCGTCGTGTATACCCACGAGCACGCCGATCACATCAATGGCATCGACGATCTGAGGATCTTTTCCCAGCGTCAACCACTCCCGATCTACGGCCCGGCAGAGACACTGGATCGACTTCGCTCCTCCTTCAACTACATTTTCGATGACGCCGTACGACCTTACGAGGGAACTTCAAAGCCGCGTCTGGCCTTGTACGAAACCGAGCCCGATCGAACGATCAGGGTCGCCGGAGTGGAGGTGCTTCCCCTGGCGTTTCAGCACGGTCATGTCAGAGTGTTTGGCTACCGATTTGATAGGCTGGCCTATATCACCGACGTGAAGGCCATCGCGCCGCCGGAGCGCGAGCGACTGCGCGGCCTCGACGTCCTGGTTCTCAACGCACTCTGGTGGCGGCCTCATCCCACCCACATGAGCATTGCGGAGGCAATCGAGACGGCCCAGTCCCTGGGCGCCCGCCGCACCTATCTCACCCATCTGACCCATGAAACCGGGCACGCCGACCTGGAGAGCAAACTGCCCGCAGGGATATTCCCCGCGTACGACGGATTGATGGTGGAGGTCGGGTGATCAAGCTGGCCTACGGGCGAATGTTCCGCGAGTACTTGGATGGCAAGCACGGATTGGACCGCGATGGTCTCCAGGGACTGGCTGGTCGATTCGGCGAGGTGCAGTCCGAGGTCAAAAAGCGACGCGAAAAAGGTGAGTACGGGTTTTACAATCTGGTGAACCAGGGTCCCACCGTTCATGCCATCCGAACCTTCGCCGAGGGATTGGGGCAGGCGCATGATCACGTCCTGGTCCTGGGCATCGGCGGATCGGCTCTCGGAACTAAGGCACTTCTCAACGCACTGAGACTGCCCGCATGGAACGAGCTGGACGATGAAGCCCGGGACTTCTTTCCTCGGCTGACCGTGCTGGAGAACATCGACCCCGTCACG
Source organism: Gemmatimonadota bacterium (assembly GCA_046726475.1). Classification (GTDB taxonomy): domain Bacteria; phylum Gemmatimonadota; class Gemmatimonadetes; order Gemmatimonadales; family GWC2-71-9; genus CAVVWJ01. Next base: position 30,534 of record JBKPAO010000086.1, on the reverse strand, counting down.
GTCTCCGCGGCGCTTCGGCGTATCGACCCCCGGAGAGTGCTGGTCAATGTGATCAGCAAATCCGGCGGGACCGCGGAAACGATGGCCCAGTATCTAGTCGTCCGCGCCTGGTTGGAGGAAGCGCTCGGTCCCGCAGCCTACCGTCACCTCGTGTTTACCACCGACCCCTCGCGCGGAGCGCTTCGCGAGCTGGCTCAGCGGGATCACATCGCGACACTCGATGTGCCCACCGACGTGGGGGGGCGGTTTAGCGTCCTTTCGCCGGTTGGGCTTCTGCCCGCCGCGCTCGTCGGCATCGACATCGAGGGATTGCTCGCGGGCGCTCAGCAGGCGCTGACTCGGTCTGAAGCGGACGATCTGTTGCAGAACCCCCCAGGCCTCTACGCGGCCTTGCACTGGGAGGCCGATGTGAAGCATGGGGCGGGAATTCATGTCCTGATGCCGTATACCGACCGCTTGCGCGACTTCGCCGAGTGGTACCGGCAGCTCTGGGCCGAGAGCCTGGGCAAACGGGTCGATCGCTCAGGGCAGACGGTGAATGTGGGTCCTACGCCGGTGGCAGCAGTCGGCGCAACCGATCAGCACAGTCAGGTGCAGCTGTTCATGGAAGGTCCCTTCAACAAGGTGATCACCTTTGCCACGGTGGAGGACTTCGGGCAGGATGTGAACATTCCGCGCCCTGCCACCGCGAGCCTACCGAGGGATCTGGATTACCTGCCGGGGCACACCCTCGGTGAGCTGCTTCGCGCGGAATATGAGGCCACCTCTGCCGCGCTGGCACAGATGGGCCGGATGAACTGCAGTCTGCACCTTCCAGATCTTACCGCAGCTACCGTGGGGGAGGCCCTGATGTTCTATCAGTTAGCCACAGGTTATGCCGGGGTCTGGTATGGCATCGACCCGTTCGACCAGCCGGGCGTCGAGTTAGGCAAGCGGCTCACCTTTGCCGCTATGGGTCGACCGGGATATGAACCGGCTGGCAACAGGCCGTCGGCTCCCACGGACGAGGTCTGACGCAGCCCTTCCGCACCTGTTTGACGCTCTTCGCTTCCTGGCCTACCTTTGGCAAACGGCGTATGGATACTGCTTTGAAGGGGATAGACCTGCATGGCTGATGCAACGCAGCGAGTGGTAGATCTGTACGAAGGTGCGGTGGCGCTGGTTCCCGGCGGCCTCAAGCTGCGGGACCCGAACAAACTTCGCTCCGCTGCAACTGACCGACTGGCTTGGCAGGCGGTTTTTGGAGAGGGCGATGAGCGTGAAGCCGCCAGGTGGCTGCTCTGGGAACTAGGGCAGGTGACCGGTGCCCGGCCCGCGTCGATCAACGATCTCTATCTGGCACGAGGCCGGGGCGAGTGCGGGGGCTTTACCGTTCCTGCGATCAATGTCCGGGTGCTCGCCTACGACACTGCCCGGGCAGTCTTTCGGGCTGCTCGGGCAGGGAAGGCGGGCGCGATCATCCTGGAGATCGCGCGATCCGAGATCGCGTACACCGAGCAGCGTCCGGCGGAATATGTTGCGGTTCTGATCGCGGCGGCGCTTCGGGAAGGCTACGCGCTTCCGCTCTTCATCCAGGGTGATCACTGCCAGGTGAACCACAAGAAATACCAGTCGGACCCGGAGGGAGAGGTCGGCGAGGTCAAGAAGCTCATCGCGGAGGAAATCGGGGCCGGATTCTACAATATCGACGTGGACACCTCGACCCTGGTCGATCTCTCGAAGCCCACCCTGTCCGAGCAGCAGCGGCTCAACTACGACCGTGCCGCGGAGATCACCGCGTTCATCCGAGGTCAGGAGCCGGCAGGAGTCACGGTCTCGGTCGGAGCGGAGATCGGCGAAGTCGGCATGAAGAACAGCACCGTCGAGGAACTGCATGCCTTCATGCAGGGATACAATCAAAGCCTCGCCGCCTCCGGTGGCCACGCCGGGATTAGCAAGATCTCGGTGCAGACCGGGACCAGCCACGGCGGTGTCGTGCTTCCCGATGGAACCATGGCCGACGTGAAGCTGGACCTGACCGCGCTCGCGGCGCTGTCGAAGGTGGCGCGGGAGGAGTACCAGCTCGCCGGCGCGGTACAGCACGGTGCAAGCACGCTTCCATCGAATGCCTTCGGCAACTTCCCCCGCATCGAGACTGCAGAGATTCACCTCGCCACCAATTTCCAGAACATTGTGTTCGATCATCCTCGGCTTCCCTCGACGCTGCGCGAGCAGATGCGGCGCTGGGTCGACGAGAATGCGGCCAGCGAGCGCAAAAGCGGTGATACCCAGGAGCAGTTCTACTACAAGGCACGGAAGAAGGCGATCGGGCCCTTCAAGCGTGAACTGTGGTCGCTTCCGGAGGAGATCCGCGGTGCAATCGCCGCCGATCTGGAGAAGACTTTTACGTTCCTGTTCGAGCAGCTGAACGTCAACGGGACCCAAGAACAGGTCAACCGGTTCATCCACGCTCCGATCCAGCACCATGCGGCGCTCAAGCCGGTGTTGGTTGCGGCAGCCGACGACCCCGACGCCGGGGAATAGGAGGTTCGTATGCGTCGCAAGCAGCAGCGAGAGGTGGTGTATGTGGAACGGGGCGGGGATGCGTCCGCCAAGTGGCTCTTCTGGGGTGCCTTGTTGGGGGCCGGTGTTGCCTTGCTCTATGCTCCCACCAGTGGGGAGGAGACCCGGCGCAACCTGCAGCGAAAGCTCTGGAAGCTCCGGGCGATGACCGAGGAGAAGCTGGATGAGATCAGCCAACAGTTCGGGGGCGCCAAGGATTCGCTCCACGAAATGTTGGAAGACGAAGAAGACGAGGAGATGGAGGCGGGAGCCGAGGGCCACGGCCGCTACACCCGGAACAACCCGCCCTCGCCCCGTGAGGAGTTGGAGCGTCGCCTTGCCGATGCGCGGGCTCGCCGCCGCTCGCCGGCCGATCTGGAGGAGCCGCTCGCCTGAGCAACGTCCGCGCCGGCGGGTGGTACCGTTCCCCCGCCGGATTTCTCCGCCGCACCCTGCAAGCCGCCGACGAAGACAACATCCCGTTTCTGGCCAGCGCGTTGACCTTCGACGCGCTGCTGGCGGCGGTTCCATTCATTCTGCTCCTGCTCATCGGGCTGACTCATCTTGCTCAAGCGGTGACCCACAGCCCCCAGCCCGATACCGCGCATCTGTTTCACCGATTTTTGCCGCAGTCGACCACGCCGGGCCGCGATCCCCTCGGCGTCATCGAACGTCTGCTGACCGGGATCACCCGAAATCGCGGTCAGCTCTCGCTCTATGCCGCACCAGCGTTCCTCTGGTTCAGTACCCGGATGTTTGCCGGCATCAGAACCTCGCTGAACGACATTTATGACGTCTCCCTGCGGCCGACCCGGCATCGCGCAATCATCACTCTGTTCCTAATGGCCAAGCTGCGCGATGCCCTGATGGTCATTGCCACAGTGGTTCTCTTTCTGGCAAACACACTTCTGACCACCGGTTTGACGATCCTGGAGGCCCGAGGCGCCGCCAGCGTTCCCCAGCTCGGATTCTTCGTTTCTACACTGGGGCGGATTCTCGGAGAGCTTCTGGCATTCAGCTTTTCGGTGTCGTTGTTCTACGTGACCTACAGCTATGCCTCGGTTCGCCGGCTCCCTTGGAAAACCGCTCTGCTGGCCGCGACGTTCACGGCGCTGCTCTTCGAGCTGGCCAAACGACTCTACGCTCTGTATCTGGCCAACTTTGCCTCCCTGGAGGGCCTGAGCGGCGACGCCAACCTTGGCGCCATCGTGCTCTTCATCCTGTGGGTCTATTACACGGCGATCGTATTCCTGCTTGGGGCAGTGGTCGCCGAGACCTGGGAGCTCAAGAAGATGCTGCAAAGCCAGCGGGCTATCCTGGGCTGACTCCCCTGGTCCGGCAGGTTATATTTGAGATGCCTCAGGTCCGAAGGGCGCCGGCGCGTGAACCGCGTCAGGACCTCGCCGGTAGCAGCGCTAAGCGATGTCCGGTGTCGCTTCGGGGTGCCTGAGGCACTTTTCTTCTGCCCATCCGCCCATCTGCCCTACTGATATGATCTCTCTCGCCCGTCGCTATCGCCCCAAACGATTCTCTGACCTCCTGGTACAGGATCACGTCGCCGGAGTGCTCCGGGGTGCGATCTCGCGTGGGCGGGTGGCGCACGGCTACCTGCTGACGGGGCCCCGCGGTGTCGGTAAGACCACGGCGGCGCGGATCCTGGCGATGGCGTTGAACTGCGGGCATCGCGATCCCGCCGGAGACCCCTGCGGCGAATGCGAGAATTGCCTTCGCATCTGGAATGGCTCGGCCAACCTCGACGTGGTGGAGATCGATGCCGCCAGCAACCGGGGAGTGGACGACGCCCGTGACCTGCGGGAGCGGGCGATGTACGCCGCCTCGCGCGAGGGCCATTACAAGGTCTACATCGTCGATGAAGCGCACATGCTTACCCGGGAAGCATGGAACGCGCTGCTCAAGATCCTGGAGGAGCCCCCGCCGGGAGTGGTGTTCGTATTCGCGACCACGGAGCCGCAGAAAATTGCAGCCTCCGCCGCCCCGGTCATGTCTCGGCTGCAGCGGTTCGACTTCCGTCGGATCGGCCCTCACGCGATTCGGGACCGCCTTCGCCAGGTGCTCGCAGCCGAGGGACTCTCCGCCGATGACGATGCGCTGACGCTCATCGCACGGCACGCGGATGGAGGCATGCGGGATGCTTTGTCCGTCATGGACCAGTGCCTGAGTTTTGGCGACGGCGCGGTGAGCGCGCAGCGGGTTCGCGAAGTGCTCGGTCTGGCCGACGACGAGGTCTATGAGGAGATGCTCCGGCTGGTTGTCGACCACGATCCTGCCGCCGTGTTTCCGCTGATCGACCGCCTGAGTGATGCCGGCATCGATCTAACCGAGTTCATCTCCGGCGCCGCCGAGGTGCTTCGTGGCGTGCTGATGCTCCAGGTGGGAGCGGAACCCGAGGAGCTGACAGGGGTGGTGCGTGGAACTCTGGAGCGGTACCGAGAACGGCTGGAGCCGGGTGATGTCCTGAGAATGCTCCAGATGCTCCACGACAACGAGGTCAACATTCGGCGCAATGTGAACTCCCGCCTGACGGTGGAGACGCTGCTCCTTCGATGGGCCATGCTGGACCGGATCGTCGATCTGGAGGAAGTGATTACAGCGGGGCGGCGGGGAAGCGGGGAAGCGGGGAAGGCGCGCACCGATATCAAGGCCGCGCCTCAGGCTCCTCAGCCAGCTGGGCAGCGGCCTACTGTAGAGGCTTCCCCGCCTCCCAGCGTCCCCGCCTTCCCGCCCACGGCCAAGCTGGCGCCCTCGATCGAGGCTGTTCGGGCCGGCTGGCCCGCGATCGTTGTGGCGGCAAGGGTGCAGAGCCGCCTCCTAGGCGAGCTGCTTGCTTCCGTGGAGCCGTCCGAGCTGGCCTTGCCCTGGCTGAATGTGGTCATGCGCGAGCCAAACCAGTTGTTCGCCGAGCGGCTGGAACAGGAGGCGGCCAAGGTAGAAGATATTCTGAGCCGGAGCCTGGGCCAGCCAGTGCGCCTCAGGGTCAGCCTGGCAGCTCCACCAGAAGGTTCCCCGGCTCCCAAGCGGCGCCTGTCCGACGCCAGCGTCAAGGCCGACCGTTTACGGGAGTTCCGATCCAAGGATCCCGCGCTCGACACGGCAGCCGATGCGTTAGATTTAGAAATCGTGGATTGACGCCGTTTTTGAGAGTCTAGGGTCAAGGGTCCCCCCCTGGCCTTAGACTCTCGACTCTAGACCCTTGACTCCTAGACCGAAACTACCATGGCAGGACTACCCGAAGGCATGGCAGATCTTCAACAGCTATTTCAGCTCGGCCAACAGATGCAGGGCCGACTGCAGCAACTACAGACCGAGCTCGCAGGCCGTACGATCGAGGCCACGGCTGGCGGCGGCATGGTCAAGGTGACAGCCGATGGGCGGGGCACCGTCCGCGCCGTCTGGATTGATCCCTCGATCTTTGAGGCTCATGATGCCGAGTTCCTCAGCGAACTGGTACTGACCGCTGTGGCTGAGGCCCAGCGTCGTGCGGCCGAAATGTTGCAGGCCGAGATGCGCAAAGTGCCGCAGCTCCCCTTTCCATCGCCTTTCTGACCGGTGAGCGCGATCGAGGAGCTTATCACCGAGCTTGCCAGGCTCCCTGGAATCGGCCGGAAGACGGCGCAGCGGCTCACCTTTCACCTCTTACAACAACCTCCTGAACAGGTTGGACGGCTCGCTTCCGTTCTCGCGTCGGTCACTGAGCGGGTCCATCCCTGCCAGGAATGCGGCAATTTGACCGAGGACCAGCCGTGCGCGATCTGCGGTGACCCGCGGCGGGACGGCGGGGTGGTCTGCGTCGTCGAGGAGCCGTCCACAGTGGCTGTGGTTGATCGTTCGACCGATTTCCGGGGTCGTTATCATGTGCTGGGTGGCCATCTGTCCCCGCTGGACGGGATCGGGCCGGAATCCTTGCGGCTCGACCGTCTGGTCCAGCGAGTCCGAACCGGTGGAGTCCGTGAAGTGATTCTGGCGACCAACCCATCGATGGAAGGTGAAGTGACTGCGACCTACATCCAGCAGCTGTTGGCTGGCATGGGCGTACGGGTCACCCGGCTCGCCCGAGGACTCCCCATGGGTGGAGATCTTGAGTACATCGATGGAGTCACCCTGGCTCATGCGCTGGTGGCGCGGCAGGACGTGGGCTGATGCGCTCGCGCGGGTGGCTGTTTGCGGGAAGCGTAGTGCTGGGCTTGACCGGCGGCTGGCTCCTGGCCCAGCAGCGGCTCACCTACCATCGCCGTGACCTGTTCAGCCCCCGCCCTCTCCGTCGCCTCGCGGCGCTCGGCTTCCTGGCCGGCCAGAACCAGGTCGAGACCATTCGGCTGCTGCGGGATTATCTGGCCTGGGAGCGGCAGCCGATGCTCCGCCGACGGGCCGAGGCGATCGTCCGGCGTATGGAAGCCACCCTCGTGTGAGGCGGATTCGATGAGTGGTGCGTCGAGCTGGTCGTTCCGGGAGGACGATTCCCGGCGCATTCAATCCATACTCAGCGCGTTTCTGGGTGAGTCTAATGCCCGGACCGCCTTGATCGTGGACCGAACCGGGCAAATGGTCTCGACCACTGGAGAGACTCCAGCTTTCGATGCAACGGCATTTGCGTCGCTGACTGCCGCGGACTTCAGTGCCAACGATCAGCTCGCGCGGATGCTGGGCGAATCGGAGTTTGGTGCCCTGTTCCATCAGGGCGAGCGGGAGTCGATGTACCTGGCAGACATCGCACGGCGGGTGATCCTCGTGGTGCTGTTTGATAACCGAACGACGCTCGGCCTGGTGAAACTCCGCGTCAAAACGGCGGTGGTGCAGTTGAATCAGGTATTCACCGACATGTTCAATCGTGACGGGACCAGTGCTCCCGGCGTAGAGTCCGAGTTTCTCGGCGAGGCAGAAGACGAAATCGACAAACTTTTCGGGTCCTGAGGAACCTCCCCATGTCGATGATCAACTACGCCTCGCGCGAGATCAACTGCAAACTGGTGTACTACGGGCCCGGACTGGGAGGCAAAACCACCAACCTGGAGCACGTGTACAACAAGGTGGCGCCGGCGTCCCGCGGGAAGATGATCTCGCTAGCCACCGAGACCGAGCGTACCCTGTTTTTTGACTTCCTGCCGGTCGACCTCGGTAATATCCGAGGCTTCAAGGTCAAATTCCATCTGTACACCGTTCCGGGCCAGGTTTACTACAACGCGTCGCGCAAGCTGATTCTCAAAGGAGTGGATGGCGTGGTGTTCGTGGCCGACAGCCAGATCGAGCGGATGGACGCGAACATCGAGGCAATGCAAAACCTTTACGAGAACATGCAGCAGCACGGATACGACGTGACGAAAATCCCCTTCGCCGTTCAATACAACAAGCGGGATCTGCCCAATGCCGCGCCGATTGCCGAGTTACAGTCAGCGCTGAATCCGGGTTGGCCGGTGGTAGACCCGAGCAAGCAGCGAACCACGCCCGACCCCTATCACGAATCGGAGTTTCTAGTTCGTCAGGAGGACGGGCAGTGGGTCGAGCGGGCCCCTTACTTCGAGGCGGTCGCTCTGACCGGCGAGGGCGTATTCGACACGCTAAAGGCGATCAGCAAGAACGTAGTCAAGAATCTGGGGTAAGCAGCGCCATGTGGACCCTGCCGAACATCATAACCCTGGTCCGCATCTGCTTTACGCCCGTGATTGCCCTGCTGCCCTTCATCGAAGGGTACTGGCCCAAGCTGATTGCGTTCGTCATCTTCGTGATCGCGGCGATTAGCGATGTGATCGACGGCCATCTCGCGCGCAGCCGGAACGAGATCACCGATCTGGGGAAGCTTCTCGATCCCATCGCCGATAAGCTCCTGCTGTTCGCCACGCTCATTCCGATCTACTGGATTTCCCGTCAACGGCACGACCTCTACGACATTCCCATTTGGGGGAGTATTCCGCTCTGGGTGTGCCTGCTGCTGATCGGCCGCGAGCTCGCGATGACCGGCTTTCGGTGGTGGGCCAGTAAGAGAGGCGTAATCATCCCCGCCGCCGGGGCAGGGAAGCTCAAGACCACTCTGCAGAATGTCTTCGTCGGCGCCGTAATTCTCTGGTTTGCGTTCCGCGACGCCCGCAAACCAATGGGCTGGGAGCACAATCAGTACGCGCAGTACTGGAACGAATTCCACGGTGGATTCGTCGCCGTGACCCTGGCCTGCGCTGCCGCCCTGACGGTGTACTCGTTTGTCGTCTATCTCTATCGAAACCGTGGGCTCTTCTCAGAAAGAGCTCGGACCTAGGAGCGAGGAGCTGGGAGCGCAGAGCCCTCCTAGCTGCTACCGGCAACTGCTCCCACCCTCCAGCTCCCAGCTCCCGACTCCCAGCTCCCAGCTCCCATGGACATCGAGCTCCTCACCATCGGGACCGAACTGCTGCTCGGAATGACGGTGGACACCAACGGCGCCGAGATCGCCCGAGTGCTCTCCGCGTGCGGAGTGAGAGTGACTCGCCGAACCTCGGTTGCCGATCGGCCCGAGGAAATTCGCGATGCAGTGTCCGAATCGCTGAGGCGCACCGGCGCCGTTCTGACGACCGGCGGACTCGGCCCGACCCGGGATGACATCACCAAGAAAATCGTGGCGGAGCTTTACCAGGCTCCGCTCGAATTCGACGAGAGCATCTGGGCGACGCTGCTCGAGCGCTTTGCTCGGTTGGAGCGAAAGCCGGCAGAAAGCAACCGGAGTCAGGCCGAGGTCCCCCGGGGCGCGGTCGTACTTCGCAATCGATGGGGTACGGCTCCGGGGCTTTGGCTGGAAGGTGAGCCTGGCCTGGTGATCATGCTGCCCGGGGTTCCTCAGGAGATGCGGAACCTGTTGCGGCACGAGGTCGTGCCCAGGCTTACCCCGCGGGCGGACAGCTCGGTAATTCGCTCTCTGATGATCCGGACTACTGGAATTCCGGAGTCGGCCTTGGCCGAGCGGCTGGGATACGTGGAGCGTGAGATCGCTCCGGTAACTCTGGCCTACCTTCCCGGCCTCGAAGGCGTCGATCTTCGGCTGAGCGCCTGGAACGTCGCGGCCGACGAAGCGGACCACCGTCTCCGGGACGCTGCCGAACTACTTCGGTCCCGTGCCGGCGAGCACGTCTATGGAGAAGGAGACGAAGACCTCGCACGATTGGTCCTCCAGCGTGCGCGGGCTGGCGCCATCCGGTTAGCCGTCGCCGAGTCCTGCACCGGCGGGTTGATCGGCGCGCGTCTCACCGAGATACCGGGGAGCTCGGACGTGTTCGTCGGGGGAGTGATCGCCTACGACAACCGCGTGAAGGGGGAGCAGCTCGAGGTACCGGAATCGCTCCTGGCGGAGCATGGCGCGGTGAGCGGGCAGGTTGCCCGGCGGATGGCTGAGGGGGTCGCGCGAAAGTTTGGCGTTCCCGCCGCGCTGGCTGCGACCGGCATCGCAGGTCCCGGGGGAGGGAGTCCCACCAAGCCAGTCGGAACGGTGTGGTTGGCCTGCACGCTGGGCGGAGTCACCGAGGCAAAGCGTCTTCTCTTTCCGGGCACCCGCCATGAGATCCGAGCCCGGGCGGCACAGGCTGCCCTCCATATGCTGCTGCGGCGCTTGAAAGAGGCCAGTCAGACCGACTGAGCGAAGCGGCTCCAGGCCTCACATCTTCCATCACCAGCGCAACCACAACGTTCGGCATAGCAATAGTTTACGGCCATAAGGTGTGGCAGGCTGCTACTGTCGGGAAAGCGCTGCCACTCTGACGCTTGGGGAAGTGTTATCTTGCCGGGGGTCTCACAGAGTGAGGGTAAAGGGTGACTAGACAAACTGACCTGAGAAATCAGCTCGACGACGATAGTGGACCGAACGATACCCCGGCGGGCATGACCGGGTCTTCCAGCGAGACCGGGCCTAGTGCCGAAGGAGGGGACCTCGCGTCCACCGACATGAGCGCGGAGCCGTCGTCCCGAACTGCGGACACCCAGCCGATCTTCCGAGGCGGTCGCGATTCCAAGCTGGAACGCGATCTCGCAGAGCTTAAGGACCGTCATCTCCGTCTCGCGGCCGAATTCGATAACTACCGGAAGCGGAGCAGCCGTGAACGCGCTGAGTTGGCCGACCGCGCTCAGGCGAGCTTCGTAGCCAAGTTGATCGACGTGCTCGATGACCTGGATCGCCTGGTCGCTAGCGACCCGTCCACCCCGCTCCCATCGCTGCGCGAGGGCTTGAGCGCGGTGGATCGAAAGCTGTGGAAGCAGCTGGAGGATGCCGGTGTCGAACGGATCGACCCCGTCGGGACGGCGTTCGATCCGGCGCTTCATGAGGCGGTCTCGACGACACCGGCCACGAATCGCTCACAGGAGCACACCGTGAGCGCTACGTTCCAGCCGGGATATCGGTTCAAGGGAGCGCTGGTGCGGCCAGCGCGAGTGCAGGTCTACTCCGACCCAGGTCAACACTAACGTGGCTGCCAAGGACTTCTACCAGGTCCTCGGCGTCCCCGACACGGCCAGCCAGGACGATATCAAGAAGGCCTACCGCAAGCTGGCCAAGCAGTATCATCCCGACGCCAACCCGAACAACGCCAAGGCAGCTGAGCGCTTCAAGGAGGTCTCCGAAGCACACAGCACCTTGGCCGATACCGAAAAGCGCAAACAGTACGATCAGATGCGGCGCTACGGCGCATTTGACGGCATGCCCCGCCGGCCTAGCGGTGCCGGGCGCGGTGCGCGTGCCGGTGCAGGCGCACCCGGGGACATGGGAGCGGAGAACTTCGACTTCGGCGATCTCGGTGGCTTGGGAGACATCTTCTCGTCGATCTTCGGTCGCGGCCGCCGAGAAGAGGCTCGGGGTGATACGCTCGAGGCCGTGGTGGAAGTGCCGTTTCGCGTCGCCATGCTCGGCGGCAAGATCCCGGTCACGCTGCCGGTCACCGAGACGTGCGCTACCTGCAAGGGCAACGGGGGTGCGCCGGGCGCCACCTGGTCCACCTGTCCCGAATGCCACGGCCGAGGGACGATCTCCTTTGGCCAGGGGAATTTTGCGGTGAACCGTCCCTGCCCACAGTGCCGGGGACGGGGGAAGATACCCTCGGAGAAATGCCCGACCTGCCGGGGCGCTGGAGAGATCCGGGCCGAACGTCGGGTGACGATCACGGTACCGCCCGCGACCGAGACCGGCGACCGAGTGTTGCTACGAGGTCAGGGTCAGGCGAGTGGTCCGGGGCAGCAGACGGGGGATCTCGTGATCACCTTCCAGGTCCAGCCCGACCGCTTCTTCCGCCGGGAGGGACTCGACATCCTCGCCGATGTTCCGATCAATCTGGCCCAGGCGGCACTGGGGACTCGGCTCCGGGTGCGAACACTGGATGGCAAGAAGGTGTTGCTGCGGATCCCGCCAGGCACCCAGCCCGGCCGCAAGTTCAGGATCAAGGGACAGGGGATTGAGAAGAACGGCCGTCGCGGCGACCAGCTGGTCGGGGTCCAGGTTACCGTGCCGGATGAACTGACCCCGGAGCAACAGGAGTTAATGAAGAGGTTCGCCGACTCTGCCGGCCTCAAATATTGAAGTCTTTCAGCCCAGATGAACGCAGCCGGCTGCGTTCATCTGCGGCGCGAGAATTCATCCCTGATTTCGTGGTGTTTACTCGGCTTTGGCGCCAATCCCACCGACAAGATCATACTCACGAGACCAACGACGAGCCCGCCGAAGAACGCCGGCCAGAAGCCACTGACGGTGAATCCGAGGTTCCAGCTCTCCGAGAGCCAGCCGGTCACCATCAGCATCACCGCGTTGATCACCAGGGTGAAGAAGCCGAGGGTGAGTACGATGAGCGGGCAGGTGAGTATGGTGAGGAGGGGCCGCAGGGTACTGTTCACGATTCCAAACACAGCTGCAACCAGAAGCAGTTTCCCGAGACCCCCGGTGAAGTCGAGACCTGGAATGAGCGCCGCGGCGGCCCACAGGGCTGCCGCATTGAGTATCCAGTGAAGGAGGAGGGAGCGCACCGGCCTAGCCGATGACTCCGCCGCCCAGCACCAGCCCGGCCTCGGTGTAGAGCACACCCGATTGACCGGGAGTGATGGCGCGGACCGGCGTTTCCAGCGCAAGGCCTAGCCGATCGGACTCGCGCTCCACGACTACCGCGGGTGTGCCGCGAGCCCGATAGCGGACCTGCACTTCGCAGCGATCGCCGACCTCGAGCGGATCGGTGAGCCAGTTGACCTCGTCGAGCTCGACCCGATGCCCCGCGAGCTCTCCCGCTCCACCGACCACGACTTCCCGGCGCTCCGGATGGATCGCCACTACGTAGCGGGGCGATCCGCTGCCACCGGGGAGGCCCTTCCGCTGCCCGATGGTGTAACGCCCGAAGCCACGGTGCTCACCGATGACCTCACCGCTTGTAGTCACTAGAGGCCCCGGGGCCAACGCCGGCGCGTCCGGCGGGAGGTGTCGCTCCAGCACGGAGGCGTAGTCGTCGTTCGGCACGAAGCAGATCTCGACCGACTCCTCTTTCTCGGCGGTAGTAAGTCCCAATCGCCGGGCGTACGCCCGGGTCGCTGACTTGGAGAGCTCGCCGACCGGGGTCAGCATCCTGGCCACTACCGCGCGATCGATGCCCCAGAGGAAGTAGCTCTGATCCTTGGTCCGATCCTGTCCGCGGTAGAGTTTCCCCTCGCGGGCGATGGCGTAGTGGCCGGTCGCGATGTAGTCGCATTCGAGGGCGTCGGCGTGGGCCAGCAGATCGCGGAACTTGGTGAACGAGTTGCAGCGTACGCAGGGGATCGGGGTCCGCCCTCTGCTGTATTCGCTCACGAAGTTCTGAATCACGTGCAGGTTAAACCGGTCTTCCAGGTTGAGCACATAATGCGGGATTCCCAGCGCCGCAGCGACATCGCGGGCATCGTTGATCGAGTCCAGCGAGCAGCAGGGTCGATCGGGCACTTCGTCGCCGTAGCAGAAGAGCTTCATGGTGGCGCCCACCACGTCGTACCCCTGCTCGACCAGGCGGGCGGCGGCGACGGAGCTGTCGACTCCGCCGGACATGGCTACGAGGACCCGGGCAGTCATCGGGTTCCTTCCCGGGCGGTCGGCTCCGACGTCGCCCCCCGCTCGCGTTGTGCGCTGTTGCTCCCCGACACCTGACCGATCGACGGACCATCCGACCGACTGACCGACTGACCGCCCAACCGCCCGAGTACCCCCGCCAGCTTCCGCACCTTCTCGACCACGCCAGGAACCACCTCCACCGCGCGCTCGATATCAGCCTCGGTGGTCTCCCGGCCCAGGCTGAAGCGAATGGTTCCCAGCGCGAGCTCTCGTGGGATGCCCATGGCAACGAGCACGTGAGAAGGCTCGACCGCGCCGGTGGAGCAGGCCGATCCGCTCGACACCGCCACTCCGGCGAGATCGAAGTGCATCAACAGCGCCTCACTATCCGCACCCGGGATCGCGACGCTCAGGAGATGGGGAGCCCGTACGCTCTCTTCGGCATTGACGACCAGGTCTGCTACGGCTGCCTTGAGTCGGCGGGCCAGCACGTCTCGTAAGGAGGCAACCCGCTCGGCGACGGGGGGCTGTTCCGCCGTCGCCAGCTGCACCGCCCGCCCAAGCGCCACCGCTCCCGCCACATTTTCGGTGCCGGGACGGATGCCGAACTGCTGGCCGCCCCCGTGGATGATGGCCTCGATCGCCTTTCGGTCCCGCACGATCAACGCTCCGATGCCCTTGGGGGCGCCGATCTTGTGCCCAGAGATGGTGAGCAAGGTGCAGTGCAACTCCTTCACCGAGACCGGCACCTTCCCGATCGCCTGCACTGCGTCGGTGTGGAAGATGACCCCGGCTTCGTGGCAGCGAGCCGCGATGTCGCCGACCGGCTGCACGATGCCTACCTCGTTGTTGACCCACATCACCGACACAATGGCTGGCGCCGCGGCCAGCGCTTCGTCCAACGCGTGCAGGTCTAGTATGCCTCGCCGGTCAACCGGCAGCAGCACCTCACGGCCACCCAGATGACAGACGGCGTGCGCGGCTGCGAGCACCGCCTTGTGCTCGATCGCGGACACCGCGGCGCACATGGCCGCGCCGCGGTCCCGCGCCGCGAGCGCCGCCCCGACAATCCCCAGGTTGTCTGCTTCAGTGCCACCGGAGGTGAAGATCACCTGGCTCGGCTCCGCGCCGAGCGCTTCGGCGATCTGCCGGCGGGCCTGCTCGATGCCCGCCCGGGCTGCGCGGCCAAACCGGTGCGCACTCGAGGGGTTCCCGAACGACTTGTCGGTGAGGTAGGGCATCATCGCCTCCAACACCTCGGGTCGAACCGGGGTGGTAGCGGCGTGGTCGAGATAGACGGGGGGCTTCATGAGAGGGAAGATACTGCCGAATTGACGTCCGAAGAACGCCCGGGCCGAGGTGTGGGCTGCTCGGGAGACGCGGCAGGCTGTGCTCCTTAGATGCTCCTCACCCCCAGCTTCAGCACGTCATCTACTTCCATGGTCTCGTGGGTGAAGAACGGCTCGCCATACCGCTTCCGGATGAGCGAGCCGTAGTGTGCGTTTTGAGTCTCGACCAGAGAGTAGAGGTCCTGACCGGTAGGGAAGATCTCACCCGCCGCCTTGGCACCGTCGAACTGGCTGGCATAACACTTGATTGCCGCCAATTTGCGCTCGAACTGGCTGCTGATGTCGACGACAAACGTCGGCTTGACCGGATCCTCCCGGTAGGAGAGCGCGTACAGCAGCTTGTCCGGGCGATGGGCGGCCCCGCTTGCATCGTAGCGCTCCAGCCCGGCGAGAAAGCTGGCATCGCGGCCCAGCTCCGATGCAACGCGGTGATCCGGATGGCGACCGACCGGGAAGGGGAGAATGACCACGCGCGGAGCGAAGTGGCGGATCTCTTCCACCACCTTTTTCCGGCTCTGCTCCGAGTTCTGTAAGTGCGCGTCGGGGAGTCCCGCGTTACGCCGTTCCGTCACCCCGAGAATTCGAGCCGCTCGTTCGGCCTCTTCCGCCCGGAGCGACGCACTCCCTCGGGTTGCAGTCTCTCCCGCCGTGAGGTCCAGAATGCCGATGCGATAACCAGCGTCCACTGCCTTGAGAAGCGTGCCCGCACAGGTGAGCTCCACGTCGTCACGGTGCGCGGCGATGGCGAGGATGTCGACGGGCATGGTAGAAGGTAAGAGGTGAGGGGTAAGAAGTGAGAGGGGTGTAGCTTCTGCCTTCTCACATCTCACCTCTCACCTCTCACCTCTCACGCCGTTCTCCGTTTGTACCTCCTGGCGACGACCCACGTTCCCCATCCGAGGATCACGATCGGTGCCACAAAGCCCAGTGACGCGATGGCACCGGCAAGGACACCCACGAAGTTGCGCCACGCGGTCTTGAACGCTTCGCCAATGATGCTCCGGCCCGGATGCGAGGCCACGATTGGCGGCGGCTCCGACAGGCTAACCGCGAGAGTGCTGAGTTGGGCACTCGCCTTCAGGAAACGCAGGCGACCCTCCATTCGCTCGATCTCCTCTCGGACCCGCGCCAGCTCATGCTCGACTGTCAGTACGTCCTGCAGCCGTCCGGTCCGGGTCCTCAGAAGCTCCACCAGCCGGTCCTCCAGCCGTCGGCTGTTTGCGACTCGGGCCGTGACGTCTACGAACTCCTCACTCACATCCTCCGCGCTGACGTTCACCGACTGCAGTCGGCCCAGCGGCCCCAGCGCGAGCGTCAGATCGTCGAAGCCCGCAGTAGGCACCTTGAGCTGAAGGGTGGCCGAGCGGAGTTGGTTACGCCCGCTCTGCACCGTGGCATCGGCCACGAAGCCGCCGACCCGCTGTGCGATTCGCCGCAGCTCGGCGATCGCAGGCTCGAGTGAGTCCACCTCGATGACCGCCTGCCCAGTGCGTACAATCAGCCGCGTGGTGGGATCGAACCCTAGCGACCAGGCGTCGGGTGAAAACGGCGCGGCTGGGATCTCGCCCGGGGATGCAGCGGACTGGTCGAGCGAGCCTAGCGCGACCGGGCTGGAGTTTGTAGCGACCTTGCTCTCCGTCTGCTCGCGGACAGGATGGGGAGCCGATCGGCTGCACGCCAGTAACAGCACTGCCACGCCACCGGCCATCATACGCACTCGCATGGTGCCTCCTTTGAAGGAGCCCGGGAGATGCGCGATGTCGGGGAGGTTGCACGTGCAAGAAGGTGCGGCCCCGGCTATTCGTACCTGAGGGCCTCGACCGGGTCCATCCGTGAGGCCCTGCTGGCGGGGTACAGGCCGAAGAGGACGCCGGTCAGAATCGATGCGACGATTGCGGCGACCACCGACAGCAGCGGCACCGTCGCTGGAATCGGACTGAACGTCCGGATTGCCCACGCGATCAGCGCGCCGAGTCCCATCCCGATAACGCACCCTACCAGGGTCAGTGTCGCCGCCTCGACCAGAAACTGAAACATGATCTCCCGCCGGGTCGCGCCGAGCGCCTTGCGTACTCCGATCTCGCGGGTGCGCTCGGTGACTGAGATCATCATGATGGCGACGACTCCGACACCGCCGACCATCAGGCCTACGCTCGACAGCGCGATCATGACTATGAAGAATGCGGCGGTGATCTTGTTGAAGGTGTCAAGCACCCGGTCCTGGCTCACGACCGCGAAGTTGTCCGGCTGCCCGGGCCGCAACCCTCGTTTGGTGCGAAGCGCCGCCGTCACCTGATCCTGGGCTGCCTCGACGGTCGCGCTCTCGGTCGGGAGCACTGCGATCTCGAGCCAGCCCTTTTGATAGTCGGTGACTTTGGTGAAGGTGG
Source organism: Gemmatimonadota bacterium (assembly GCA_046726475.1). Classification (GTDB taxonomy): domain Bacteria; phylum Gemmatimonadota; class Gemmatimonadetes; order Gemmatimonadales; family GWC2-71-9; genus CAVVWJ01. Next base: position 13,237 of record JBKPAO010000086.1, on the reverse strand, counting down.
TGTGGGGAATGGCTAGCCGTGGTTCATCTGCGTTGCTGAAGAGCGACGCCGCCTCGGCGTGCAATCCGATGACTTCGAATGGCTGGCCGAAGATCTTGATCCGCTTGCCGATCGGGTCGCGGCGGGGGAACAGCGATTCCGCTAGCTTGTCGTTGATGATGACGACGCGCGCTCCTGCCGCGTACTCCATGGCGGTAAAGTTGCGGCCGGCCAGGATGTTTCCACCATTCACCAGATTCCAGCTGGGACTCATTCCCGCCATGGCAACGCTCTTGAGCTCGGCGCCCTCGAAGCTCACCGGTCCGTTGGTGTACTCTCCGATATTCACGTCCCTGACCGCGGGGAGCTTGCGGATCACCTCTGCTTCATCGACGGTGAGCCAGGGCATCCGGCGCCAGGGAGAGAGCTCGTCCGATCCATCCGATACATCGAGCCCGCCGGAGAAGTAGCGGTACACGAAGAAGGTCTTCGGTCCCGCCGACTCCAGGATGCCGGTGACGCTTCGATTGATCCCGGTGATGGCCGAGGCCATGGCGATGACCACCGTGACTCCGATGGCAACGCCGAGAATGGTGAGGCCGGCTCGCACCTTATTCGAGCGGATCGAGTCCAGCGCGATCGCCGACCCTTCCAGCATGCGGGAGAACAAACTGCCCCGACGGAGCCGGGTCATTCCGCCCTCAGGGCGGTGATGGGATCCAGCCGTGAGGCCCGGCTCGCCGGATAGACGCCGGCGACGATCCCGACGGTCACTCCGAGCACAGCAGCCACGACGATGGACCAGGGGGCCACTGCCGCCGGCAACGGCGTCGCCGCCTTGACGACGAACGCGAGAACGATTCCCAGGCCAATGCCGAGCAGCGCCCCCACTCCGGAAAGAGTCGCCGACTCGACCACGAACTGCGCCAGGATGTCCCGTCGGCGGGCGCCCAGCGCCTTCCGGATCCCGATCTCGCGGGTGCGCTCGCTCACTGCCATCAGCATGATGTTCATGATTACGATGCCACCCACGACCAGTGAAATCGCCACCAGGCCGGGAAGGGCGATGAACAGAATCCGCGAGATCTTCTGCCAGCTGCCCAGCGCGCCCTCCGCGGTCTGAAACGCGAAATTGTTATCCTGCCACGGCTTTAATTGCCGCCGGCTCCGCATGAGCGCTTCCGCCTCTCCCTGCGCGCTCAGCATCGTGGTGGGATCGGAGGTCTGCACGATCAGCGCATCCAGGACGTTCAGCGGACAGATCAGACGCCGTCCCTGGGCGGTGAACGGCATGATGGCAAACTTGTCGAGTGAGATGCCGAACAACGTTCCCTGTCTGGCCACCACCCCAATCACCCGGTACGGTAGCCCTCCGATCATCACCTGCTTTCCTACCGGATCGATCCCGGCGAGCAACTTCTCTGCGACCTCACTTCCGATGACCAAGACTGGGAGGCCGGTCCGCACCTCTTGTGACGTGAAGGCACGCCCCGCCGTGATCTCGTAGTGCTTCATGTCGAAGTAACTCTCTTCGGTGCCCATCAGATCGATGTCTTTGGCGATCCTGGTCCCGTAGTGCAACGCCACCCGGTCCTCGCAGAACTTGGCGAAGGTCGCCGGGGTCCTGATCCGTTCACGCACGTAATCGGCGTCTTCGTAGCTAATCCGCGGCCGCCGCTGCCAGGAGAGCCAGACGTCCTCGGGGACATTGCCGGTCGTGATCTTGGGCCGCTGCCGCAGCTCGAAGGTGTTGGCCCCCACCAGCGTATTGGCAAAGCGGTCCACCATGTAGCGATTCATTCCCTGCACGATGGAAACGACGGCGATGAGGAAGGTGACGCCGATCAGCACGCCGATCAGCGAGAAGAAGCTCTTGAGCTTCTGCACCCTGAGGGTGCGAAGCGCCAGGACGACTGCCTCCAGCAGGCGCACTACGATTCCTTGATGTCTCGGGTCTTCGTTGTGTCGGCGGGGCGTACCCTAGCGCTGTCCTTGAGATCGCGGATCGCCTGATACGTTCCGGCGACGATGGTCTCACCTTCGCGGACCCCGTCCAGCACTTCGAAATACTCCTCGCCGGCGATTCCGGTCCGAACCGGGCGGAAAGTGGCGACGCCGTTCCGGACGATGAAGACGCCGGTGGCTTCCTTCTTCTTGAAGCGCTCCCGGAGAGTGTCGACCGGCGGCGCACCCTCCGTCTCGTTGGGGATGGCTTCGTGGTTCCGCACAGTGAGCGCGATGATCGGGACACTCAGCGCGTGCTGGCGGGTGTCGGTAATGATCCGGGCGGTGCAGCTCAGGTCGGGGCGGATGTCCGCGGGTGGATTCCGCATCGTCACCTCGACGTCAAAGTCCACCGCGCGGTCCGTCGACCCAGAGGCGGTCTCGGTAGGCGTGAGCTTGGCGCTGTGGCTGATCTTGGTGACCCGGCCCCAGAAAGTGGTGTCGCGGTAGGCATCGATGGTGACCTCTACCGAGTCGTTCGGTGTGAGCCGGACCACGTCGGTTTCGTCGACCTCAACCTTGGCCAGAATCACTGAGAGATCCGCGATGGTCATGAGGAGCCCGGTCTCGCGGGAGAAGGTGCCCGGGACGGCCACCTCACCCTCTTCCACGGCGAGGCGAACCACGCGTCCGGTGATCGGAGCGGTGAGGCGAGTCTTGGACAAGTTGTCCTTGGCCTCCTGCAGGCTGGCACGCGACTGTTCCAGCTGTGCCTTGGTCGACTGGTAATTCGCCTCCGCCACATCGAGCGCTGTGTGCGCCTGCTCGGCGGTCTCCGGCGCGATCAGATTGGTGCCCAGCTTGGTCAGTTGTTGGGCCCGGTCCCACGCCCGCTGCGCCTGGTCGCGGGTCGCCTTGGTCTGGAGCAGCGTCGCCTGAGTCGAGGCGACCACGCCTTCCGCTCGGGCAACGGCGGCCTGGTACTGTGCCGGGTCGATCTGGAGCAGGAACTGGCCCCGCTTCACCAGATCCCCCTCGCGAACAGCGATGTCGATGATCCGGCCGGTAATATCGGCGCTGATGTCGACCGAGGTCTTGGCCTCGATCTTTCCACTGGCGGTCACCGAGCTGACCAGGTCCCGCCTCGTGACCTGCTCCAGCTTCACCTCGGTGCCTGCGTGTCTCTTCCGATTGATCCGGAACGCTACGAGGCCGCCGGTCACCAGCACCGCGATTACCACCAGCAGCCAAACTTTCGACCTGCGCGACATGTCCGTTCCTGGTTAGCGGAGAGGGCGGCCAACCGCGGCTTCCAGCGCTGCGATGGCTTTGTGGTAGTCGTACACCGCGGTGATGTAATCACCTTCGGCCTGTTGTACAGCGTTCTGGGCATCGGAAACCTCGAGCGCCGAGCCAGCACCCAGCCGGTACCGTTCCTGGGCTAGCCGGAGCTGGTCCCGCGCGGCCTCGCGACTCGCCACTTGGACTGCGATCGCCTGAAAGAAGGTGTTCAGGGCGAGATAGCGGGCGTGGACCTCGCTCCGCACCGCGAGACGCCGCGCCCGAACCTCCTCGTCTGCGTCATCCTGTTGGGCGCGCGCCTGTGAGAGTCGAAGCGAACGGCTGAAGCCGGTGAAAATCGGAAGCGAGAGGGTAAGATTGGCGCCGAACGGCTGTCCCGTGTAGTGGAAGGGAAAGGCGCTGTTGCTACTCCGGATCTGCTGCGCGACCGGATCGAGCAACGTAGCGCCACCGTCGACCAGTCCATTACTGGAGTAACAGTTGCTCACCTCGCCGCCGAGCGACAACGCCGATTTGACCGAGTTGTCGAACTGGCAATCGGCGGCCTGGGCCTGTGCGTCGGTCAGGGTTTGCTGGACCAGCAAGTCCTCGTTGGTGAACTGCTGGGTGAACCCACTCCACCCGGCTCTGAGGGAGAGCGAGGGAAGGAAGTCGGCCTTCGCAGCTCTTACGTCGAGATCGGCGGCGTGTTCCTGCGCTTGAAGAGAGCGAAGCGCCGGGTTGTGCTGGTCTGCCAGCGCGAGCAGGCTGTCCAGCTGGAAATCTGGCGTCGTGACCGGAAACGAGTCGGACAACACGATCTGCTCGATCGGCACTGGAGGTTCTACACCCATCCGTCGCAGGAGATCGAGCTTTGCTTCGTTCTCAGCCTGTACCGCGCGGAGCAACGCCACGTCCGAGGTGGCTTTGGTGACCTCCGCCTGACGTACATCCAGCAGCGTTGCCTGGCCCACCTGGTGACGCGCCCGGGCCAGTGCGAGGAAGTCCTCGTTGCGCTTGACCTGCTGCGTCGCCACCTGCACCTGCGCCGCCGCCTGCAGCGTATTCAGATACTGGGTCGAGATCTCCGAGGTGAGCGTGACACCGGCTCCGCTGATGTCCTCGTCGGTAGCCCGTTGCAACGCTTTCTGTTGTGCCGGGGCGGTCAGCGTCCGCCCGCTCAACTGCCACTCGAGACCCAGGCTATAGCCGGAGGTCAGGAAGGGCGAGGTGGGAAGGGTCAAACCGCCGCCGAAATTCGACCGCCCCGATCCGGTATAGCCGAGATCACTGGATGCACTCACTGACGGAAGCAGGCTGCCATACGCGTTTTTAACACCCCAGCGGGCGGGAGCCGCATTGTTCAATGTCTGCCGGTACGCGGGACTGTGGGCCCTCGCCTGCCGCAGGGCTTCGTCCAGGGAGAGGCTGACGGATGAGGCTGGAGGAATTGCTCGCGTGCTGTCCTGCGCGCTGACCGATGCAGGGATTACCCAGGCGAGGCCGAGGAGGCGACACCAACAATTCATGGCAGAGGCCCTTTGCAGGAGTTGCGACCGCGCCAATACGCGGACCTCACCGCAGAGGTTTCAACCTGCGACAAAGTTCGGGGGCGAGCCGCTGTATCAGTTTCAGTCTTTTGCGCGGGTGACAACGGTACCGGACTCGGGAAGCTCGAGGCGAACCAGCCGCCCCTGAGCGTCGGTCACCAGAGTGCCGCTGATGCCACCGCTGAGCGACACACGGTTCTGTCCGCCACCGCCCCCCTCGCGCCGCGCGACGAATGAGGAGCGCCGTGCAGTCCGGGGGAAGACTGCTGTGAGCGGCTTCCCCGCGGGTGTCGCGAGGTCCGAGATGGCACCGTATAAGGAGAAAACACCATCGTCCAACAGCACGACGTCAGGTCCTCCAGGAAGCTCGCGTCCCGCCTCGGAGCCCTTTGCAACGGTTCGGATGATCAGCCGGGCGCCCGAACCGGCGGCGAGAATGACCGTGGGACCGTTCGGGCCCTGCACATCCATTTGGAACTTTGCCAACGCCCCTTCGGGGGTGCGTTCCAGCGCCGCCGTGAGCTGGAGCGTCGGGCCTTCCGCGGGATACCGCGCGGTCGCCTGCAGCGTGGTGCCTGGCTGGCCATGGCCCCGCCCCTGCCGGAGGCTGAACTCCTCGCTCCCGGTCTCCCGGCCACCCTGTTGGATGACCAGCTTCGCGGCTGGAGGCTCCTGGGCAACGGCGTAGCTCGCCTGGAGCAGAAACAGAAGCGCGGCGAGGCGCATGGCGACTCCGATGGTATCAGGATTTGACCAGGCAGGTACTGACCCGGTCGAGAATGAATCTATACAGGATCTCGCCCTTCTGGGCGGTGGCGAGGGTCGGGAATCCAATCGACCCGGGAGAGCCCGGCGGCAGGTGGCGGCTCTGTCCCGGCCGATACCGGGACGGCTTGCCCGGTGGAAGATCGTAATCCTGTGCCAGGTCCATGCGCACCAAGTGCGGCGCCAGGAACAGGAGCAGGGAAGTATCCAACTCCCCGCCCTGAATCGGAGACGGCCGTTCCAGCAGATTGCCGAAATCGAGGCTGAAGATATCGATGACCTGTACTTTCGCCTCATCGGTCCGAATCGCGCCCAGCGCTTCCAGGTGGCCTTCGCTCGATTGCGCGGTCAGGATGAAGAACTCGCGGACGCCTGCCCCCTCCTCCCACGATTCGATAAGTTCGTTCATGACCCGGTGAAGCGTTCGGCGCCGTAACGCCGCACCGCCCGGAAACGGGCGCGTGGCAGCGTGTACTCCATACTCCACCGTTGGCGTGCGAGCGACGCCGAACAGCTCGGACAGGTCGTCCGCCAGACGCTCCACAATGATCGTGTCGCAACCGAGCGGTAGGTGAGGTCCGTGCTGTTCTGTCGTGCCCACGGGGACGATCAGGCTGGGCCGCTGCAGCAGGCGCTCGCCGACCGCGCCGGGGGTCATTTCCTTCAAGCGCCAGGGGTGCCGGTTTTGCGTCATCGTGGGCGTCTGTGGGTTGTCCTGGTGGTGATTGCCGGAGGAGTTGCGGCCGAATGGCTTCGGCAACCCTCATTCGGCTGGATCGCGGCCGCCTGGGCCGCAGTCCCTGCTGGAGTCGCCGCGCTGTGGCCGCTGGCCGGCTGGAGACGCTGGAGTCTGGCTCTCCTGCTGCTCGCGCTGGCGGCGACCCTGACCGTTACCGGGCGGCAGCTCAAGTCGATCGAGACGCGCTGGCCGGAGGAGCGCGAACGGCGGGTCACCGCTGCGTCACAGCATCTCGCAGGAGATCTACACTCCGCGCTGCACCGGGCCGAACGACTGGCCGAGGCCGCCCTGTCGAGCCCGGCGCCCAGCCGTAGCAGCGCGATGCACGTGCTTGGTCGGCTGGTTCCTTCTGCCGGCCCTGAGATGAGCGTGGTGCTCTTCGACTCGCACGATCGTCCCTGGGCGTGGGCGGGCCGACATCGCTTGCCGCCCAGGACCGCGAGCGACTCATTCGCCGCGCGGGCCAGTGGATATTACGTCGTGCTCGAGGCGCGGCGCCACTCGAACGACGGCCGGAGCGCTGTGGCCGGCGTGCTCATCTGGGCCCATCCCGCCGTTCCCGATCGCGAACGCAGTCTGGCCGAGCTGTTCCGGGCTCGTACCGAAGTCGGTCTCACAGTGTATCCGCCGGGGGCCGCGCCTGACAGCGCCGACGTGTTCGATTACGAAGAGCCGACGACCGCTGGTCCTCGACTGCTCTTCAGCGTCCAGCCAGTCCCTCCAGAGCAGGGCGCGGCCAAAGAACTAGTGTTTCACCGTGGCAGTCGGCTGATCGTCTGGTTGGTTCTCGGTAGCTTCATCGTCGCACTTACGCTCGCTGCCAATCCCCTCGACCGGTTTCTCCTTCTTATCGTAGTGCTCTGGCTCGGCGCCCGCGCTCCGGTCGGGGCCGCACTAGGCCTCCAGCCGCTGTTCTCTCCCGCGACATTCTACCGGTCGCTGCTAGGCCCGCTCTCGGCCTCTGCGGGTGTGCTGGCGCTGGCCGGCACCTTTCTCACGATCGGTGGAGTCTGGCTCTGGCGGAGAAGATTACCCCGACATTGGTACGGCGTCGTATTGGGGGTTCTTCTGCTGCTAGCCTCTCCCTATCTGATCAGCAGTCTCGGCCGCGGCATCACTCCGCCGACTCGAGGTGTATCGGTCAGCCTCTGGCTCACCTGGCAGCTCACGCTCCTGGTCTCTGCCTCGGCCCTGATCATCGCCGCGGCATCACTGTTCCGGGGAAACGCTTCCGAGAGCCACACCAGCTGGCGCATTGTGGCTGGAGTGGTCATCGCCTTTGCCGCTGCTATCATCGGCGTTTTGGTGTGGAGCCCGCGCGGTGGCTGGCCTGATTGGTACACGTTCCTTTGGACTCCCGCGCTGCTGCTCGTCACCCTTCCTGCCCCACGCTGGGCGACCATCATCGGCGTAGCATTGGTCGCCGGGAGCTCAGCAGCGCTGGTGACCTGGGGAGCTGAGCTGTCGGGAAGACTTCAGGTGGCACAACGAGACGTCGCGCGTCTGGGCACCGAACCCGATCCGCTCGCGCTGCCGCTATTGGAACGGTTCGCCGATCAGGCACGTCACGCGAAGTCGCCGGCGAATGCGTCGGAGATGTACGCGCTGTGGCACGGCTCCGCGCTCGGCGATCAGGGTTATCCGGCGCATCTCGCGCTCTGGTCTGGTCGCGGCGAGCTGCTGGATGAGCTCACCCTCGACTCGCTGGATCTTCCTGGCCCGATGTTGTCCAAGATGGTGCGCGATCTCGCACCGGGCGACAGCATCCGGGTTACTCAGGTCGTTCGGACGCCGGGAGTGCACTATGTCCTCCTGGCTCGCATCGCCTCGCATGAAATCATGACCGCGGCGATCGGACCGCGCACCGCCTTGATTCTGCCTGGGCGAGTCGGACGACTGCTCGATCCCACGGGCCACAACACCCCGCTCTACACCCTTACTCTCTCGCCGCCGGCCGACAGTGCAGGCCCTTCGCCGCCACCTCGCTGGCGCCGGGAGGGTTGGTCGTTGCGCAGCGAGTTTCCGCTGGTGCTGGCCCAGAGCACTCGTGCGATCCATGCGGCGATCGATCTGCGGGGTCCGGTCCCACTCCTGGTGCGTGGCGTGTTGGCCGTTCTCCTGGATGTCGCGCTGCTCGCGCTGCTCTGGTTCCTGGCGGAGCTGATCGCTGGCGCACGCCCATCGCATCCCCGCTGGGGCAGGCTGGCGCAGTCGTTTCGTATCCGTCTGGCGGTCACCCTCGGCGCATTCTTCATCATGCCCGCCGTGGGCTTCGCCGCGTGGAGCTTTACCAGGCTCGCCGATGAAGCCGAGCGTAGTCGCGATCTCCTGATTACCCAAACGCTGCGCGACGCGGCAGCCACCGCCGCTGGGAACCTGCGCGACGAGTCGTCCTCGGAGCGGCTGCTGGATCTGAGCCGGCGGATCGATGCGGATCTCGCACTGTACGAAGGAGGAAGGCTCGCCGGTACCAGCAACGCAGTACTGGAGGACCTCGGTGTAATGGACCAGTTGATGGACCCCCGTGCCTTCCAGGACTTGGCGCTCGAGGGCGAGCTCGAGGTTACTCAGGAAGGATCGATTCCCGAGCTGGCCGAGCGCGTCGGCTATCGGGTGGTGCAGCCAGGGCCTCCGGAAACGATCGGAGTGCTGGCGACGCCCCAGCTCGCCGGCGATCTCTCTCTCGGGGTTCGCCAACTCGATCTCGCGTTTGTTCTCCTCCTCGCGACGCTTGCCGGAGTCGCGGCGGCTCTAGCGGGGGCCCAGATCGCCGCGCGAACTCTCTCCCGCCCCGTTGCCGAGCTGCGCCGATCCGCGCTGGCGTTCGGCAGAGGCCAGGCAATGCCGGCGCACTCTGACCGGCCTCCCGCCGAGTTTGAGCCGGTCTTCGCCGCCTTCGAGCGGATGGCCCACGATATTCGCGCCAGCCAGACGGCGCTGGAGGATGCTCGACGGCGCACCGCGGCGGTATTGGCCACCGTCGCAACCGGCGTCGTTGGAGTCGACCTTCAGGGCAGGGTGCTGATCGCGAACCGCCAGGCGGTCGAGCTGTTGGGGACCGATCTCCAAGAAGGCGAGTCCTTTCTCGATCGGTTGACGCCGGAATGGATGCCCCTGGCCACAGCGGTTCGCCGCTTCCTCAGCGATGCCCGCACCGATGCATCGATGGAGCTGGAGGTGAGCGGCCGCCGCCTCACACTGCAGCTCGCGTCACTAGGGCCCGATGTGCGGGGCGTCGTCATGGCCCTCAACGATGTGACCGATGTCTCTCGCGCTGAGCGGGTCCTGGCCTGGGGCGAAATGGCCCGGCAGGTGGCGCACGAGATCAAGAACCCGCTCACCCCGATGCGGCTCGGCATTCAGCATCTGCGACGAGTGTACCGCGAAAAGCGGGGTGAGTTCGACGGCGTCCTGAACGAGACGGCGGAGCGAATTCTCGCCGAGATCGACCGGTTGGACACCATCGCTCGCGCGTTCAGCCGGTTCGCCGCTCCAGCGGGCCCCGGTCAGCCGCTCGATCGGGTCGATCTCCATGCCGTGGTCAGCGACGTCGTGCAGCTCTATCGCCTGGCGGACGAGGGCTGCCAGGTACGGCTGGTGGCGGAACCACAGTCGTACGGCGCCGCGCGTCAGGACGAGGTGAAGGAAGTGGTGGTGAACCTCCTGGAGAACGCCCGGAACGCCGGAGCGCGCCTGGTGGAGATGACGGTGCGACCCGGGTGTATTCGCGTGGCGGATGATGGGGCAGGGATCCCCGGCGAACTGCTCCCGCGGGTGTTCGAGCCGCGATTCTCGACCACGACCAGTGGATCGGGTCTAGGTCTGGCGATCGTGCGGCGGCTGGTGGAGAGCTGGGGTGGCCGGGTCGAGGTGGAGAGCGAGGAGGGCCGGGGGACGGTGGTTACGGTGCGATTGGCCGCCTGAGTGCTAGCGGCTGGTCCCCTTGGCCCGCTCGGTCGCTGCGATGGTGAGCGCCTCTTCCTGGGTGCGCGCCTTCCGCAGAATTCGCGTGGCGGTCTGCATCTGCCGGTCGGAGAAGGCGCGGCGTCGCGCCTCGGCGACCGCTCCGAACACTGCGCGGGTGACCTCGTAGCCCAGCTGCTCGTCCACGTAGGCCGACGCATTGTCGAAGATCGGTCGGGGGAGCTCGATGCCAGTCAGCTCCAGCCGCTGATAAACTTCGTCGCGCATGTCGTCGGTGACGTGGAACGCCTCGAACTTCGGCGCGCTCGAGCTTTTCTGGAGCTGGCTGGCATACTCTGACAGGACATTGCGGAAGATACCGATGTCCTCACCCAGGGCGCCCAGGAAAGCCCGTTCGGCGTCCGAGCGAGGTGCGCCGCGCACGGTCAGGTCTGGGAGGATGCCACTCGCATCGGGAATCGGACGGCCGGCGTCGGAGTGAAAGGTCTGCGGTACCAGCGAGGGAGTCCGATTGCCGAATGCCCCTTCGGCGTCGGGCCGGGGCCGCTGAACGGTGCGTCCGCTGGGCGTGAACCAGCGGGCAGTGGTCAGCTTGATCGCGATCTCTTCCCCGAGGGGGTAGGTCGTCTGCAGCACGCCCTTTCCGAAAGACGGCGTACCGACGATGACCGCCCGGTCATGATCCTGAAGGGCTCCCGCAATCAGCTCTGAGGAGCTCGCCGTACCGTGGTTCACCAGCAGGGCAACGCGCAGATCGTCCCAGCCGCCGGATTGTCCCGCCAAATACACCTTGGAGTGACCCGCGGAGCGGCCTCGGGAGACGGCAACGGTGTCGCCGGGATGAAGGAAGAGGCTCGCGACGCGAACTCCTTCGTTGATCAGCCCGCCGGGATTTCCTCGAAGGTCCAGGATCAGTGACTGCATCCCCTCATCCACCAGACGATCGATCGCCTGCCGCAACTCGCCTGCTGCTCCGTCACTGATTCTCCTCAACTCGATGTAGCCGACCCTCGAGCTGAGCAGGATGCCCTCGGATGTCGCGGGGACGTGAACCACGGTACGGGTGAGGCGGCGAACTACGGACGTGCTCGATCCCCAGGGACGCACCACAACGGTCACGAACGGGCTCGAGCCGCCAGCCAGCGCTTCCTCCACCTTGCGGGCCGACCAGCCCAACGTGCTCTTCCCGTCGATGCTGAGGATCACGTCACCCGGCCCGAAGGCAGTGCGCGGGCTCCCGCTGCCCATCTCCGAGGCGTAGCCGACGTCTACCTCGGTGCCGGCCATCTGACGCTGATACTGACGATAGCTCTCGCGGGTCAGCAGCTCGGCATAGGGATCGTGCAGGGAGCCGACCAGGCCCTTGGCGGCGGTCTGGTAGAGGTCGCCTTCGTCCAGGGAATCGATGTAGTGAGTGTGAATCGACGCGACGACGTTCTCGAACAGTCTGGCCTGCTGGTAGACAGTCCCTTCGGGCGCTGCCTTCCGGCGGAGGAGCCAGCCTCCACTGATGATGGAGAGAGCGAGGATCGCTATCAGCCCGCCCCAGCGGGCCCTAGCGGAGGGTCCCTTCATGCCGAATTGCTCCCGCGAAATGCCCGAAGGTCTGCTGGATGCATCTCCCTAAGGTCTGAGAATGCAGCAGTGGAAACAACCTCTCCCGGGCAGCAAGATGAAGGCCGCGGAGCGGCTTATCGTCCGTGCGGGTTCCCCGGGTCGCTGGTCAAAGTCGAATCCCGCCATACAGCTGCGGACGCGATGTGACACGCTTTCACAAAGATGTCTGCAGGGTGACTACCGCGCTTGAGCAGGGCGTGGAGCATCTCGTGCCGGACCAGCCACTCCTCACCGAGGGCGCTGGCGGGGAGATAGATCCGATTGCCTTCCCGCACCCACCACGCGTGGGCCATCTCTCCATTTAACTCGATGGCGCCACCAGGGGCGTCCACGGCGTAGAAGTTTACGTCGGTCATCCGGCCCTGCATTCCGGAGCAGGCTACGGTCTTATCCCACCACTCCTGATACAGTCCTAAAGTAGGGACAGCCCAGGAGCGCCCCAACGGGGCGAGCGGCGCGCCGGCCGCGCGAGGGGCGGCACAGGCAGTGGTGCCGGCCAACAGCAGGATTGCACCGAACAAACGACCCATTCTCAAGCTCCAGATCGAAGCATCACGCAGCGGCGGCGGGCTGGGGGGAACTCCACCGTGCGGGCTAGCGGTGCCCGACGGCGGCACCGGCCAAAACTTGCTGCAGGATTCGGTCCACGCCGGCGGGCGTGAGGTACCCAGGCCGTTCCGGCCCTGGATAGGTTCCGAAATCCCTTACCCGCTGCCCACATGCTCGCCCGCATACGCTCCGCCGCCGTCCTCGGCGTCGACGCCTACCCGGTAGACGTCGAGGTCGACATCACTAATGGTGTCCCGTCTTTTTCCACTGTCGGGCTTCCGAACGGCGCGGTGAAGGAAGGCCGGGAGCGGGTTTGTGCCGCACTGGCCAACGCCGGCTTTTCCTTTCCGCTTCGGAGGATCACCGTCAATCTGGCTCCAGCCGACATCCGAAAAGACGGCTCTGCGTTCGACTTGCCCATTGCGCTCGGCATTCTGGTGGCCAGCGGCCAGTTGCCGGAAGAACGGCTGCGCGACCACATGGTGCTCGGCGAGGTCGGCCTCGAGGGCGATCTCCGGCCGGTGCGTGGAGCGCTGTCCATGGCGCTGGCGGCGCGGGCCGCGCGATACCGTGGCGTTCTCCTGCCGCAGGCCAATGTGCCCGAAGCCTCGGTCGTCGAAGGTCTCGAGGTCTGCGGCGCGAGGACGCTGCTCGAGACCTGCGCTCACCTGTGCGGCCGTCAGGCGATCGCTCCCACCCGGGCCGACGTTGCCGCGCTCATGACCTCCGGGACGGGAGACGAGGCCGACTTCGTCGATGTCCGGAGCCAAGCCGCCGCCAAGCGCGCGCTCGAGGTGGCCGCGGCGGGCAGTCACAACATCCTTCTCATCGGGTCGCCCGGGGCGGGAAAGACCATGCTGGCCCGACGACTGCCGTCGATCCTTCCGTC
>JBKPAO010000085.1:0-11299 GCA_046726475.1 Gemmatimonadota bacterium | reverse complement strand
CTTTCTGGCAACCCTCGCCTTCTCACAGGGGGTCCCCATGCTCTCGCACGGTGACGAGCTGGGCCGGAGCCAAGCAGGAAACAACAACGCGTACTGCCACGACAGTCCGCTTACCTGGATCGACTGGCGGCTGACTCCGCTTCAGCGGGAGCTGCTGCAGTTCACCCGCAACCTCTTCCTTATCCGCTTGGCGAACCCTCTGCTGCGCCGACGCACCTTCTTCCGCCAGAAGGGCGGGGAAGCGGGGGCCGGGAAGGACCTAACCTGGCTTCGGCCTGACGGACAGGAGATGACTGCTGAGGGGTGGAGCGATGCCGGCAACCACGTGCTCGGGATGCTCATTCGGGGCGACGCGACCAACGAGATCGACGAGCGTGGCCGCCGGGCAACCGGCGACGCGATACTACTGCTGCTGAATGGCGGGGCCCGTTCCAAGCCCTTCTGCCTCCCGCGCCTCGACCGGCCGGGAGACTGGTCCGAGATCCTCAATACCGCCCACCCGGAGCCCCGCCCCATCCGAGAGGATCACGTCAATCTGGTGGCGCACTCGTTGCTGCTGCTGCGCCACGACCCGCCTCGCTGAGCGGGACGAGATCGCGCTATAGCTCAACTCGCTGTGTCTTGATCCGCTCAGTAGACGGGATCAACTGGTCAGTCGCTCGCCCCGTAATGCTCGGTGGATCTGGTCGGGAAAGCTCCGGACGTCGATTGGTTTCGTGATGTACCCGTCGAAGCCTGCCTGAAGGGCACGCTCCCTATCGCCGGTCATCGCATGAGCGGTCAGGGCAAGGACCCGCACCGTTCCGAAAGGCGAGGTCCGGATCTCCCGGAGCAGTGCAAACCCGTCCTTCCCGGGGAGCTGGATATCCATCAACACGAGATCCGGGCTGCCCTGCTCGATGGCCGCCAGTAAGCCTTCGCCTCCAGTCAGACCGGCGACCTCATACCCCTTCAGGGTGAGCAGGGTACGGAACAGTTTCATGTTGTCGGGACTATCTTCGACGATCAAAATCTTCGGCACGCGCAGTTCCGTTGAGAATCCGCTGTCATATCAGTACAATCTTGCCTGTCCCCCGGCAATAACGGAAAGCCACTCCCCCCTCCAGCATCGGACCCCTGTGCAACCTTGCCGCCAGAACCTGTCGTGCGCCCGGCTTCGTTAGGGGTAATCGGCCTAGGAGCGATAGGCGGCTCGCTCGCTTGGCAATCCCGGCTCGCCGGCGTGCCCCGGATCATCGGCTACTCTCTGAAGCCGGCGGAAGGAGTGCAGGCACTCAGGGCCTCGGCAATCACGGAGCTGGCTGATAGCGCGGCCGGGGCTGCTCGAGAGGCGGAGCTCGTGGTCCTCGCTGTTCCGCCTGGTCCTACCCTGGAACTGTTGGCGTCGCTGGGATCCGTGCTCCAGAGTGGCGCGCTCCTCACCGACGTTTGCAGTGTGAAGGCTCCGATCGTGAAGCAGGCGCTCGTCTGCGGTCTGGGGGATTGCTTTGCAGGAGGACACCCCCTGGCCGGTACCCACGAAACCGGCTTTGCCTCTGCTCGACCAGACAGATTCCGGGGCTGTGTGGTCTATATCTGCGAGACCGGTAGCTCGGCAGGTCACCGCGCCGCAGCCAGTGTCGCCCGGTTCTGGGAGGAAGTACTCGAAGCGTCGCCCGTCAGTATTGAAGCCGAGGCCCACGATCGCCAACTCGCCTGGACCAGCCATCTTCCCCAGGCGATCGCATACGCCTTGGCCAAGGTGCTCTCGGACCAGGGACTGGCGGGCGTGTCGTTCGGCAGCGGTGCCCGTGATACCACACGCCTCGCTGCCAGCAGCCCGGAGCTGTGGGTAGAGGTTCTACGAAATAACGCCGGTGCGGTGGGCGCGGCCCTGGAACGGACCGAGGAACAGATCGCCGAGCTCCGTCGCCTTCTCTCGAGCGGAGACGTCAGCGCTCTGAGAGCGTATCTGGAGGCGGCGCGGGCCTTCCGCCAGGGCATCGACCGATGAGAGTGGCGGGAAGTATCCGGGTACCGGGCGATAAGAGCATCACTCACCGGGTGCTTCTCGTCTCGGCCCTAGCTCCGGGGACGAGTCGCATCCGCGGGGCCCTGACCTCTCTGGACGCCCGCTCCACAGCCCGGGTGCTTCGGCAGCTCGGGGCCGGACTCTCGGCATTGCGAGCCGGCAGTATCACTCAGGTCGAAGGCAGGCCAGAATTCAGAAAGCCTGCAGCGAGCCTCGACTGTGGCAATTCCGGAACGACCGCCCGTCTGCTGCTGGGATTGCTCTCGGCTCACCAATTCGCGGCTACTCTGACGGGCGACAGTTCGCTCCGCCGGAGGCCGATGCGACGGGTGACCGTGCCACTGTCTCTTATGGGCGCTCGGTTCACTGAGCGCGATGGGGATGGTTTGCCGCTGACGGTCGAAGGCGGGGAGCTACACCCTCTGCGATACGAGTTGCCGGTGTCCAGTGCTCAGATCAAGAGCGCCATTCTGCTCGCTGGTATGGCAGGCCGAGCCGCAGTCGTTCTGCGCGAGCCACACGGGAGATCACGGGATCATACTGAGCGCCTGCTTCGCTCCTTTGGATATGATGTGGTCGAGGAGGACGGCTGGATCCACTTCCAGCCGACTGGAAAACTCGAGCCGTTCGAGATCGAGGTACCGGGTGACCCTTCATCCGCTGCCTTCCTGGTGGGGGCAGCGGCGCTGGCGGAAGGAGGGGAGCTCCGCATCAGCGGTGTGGGCATGAACCCTACACGCACGGGATTTCTGGACGTGCTGGCGCGAATGGGAGCGCGAGTGAGCGTGGACAACCGCTCAGAACGTTTCGGTGAGCCTGTGGGAGATCTCGTCGCCGTACCGAGGGAGCTGCGCGCAACGGAGATCCTGGCGGAAGAGATACCGGGCTTGATCGATGAAATCCCGCTGCTGGCGGTCATCGCATCGCGAGCCCAGGGTACCACTGTGTTCCGCCAGGTGGGCGAGCTCCGGGTGAAGGAGAGCGACCGCCTCGGGCTCATCGCCGAGAATCTCCGATCGGTTGGCGTGGAGGCGGCGGTCGACGGCGATGACCTATCCGTCGAAGGAACTGAGTCTCCCCCGGCCGGCAATGTCAGAACAGCGGCCGACCACCGGCTGGCAATGGCGTTTGCCGTGCTGGGTACGGTGCCAGGAGCGCGGGTCCGGATCGATGATATGGCCTGCGCCGCAGTGAGCTTTCCAAATTTCAGTGAGACATTGCGGAGTATTCGGCATCGGTAGAAACATTTTCACCACTAAGGCACAAAGGGCACGAAGGTGACATCAGCCCCAGACGATCCGGTAAATCCCCAAGCGAAGCACCTCCACGTTAAAGTTGATGAGAATTCCCAGCCCTTTGTTCAATAGCTTTAGATAAGTCAGAACTTGAGCCCTATGAATGGGATGTATCCGGGCGACTGATTTTATTTCTACTACAACCAACTCATCAACAAATAGGTCGAGACGATACCCGCAGTTCACTGACGTCCCATGGTATTCGATTGGAAGTGGCACCTGGCGTTCATAGGGTATTTTACGTCGGGTTAGTTCTGTACAAAGGCACGCTTCGTAAGCCGATTCGAGGAGACCAGGGCCTAGGTGCCTGTGCACGTCAATGGCCGCTCCCACAATGTCGTAAGACAAAAGATCAGCGGAAACCTTTGCGTCCTTTGTGCCTTTGTGGTGAAGCATTTGCCGAAACTGTGCGCTAAAACCCGATCTCCAACAACCGAATTAGCGCTCTCAGATGCCAACTTTCGCCGGTCTTGAGCCGGATGTGAGGCTTAGGTGAGCGGTGGCGTAGTCGCGATCGACGGGCCGTCAGCGTCCGGCAAGTCGAGCACCGCACGTGCGGTGGCTGAAGCCCTCGGATTTGCCCATCTCGATTCGGGATCGCTCTATCGCGGCGTCACGCTGGTCGCTCTCCGGGAGGCTGCTCGGAGGGGACTCGACGGAACTCGGGTGTTAGATGCCTTAGACCCGGAAACGATTCTCCGGGCTGCCGAGGATCGTGGACTGATGCTGCAGTCCGACGGGGTGGGCTTTTCAGCCTACCTGGAGGGCGAGCCTGCGGAGGATGAGCTGAGAAGCAGGGAAGTGACCGCCCAAGTGTCGGCGTTGGCCGCTGTTCCAGTGGTACGTGAGTGGGTCAACTCACGGCTGCGGGCAATGGTACGTGCGGGGCAGGACGTAGTTGTGGACGGCCGCGACATTGGGACGGTGGTCTTTCCCGAGGCGGATCTCAAAATTTTTCTCACTGCCTCAGCCGAAGCCCGCGCCGGCCGCAGAATCAGCCAGCGTGGCGTGGTCATCCATCCCGATCACCTCGACGCCGAGGCGGCGGCGCTGGCTGCCCGGGACCATGCCGACTCAACCCGGGCGGTGGCTCCGCTCCGACCAGCCGAAGACGCCATCCACCTGGACACCACCTCGATGGACTTCGCCGAGCAGGTCAGCTTCATCGTAGAACGAGCCCGGCCAATATTTCCCCGCTGAGCTGACTCTCTTTCTCAAGACCGATGGCAGTGGCCCAGCCCGCCAGATAGCCTGAGTAGCACACAGCAAGAGGGCCGGGAGTTAATCCCGGCCCTTAGCCCTGCAGAACCTTACAGTGCCGCACCTTATAGTGTCGTGCCTCGCCTCGCCTTGACCGCCCTACCTCACCCACAACGACAGGCACTTGTCCCACAGCAACAGCCAGTATCGCAACAGCCCTTCCCGCAACCACAGCCTGTGTCTTTCTTCACCGTGACCTCCCTGCGGGGTTAGATGCCCGCAGCCCTCAATCTAACGTTTTTGCTTTGTAACGTTGAGAATGGGCCACTGCCAACCGATTGCTGGACCTTGCGTTGGGGGCCGGCCACCGCTATCCTCATGGGCTATTCGACGCGGCGGTTTCGCCGCCGCGCCAGTTCAACTCTTACCCGTGGCCCTCATCGGCCCGGCTTTTCAAAGGACGGCATCGTTTCGCATGCTCGAGCAACTTCATCCCTCTACCGACCAGTTTACCTCCCCTACCGGCCTGCGCGTTCGCCAGGATCTCTACGACGAAGACTACACCGACGAAGATTACGAGCAGATGCTCTCGATGTACGAGGGCACCATGTCGCAAATTGTCGAAGGTGAGATCGTCAAGTCCAAGGTTCTTCGAGTCACCGACAATGCGGTGATCCTGGACGTCGGGTTCAAGTCCGAGGGCTCAGTCCCGCTCGATGAGTTCAAGGACCCTCACACCCTGAAGGAAGGGGATGAGGTGGAGGTCTTTCTCGAGCATCTGGAGGATCAGGAAGGTGCTGTCGTCCTTTCCAAGAAGAAGGCCGACTTCATGCGGGTCTGGGAGAAGATCCGCGTGGCTCATGAGAGCGACCAGCCGGTCGAGGGCACTCTGGTCAAGAAGATCAAGGGTGGCGTGGTGGTGAATCTGATGGGGGTCGATGCCTTTCTCCCGGGCAGCCAAATCGCCCTCCGCCGGGTGCCGAACATCGATGAGCTCCTGGGCCAGACCTACGAGTTCAAGATTATCAAGCTGAATAAGCGGCGCCGGAACATCGTGGTCAGCCGCCGGGTGATTCTGGAGAACGAGCGCGCGCATAAGCGCGAGCACCTGATGAAGGAGCTGGCGGTCGGTCAGGTCCGGAAGGGCGTGGTCAAGAACATCACCGACTTCGGCGCGTTCATCGATCTTGGTGGGGTCGACGGCCTGCTCCACATCACCGACATGTCCTACGGCCGGGTGTCACACCCGACCGAGATGGTCGCGATCGGCAAGGAAGTCGAGGTCAAGATCCTCGACATCGATTGGCAGCGCGAGCGGATCAGCCTCGGCATGAAGCAACTCCAGTCGTACCCCTGGCAGAACGTCGCGGCCAAGTATCCTGTCGGCACCCGGGTCCAGGGCAAGGTGGTCTCCATTACCAACTACGGCGCCTTCGTCGAGATCGAGCCGGGTATCGAGGGACTGGTTCACATCTCCGAAATGAGCTGGACCAGAAACGTCCGCCACCCATCGAAGATCGTGAGCATCGGCGAGACCATCGAGGCTGTCGTGCTCAAGGTGGACGAGGCGGAAGAGAAGATCTCCCTCGGCATGAAACAAACCGAGCAGGATCCCTGGATGGTGCTCCCCCTCAAGTACCCGGTCGGCACCCGCATCAACGGCAAGGTCCGGAACCTGACCAGCTTCGGTGCATTCGTGGAGATCGAGCCCGGCATCGATGGGCTCATCCATATCTCCGACATGTCGTGGACCAAGCGGGTCCAGCACCCCTCAGAGGTGGTCAAGAAGGGCGACGCCGTGGACGTGGTCATCCTCAACATCGACGCCGAGAACAAGCGGATCTCTCTCGGCCTCAAGCAGGCGGAAGAGGATCCGTGGCTTCGGATCGGCGAGACCTACCCGATCGGCATGGAGCTACGGGGCAGGGCAGTGCGTCTGATGGATAAGGGGGTCGTGGTCGACCTGGGCAACGATATCGAGGGCTTCGTCCCCATGTCGCAGCTTGGCGTCGCCGACATCGAGAATCCGGGGGACGCGGTGAAAGAAGGCCAGGTGCTGGACCTCAAGGTGCTCGAAGTAGACCCGATCCATCATCGCATCGTGCTCGCGGTCATTGGCTTCCCGGATGAGCCGATCATCCCGCCGGTGAAGCCGGCGTTCGAGGAAACGACGGCGACGGAGTAAAGCGGGGCAGCGGGACAGCAGGGCGGCGGGGCAGAGCTAAGGATGAGGGGCCGAACTCACGACGGGTTGCGGCCCCTTCGCTATGCTCAGGGTGACAGACTGCCTGCCGGCCTCACTGCCCAACCGCCCAACTGCCCCGCTGCCCCGCTGCCCCGCTGATAGTATCTTCTCCCCCCATGCCCGACCCCCGAAAACTCCTCGACGAGCTGCACCACCGTCAAAGCCTGGCCGAGCAGGGCGGAGGGCCGGATCGAGTCGCTCAACAGCACAAGAAGGGAAAGCTCACGGCCCGCGAGCGGCTGGACCTTCTGCTTGACGAGGGGAGCTTCGTCGAGCTGGATCGGTTCGTCACTCACCGTTCGACCGACTTCGGCCTGGATCAACAGATCTACCCGGGTGACGGAGTGGTCACCGGGTCAGGCCGCATCGATGGACGTCTGGTCTACGTCTTCTCTCAGGACTTCACCGTCTTCGGTGGTTCGCTGTCGGAAGCCCATGCGGAGAAGATCTGCAAGATCATGGACCTGGCCCTCAAGACCGGCGCCCCGGTCATTGGCCTCAACGATTCCGGTGGAGCTCGAATTCAGGAGGGTGTAGCGTCACTCGGAGGCTACGCCGACATCTTCCTGCGTAACACTCTGGCGTCGGGCGTAGTGCCCCAGATTTCCGTGGTACTGGGTCCCTGTGCCGGCGGAGCAGTGTACAGCCCGGCCATCACCGATTTCATCTTTATGGTCCGCGGCGTCAGCTACATGTTCGTGACCGGACCGAACGTGGTGAAAACGGTCACCCACGAAGAGGTCAGCTTCGACGAGCTGGGCGGCGCGGACACCCATGGGACCACCTCGGGAGTGGCCCACTTCGTTCATGATTCGGAGCCCGAGTGCCTCCAGGCAGTCCGTGAGCTGATCGGGTTTCTCCCCCTCAACAATCTGGAAGAGCCGCCCCACCGCCAGGGCTCCGATCCCGCGGACCGTCGGGACGAGGCGCTCCTGGACCTCATTCCCGACAGCGCGAACAAGCCGTACGACATGCACGACGTGATCCGCCGAGTCGTAGACGAAGGAGCGTTTGTCGAAGTGCAGCGTGGGTACGCCGATAACATCGTGGTCGGCTTCGCTCGACTGGGCGGGGCGCCAGTGGGAATCGTCGCCAACCAGCCCGCCGTCCTGGCCGGTGTCCTCGACATCAGCGGCTCGCTCAAGGCGGCGCGATTCATTCGATTCTGCGACTGCTTTAACCTCCCAGTAGTGACCTTCGTGGACGTGCCAGGGTTCCTGCCAGGGGTGGCTCAGGAGCATGGCGGGATCATCAAGCATGGGGCCAAGCTGCTGTACGCCTACTGTGAAGCCACAGTTCCCAAGGTCACGGTCATCACCCGGAAGGCCTACGGCGGCGCCTACGACGTGATGAGCTCGAAGCACGTGCGGGGAGACGTCAACCTGGCTTGGCCCTCTGCGGAGATCGCGGTCATGGGCCCGAAGGGAGCGGTCGAGATCCTGTTCAAGGAGGAGATCGCCCAAGCCAAGGACGCGGCGGCGGCGACCGATCGTCTGATCGAGGAGTACACCGAGAAGTTCGCCCACCCCTATGCTGCGGCGGCCCGGGGCTATATCGACGATGTCATCGACCCCCGGGATACCCGTCCCCGGCTCATTGAGGCGCTTCGAATGCTTCGGGGCAAACGGGACCGAAACCCACCCAAGAAGCATGGGAATATTCCGCTGTGAGCTGTCCCGTGCAGACCCCTCTATCCAGGTCGTCCCCTACTAGCCAAGTGGTGTGCCACGAGGCATTTTTGTCACACACGTTTCAGGTCGGACCAGTGGGCATAAGGTCTCTCTCCAAACTCGGGCTCCTTCTCGGCAGATGCTTCGGCACCTGCGTCGCTCTCTCCCTCGCGTGGTTCTCGCCCGTTAGCGCCCAGGCCGCGATCGATCCCAATGTGGCGCCACGGGCCGCGGCACTCGAGCGGAGCGGCGAGCGGCAGATGGCGATTGACCTGCTGGGGCGCTACCTGGCTACCGCGCCGGACGATGGGCGCGCGTGGTTCCAGCTCGGGCGATTTTACCTCCTCGACGCGCGAGACTGGCACCTCCAGGGCCACCGGGGCGATCCCGATGGCCTTCTCTATTTGGACTTCGCAGCGACGGCCTTCGATCAGGCGGTAAGGTTGTCCGTGGATTCCGGGGTGATCTTCCGCGGGCTCGCGGAGCTGGAACGGTCGGTGGTGATGGTGGAAGATTCGGGATGGCAGGTGGGGGGACCCGCTCGCTCGCGTCCCGATGCGCCCCAGCTCCCTCCGTTTGTCCTCGAGCTGGGCGCTAATCTGCTGAGCTCCTGCCCGTCCGGCGGTGTGCTGTTGGTCGGCAGCGATCTGGAGGCGCTCTCGGTGTGGTACGACAACACTGACCTTCGCTCCCGCGAAGTCATTCCCATCAGCCCAGACCGCTACGCCACGGATTCGATCTACCGACGTCGTATGGCCGAAGCCATGGGAATCAATCCTGCCTTACCGGTTCGTTCGGCACTGGAGGATGTCTCTTTGCGGCGTCCCCTCTGCCTGACCCCCAGTGCCGACAGCGCCGCTGCGCCGCCGCTGAGCTGGACTCCGTTCCGGCTCACCCGGGTGAGTCGCTCGGTGGAGCCTCAAAGTGATGCCCTCTCGGTAACTGAGCTCCTCGAGGCGACTCGGCAGGGGTCTTCGATCTGGGTGCGTGACGTACGCGGCGTGTACGATCGGGCTGCCCGGTTCAACACGCTCCTCTGCAGCAGCTTGCTTCCCGCATTTGCCAACTCCCCTCCGCCGGCATGCCGACCGTGAACGGGAAGTAGGAAGCTCCGCCCGCTCCTTCCGGTTTTACCGCTCCTACCGCACCTTCCGCTCATGAAACGCGTCCTCATTGCCAACCGTGGCGAGATCGCTCTGCGAATCATCCGTGCATGCCGGGAAGAGGGGCTGGAGCCGGTTGCGGTTTATTCCGCGGCTGATCGAAACGCACCTCACGTTCGTGCGGCCGATATCGCGATCGGCATCGGACCGGCGTCTCCCAGAGAGAGCTATCTCGCGATCGATCGGTTGATTGCCGCGGCCCGGAAGTCCGATGCTGACGCCATCCACCCGGGGTATGGCTTTCTGGCCGAGCGCGCGGCGTTCGCCGAGGCGGTTGAAGGAGCCGGCCTGACGTTCATTGGCCCTCCTGCCAACGCGATCCGAGCGATGGGAGATAAGACCGAGGCCCGACGCCGAATGCAGGCGGCAGGAGTTCCCATTGTTCCTGGCCTGAGTACACCGGTCGATGATCTCAGGGGAGCCAGCACTGCGGCCTCAGAGATCGGGTATCCGGTCATGGTAAAGGCGGCGGCCGGCGGCGGTGGGAAGGGGATGCGAGTGGTGAGCCGGGCCGCGGAGCTCGGGGCGGCTTTGGAGGCTGCTCGATCCGAGGCCGGAAAGGCATTCGGCGATTCCAGTGTCTACCTGGAAAAGTTCATCGAGCGGCCCCGGCATATCGAGATCCAAATCCTGAGCGACCGCAACCGGACGATCCATCTCGGTGAACGAGAGTGCTCCATCCAACGGCGCCACCAGAAGCTGGTCGAGGAGGCACCTTCCACTGCGGTGACCTCCGCCCTGCGCGACCGGATGGGATCCGCGGCTGTCGCTGCCGGCCAGGCCGTGGGTTACCTGGGCGCGGGCACCTGTGAATTCCTAGTCACCGAGGACGGCTCCTTTTACTTCCTGGAGATGAACACCCGGATCCAGGTGGAGCACACGGTGACCGAGCTGATCTACGGCGTTGACCTGGTACGAGAGCAGCTCCGGATTGCCGCAGGACAAGGGATGGGAGTGGAGCAGCCCAGTCCGCGGGGTTGGGCCATTGAATGCCGGATCACGAGCGAGGACCCGCAGAACAACTTTCTCCCAGCCACCGGTCGCATCGACTACCTGAAAGTTCCTGCCGGCCCAGGTGTCCGGTGGGATAGCGGAGTGGAGATCGGTGATGAGGTCACCCTGCATTACGACTCCCTCCTGGCCAAGCTGATCGTCTGGGCCCCCGACCGACCCCAGGCAGTGGCACGTATGACGCGGGCGTTGGAGGAGTTCGTCATAAGCGGCGTCGCCAGCAACCAGGCCTTTCATCGTCGTTTGATGGCGGACCCGGCATTTCAGCGCGGAGAGATCGACATCCAGTTCCTGGAGCGCCGGCCCGACCTGCTAAAGCCAATCCACGCCGCGAATCGCACTCTGGACCTCGCCGCGGCGGCTGCGCTGGCCGAGGACGAGGCACGCCGAAGCCGGAGACCAGCAATCGCCACCGAGCTCTTACCCGGTGGTGAGTGGGGGAGGCATGCGCGAAGCGAAGCGCTCCGGTGACATCGGCTCGCATTGAGCGCCTGGCAGCCGGGGGAGACGGAGTCGGAAAGCGGGCCGATGGGAAAACGATCTTCGTCCCCCGGACCGCGCCAGGCGACTTGGCCGAGGTCAGCGAGCTCCGGGAATACAAACGCTTCGTCCGGGCACGGTTGACGAGAGTAATCGAGCCTTCCCCTCACCGGGTTGAGCCCCGCTGTCCTCATTACGTACGCGATGACTGCGGCGGCTGCCAG
>JBKPAO010000084.1:0-6126 GCA_046726475.1 Gemmatimonadota bacterium | reverse complement strand
TTGAAAACGTCCCACTGCCAATCGATCGGTCGTCCGGCCGCCAGGCGGCCACTAACGTTCTCCGCAACGAAGAAGAATGCGACGATGGTCCAAAACGGCAGCACGATCCGCCATGGGATCTTCATCGAATCCCTCGCAGTTCAAGCGCGCGGTTCAGTGCCCTGAGTGGCACCGGCGCATTCGCTCCATGCACCGGAACGATTTGGTCCACGTCCAGTCCAGACACCGCCAACCGCCGAATCAAGGCTTCACCATCGTCCGTCGCCGGCACCTCCTCGAGCGCGTAACTGTCGTACAAGTCGCCTTCGAACAGCAGCTTGAGCGCTGGGATGTAGGCCACGAGAATCTCGGCCACGTGGGGCATGTTTCGCATCAGGATTATGTCCACTGAATGATGCGCATCACTGAAGATCCGCCGCTCGCGGACGATTTCAACTGCGGCTGGAACCGGCGCTTTGCTCAGGGTATCGAGCCGCAGAGAATGTGGCACGGTGGACATTCGGCGGATGACCTGCGCTGCCGCGCGGGTCGTCACGATGGTGGCATGACGCGCGATGTAGGGACGCACACCGCCCACATGATCGAAATGGAAATGCGTCGTTACGACATAGCGAATCGGCTTGTCGGGCGCTACGTCGCGAATCAGGTTGATGACGCCTTCTTGGTACGATGACGAGACGGGTGCTTCCAGCACGAGCACATGATCGTCGAAGACGACGAAAGCGGCGTTATAGCTTCCTTTGACGAGATAGACGTCTGAACCCAATGACACGAGCTTCGGATTCGGATCGGCCGCTGTGGTCACCGGAAGGTCGTTGGGCTTGCCGAAGAGCGAATCCCTAACGGCTGCATCGATCAGGAAGCGCTTGACCACGACGTCACTCACTGTATCGCTCCCTTGCAAACCGACGAGCCGCGTCGGAAAGCGAAAACTTTGTATGCTCTGGTACCGGGTATAGATCGTCGTGACCGGTGCGTCGCCCCGAACCGGATCGTCGTTGAGGCGCTTGACTCGCGCAAGATCATGAGTAACCGCATCGAAGTATAGATCGTTGACCTCTCCGTCCACGTCGGCATAGGCTACCACTTCGTGTTTCCGACCGTTGACCGTCTCCGTACCCAGCCAGCGCAGCGCTTCGGGTCTACGTTGGGCGTTGAGCAGTAGCTGTTCCGGGAAACGGCGGAGAACCGCCTGCAGATATGGCGTCGCACGCGCGCTGGGATAAGTCGTCAGCGTGTTATTCTCATAATTCACACTGAAGCTTTCTTGTCCGTCGCTTACACTACGAAAGTGCAATCGCAGGCCCCCGCGTACAACAAGATCCAGCACATCGGCGATTTGGCTGGTACCTTCGCGTGCCAGTAATTCGCGCACCGGGGCATCATCCGGTGTGGCTGGCGATTCACCTTGTCCCGGATCGGGTCGGGTACCCACCAGCTCGCGCTCGATACGTTTGATCGCAAGGAGCTTCTGGGTTCCACCCATCGCAGTTATTGCCTTCTCGACTGCCGAGACTGCCCTCTGCTGCGGTGTGACCTCAAGCACGATCCAGGTCAGGAAAACCAGAAGCGGTGGCATGCATTACCTCAGGGCCAAGGTCTGAAGCCAGTCCCTGAGACCCAAGGCAGTCGTGTGGGTAGGAAAATCGCAATAGTTGTGGGATCAAGAGGGACAACGACGGGGCAATTGCAGACAACGCCGTGATTAACTTCGAGAACCCCGGAGATTTACCCGTGTGCATCACCTTCGCGACCGGAACTGAGTGACCCCGACGGCTTCTCGCGCTCCGGGGCCATGAGATGCAAAGCCAGCGCCTTGCGTGAGTGAAGGCCCAGGCGGGTGAGGACCCGCTCGAGATAGTGACGGACGGTATGAGCGCTCAGCCGCAGCCGCTGAGCGATGGCTGCGTTGGAGAGTCCTTCTGCAGCGAGGAGTGCCACCTGCGGCTCGCGGCCCCGAAGTCCGAAGGCGACCCGCAGTTCCCGGGTGGTCGGGAGCTCCGGTCCCACCCGATCCATCAGGACCAGTACGCCGGCGTCCGGGAGCAGCGTCCCCGCAGGCTCGCGCTTCGCGATCAGCCGATAGCTTCCCCCGGACAGCGCCAGCTCCCTATAATCCTCCCGCACGACGCCGACCGAGGCCGCAGTGTGCCCCGTCAGAGAGGTGATGAGCTGGAGCAGACGGTTCCGCTCCGATTCCTCGTCGAGCAGCTCGTCCCACCGGGCGTTCCGCGCCACCTCCCGAACTCCGTCCTGCCGGAAGATCGCCATGCCGGTATTCACATCATCGCACACCTGCCCCAGCGTGCTCCGCCACTGGTCCAGTCGGCGAAGCATTGCCAGACCGGCAGCGAGAGCGCGGCGCATAGATACCACCGGAGGACAGTCCTCGTCGGCGGCCTGAAGAGGCGGCAGCGCATCTGCCATGCGAGTCTCACAGGCGGAGTCGAGTGCGGTCTGGAGCCACCCGAACTCGTCACCGTCGAGTCGGAGCAGCTCTTCCAACTCGGCGGTCGCGACCGAACCGGACGAGCCACGCACACCCAGCACCTCACGCACTCGCTGAAGGCTCTCCGCCAGCCAGGCATCCTGGCTGCCCCACTCCAGCGGCGACATCAGGGCTTCGACTGCCCGAACGACTGCTGCCAGGTCCATAGCTAAAGCCGGTGAGGTCATTCCTTCACTACGCGCGTTGCCCCGGCTCAGGTTTCCGGAGCTCACCGGCGGCTCCACCAGCAGGCCCCACGGCACGAAACCCGGCGTAGCAGCTTGAAATCATGGGACGAACGTCCCCTGCGCTCGCCTGCCCCCGACGGCCACCTTGTTCCCCTGATACCGAGGCACAACACCAAAGACCATCCGCTTTGCCTGAGGAGGGGCCCAATGAACGCTTCACTCGCCAGCCGCGTTACGGCGGCCATGGTGCTGCTCGCGACCGCCGGCCTGCCGGGTGCCGCGGCAGCGCAGTACCGCCTGCCGGCCATTGTGAGCTCGGTCAAGGCGGACAGTCTGCATGAAGCCGCCGTCAAATTGGTAACAGCCGGCCGGTATCGCGACGCCGCCCGGGTCTATCGCCGCTCGGCGGACTTCCGCGCGGTCGAGGATCCCATCGGGTTCCAGTGCCTGACCAACGCCGCAGCCCTGGCGTACGCCGCCGGTGACCGTTCGGCGGCTCGTACCGACATGGCCAATGCGGCCGAGCGGGCGCTCGCGCGAGGCGACCTTCGCGCAGCCGCGCTCGCGTATCTCGACGCAGCCTGGATTGCCCAGGAGCAGCAGAAGCCGAACCAGGTGTGGGAGTTCGGCCATCGGGCCGAGATCCTGGCGGACTCGCCGCTCCTCAGCCAGTCCGACCGCAGCGCGATTTTACAAAGAATCGAGCGGGCGCAGTTGGCGATGCGGATGACGAAGAAGGCGAGGAGGTAAGGCGGTAACACTCTGAGCCTGAGAGCAGCGAAGGGGCCGAAACTCAAAGCAACTGAGTCTCGGCCCCTTTGCAAACTTCCGTGGTTCCGTAGTTCCGCCCGACTAAGGCTTGTCCTTGTGATTATCGGGGTCCTGGCCCAGATGACGACCGTTGTTCCCCTTCGACCCATCCTTGTCGTCGTCATCCTTCCGTTTGTCGTCATCCCTCCACTTGTCGTTATCTCTCCGCCTGTCGTCATCCTTCCATCTGTCATCATGGCCCCACCGACGACCGCGGTCCCGCCTCCACTGCTCCTCGTCGATGTAGTAGCGGCCCGCGCGTTCGTACACGACCACCTTGCGAAGCACTCGGCGATCGAACGGCCGCCGGTAGAAACGGCTTCCGTCGTAATACACCGTGATCGTCCGATACCTGGGGTGCTGCCACCAGCCGCGCCGGGCATGGACCCGCTCGATCACGATGACTTCGCGCTGGGGTACGATGATGGTTGTCCTCGTCGTACGAGCGGGTTCCACGGGAGCGGTCTGAGGGCGGTTCAGAACATCCGCCGCCCGCTGGAGCGTGGTCTGGGCTCGTACGGGCGCTGCCATCGCGATCAGCAAGCCCGCGATCCATGCCACTCCATTCCTGCGCTGCATGACGACCTCCAGAGAATTGGGAAGTGGCCGTCTACTATGCGAACGCTATGCCACTCCCTAACTTCTTTCGGCACAAGGGTGCAAGAAGCTGCATACGCGCTCGGAGAGGCGGAGAAGGTGGAGCAGTAGGCGCTCACCGCCGAGCCGCGGGATCCACTGCTAGTGACGTGAAGTATGTCTGGGTACCTGCGAGTGGCATTGTATACGTTCGGCGGCTTACTCTTGCTACTCTGACCGCTGCCCCGCCTGAATGAGCTGCGCCCAGTCGAGCTCGGCCCAGTCCAGCTCCTCCTCCACTCGCTGAAACGCGGCGTCGCCGATGGTGCCGTCGGCCCGGAGCGCCATCAGTCGGCGCCGCTGGGCCTCGGTCGCGGTGCGCACAACCAACGCATCGCCGTCCCAAGACGAGGCGTCCTCTGCGGATGCCGGTGCTGGCGTCGCGCGTTTCCCGTCCCCATCGCTCGCGAACTCCTGCTCTGCGCGGCGCAGCTGGAGCTGGTAGCGGTGCTGGACCAGCTCCGCCGTCTCGGCTCCCTCGCAGGTCGCGCATGCGCTGAGCGCCGCCCTCAGCGTCTCGACCCGGGCCAGACGCACCTCACGGTCAACCGTTCCGTCGTCCTCGAGTTTCAGCGCGAGCAGGAGCGGCCGGAGGGTCATTCCCTGGAGCACGAGCGTGCCGAGCACCACGCCGAAGGCGGTGACGAGGATCAGATCTCGATACGGGAATCCGGTCGGAAGCGCGAGGGCCGCGGCAAGGGTCACGGTGCCGCGCATTCCGCACCACCCGACCACTACCGCGCTCTTGGGAGAGAGCGCCACCGCGTCCTGCGGCCCCGGCTTGCCGCTCGGGTGGGGGCGGCAGCGCCAGCGGCTGAAGGCCGCTGCTCCCGTCACCCAGGCGAAGCGCGCCAGGATCACGGCGACGCACACCACCGCCGCCACCCGCACGTAGTGCGCTCCTATCGCCCCGGTCGCCCGCGCGGCGATGGACTTGAGCTGGAAGCCCACCAGGATGAAGGCGAGCACGTTCAGCACGAACACCGCGACTTCCCACACTGCCCAGGACGGGATGCGGATGCGGGCCGGCAGCACCTCGGGCGCTCGCCGCGACGTGGCCATCGCGAATACCACCATGGTGATGATGCCCGAGAGGTGCAGCTGCTCGGCCAGGATCCAGACGCCGAAGGTCCAGCCGAACTGGAATACCACGGCGGTCGCGACGTCGCTGATCTGCGCGCTCACATAGAGCGTGACGCGGGAGAGCACGAGGCCGAGGGCGACACTGCCGACGGTGACCACCAGGAGGGTCGGCAACACGCTCCACCCGGAGAGGAAGCCGGTCACGGTGGCGCCGACCGCGAGCCGATAGACCAGCAGCGCGCTCGCGTCGTTGAAGAGGCTTTCCCCCTCGAGAATTACCAGCAGCCGGTGGGGCGGGCGGAGCTGCTTGAGCACCGTGGTGGCGGCCGCCGCGTCCGGCGGGGCCACGATGGCGCCGAGCGCGATCGCCGCGGCCCAGGGCAGGTCGGGGACCAAGTACCGGGCGACGAGGGCGACGACGGTGATGGTGAGGGCGACGGCGCCGAGGGCCAGGCTGGTGATCGCGCGCCAGTTCGCGCGGAGATCTCGGGGGGAGGAGTCGAAGGCGGCGTCGACCAGGACGGGGGCGACGAACAGCGCGAGCGCGAGCTCGGGATCGAGCACCATGCTCGGCAAGCCGGGAATGAGCGCGAGCCCCGCGCCGGCGAGCGCGACCAGCGCAGGGTACGGCACGCCGACCCGTCGCGCCACGGCCGCGAGGACCGCGCCGCCCAGGAGCAGCGCTATGACGATCTCGAAGACTTCCATCGCGTCTCCAGGCTAAGGTGCACGATACCACCTGGATCTGCGAAGCGGAACGCGATGGTACGTCCATCAAGCGTCAGGCCATTGCGATCCCGGCCGATTCATTGACCCAGCCGAAGACTATGGGGTTCCTCCGCGAAATCGTGCCGCGTCGAACTCCTTCGTGAGACTGTGGCGCGCGCTTGCCGGCAGCAGCAGCGCTCCGATGAAACTCAA
>JBKPAO010000083.1:0-7827 GCA_046726475.1 Gemmatimonadota bacterium | reverse complement strand
GTTGCACCGCTGCGGGCCCGGTTTGGCGGCTCGGTGTCTCCCGGCTTCGACTTCGAGCGGGACCTGCTCCGCGTCGGCCTTGCCAACCAGACCACCATGCTCTCCGGGGAGTCGCTCGCCATAGCGGAGGAAGTACGGCGGAGCGTTGCCCGGCGATATGGCCCTGACAGAATCGACGAGCATTTTCGCTCCTTCGATACCATCTGCTCCGCCACCCAAGAACGGCAGGACGCTGTCATTTCACTGCTGCAGGATCCGATGGACGTCATGATCGTCGTGGGTGGCTACAACTCCAGCAACACCTGCCATCTTGCGGCCCTGGTGGATCAGCACGGCGTGCCTACCTATCACATTGAGGACGCGCAGCGAATCAATGTCGAAACCGGCGCCATTTGCCATCAGCCGATCGGCTCCAAGTCCGAGATCGTTACCGAAGCTTGGCTGGGTGAGGCGGCGATCATCGGGATTACCGCAGGAGCCTCGACCCCGAATAACAAAGTCGGGGAGACTGTCGCCCGAATCTGCGCGGTGGCTGGGGTGAATCTGGAGGAGGCAATTGGGTAAGCAGCGGGGCAGCAGAGGTGGCTCGGAGTCCTCTCCTGTTCAACAGCCTTTCCGCTTTCCCGCTTCCCAGCTTCCCCGCTTTGTAGACCTCAGCCACACCATCGAGCATGGGATGACCACCTACCCCGGCCTTCCCGCTCCCATCATCTGCGACTATCTGACTCGGGAGGACTCCCGGAACCAGTATGCCGACGGAGTTGAGTTCCAGATTGGGAAGATCGAGATGGTGGCGAACACCGGTACCTACCTCGATTCACCCTTTCACCGTTACCGCAACGGTAAGGATCTCTCGCAGCTCTCTTTGGACTCTCTGGCGAATCTCGACGCGGTAGTGGTGCGAGTGTCCCCCGGAACGGGACGGGCAATTTCCCGCGACGTTTTTCGGAAGATCAAGGTAGAGAAGAAAGCGGTGCTGGTGCACACCGGTTGGGACAGCCACTGGCGCACCGATCGTTATCTGTCCGGGC
The DNA here is from genome assembly GCA_046726475.1 of Gemmatimonadota bacterium. Classification (GTDB taxonomy): domain Bacteria; phylum Gemmatimonadota; class Gemmatimonadetes; order Gemmatimonadales; family GWC2-71-9; genus CAVVWJ01. The sequence goes on along the minus strand of JBKPAO010000083.1, from coordinate 6,796 downwards.
ACCCCTTTCTGACCCGCGACGCCGCCGAGCTCCTGCTTGACGCTGGAGCGGTGCTGGTCGGAATCGACTCGCTCAACATCGATGATATCGGTGATCTTTCCCGTCCGGTCCACTCCATCCTACTCGGGGCCGAGATTCCGGTGGTGGAGCACCTGTGCAATCTGGGGAGCCTACCTGATGGAGACTTTCGCTTCTTTGCGGTTCCGGTCAAAGTAGCGGGCTTCGGGACCTGGCCGGTGCGGGCCTTTGGACATGTCTTTCCGTCAAGTTAGCGTTTCCGGCTTTCCCGCGGTTGCCCTTCGTTCTGCCCATCTCGAGATCGTAGCTGTCCCGGAAATCGGAATGAAGCTGACCAACCTGCGCCGACTGCAGGGGCGGGAGTGGCTCTGGCGGAGCGATCAGATCCCGCTCGCGCCACCAATTCCGGGTGCTTCGTACGTCGAGACCGCCGACAGCGGCGGGTGGGACGAATGCTTTCCGACCGTGGGGCCGTGCCCGATACCTGGGGCCCCACCTGGTGCACCGCAGTTGCCAGACCACGGTGAACTATGGGCCGCACCGTGGACCAGCTCGGTGTACGAGCATGCCGACGGAACCACGCTGGCCGGCTCGACCCAGGGGACGATTTTTCCATACGAGTTCCATCGGCAAATCACGCTCGATCGCGAGGAGCCGGTCGCGCGGTTCCGCTACCGCGTGCGTCACACCGGCGACACGCCATTTCCCTGGATCTGGTCTTCACACCCACTGCTCAACATCCAACCGGGCTCGGAGCTGACGCTGCCTGCAGTGCACCAGGTCAAGGTCAGTGCGGTGCACGGGCGGGAGGACCTCAGCGTGGGTGACGTCGTGAGCTGGCCGGGTGCCATGGGGGGAGAGGCAGATCGGTTCACCTTTCCCGCAGACGGAGCCTGGGCGGCGAAGACCTTCGCGGATCTCGGCCCGGAGGGACGGATGTTGCTCACGGATCCTCGAAAGGGGGAACGGCTGGAGCTCGTAGTTGATCCGGCCGAGGTCCCTCAAGTGGGCATCTGGATCAACTGCCGAGGATGGGCGCCGCCCGGCCGGACCAATTATTACAATCTCGCGCTGGAGCCTTGTATCGGGGCACCCGACCGGTTGGATCTTGCGGTCCGAGAGTGGGGAACCGCGCAGACCCTGCATCCGGGAGAGGAGCGAGAGTGGGCCCTGGAGGTGTGGCTCAGGGACGAGGCTGACTAGGACAGCATCTCGGCGATGGCGGCGATGGTCAGCGGGGCACTCCCCTCTGCCCGGTTGTTGACCAGGAGGTACGCGGGGATTCTGGTGTCGCGGGCTGCTTCGATGAGCCTGACAAGATCTCGCCTTAGCTTGGGGTTCGGCTCGCGTATCCGATCGTATGGGGCAAAGGCGTCTACCGCCTCGTCGTAGGTCCGACCAGGACGAAGCAGCGCCCGTGCAATGAGGAACGGACCGGTGATGGAGCCCGGCAAGTCCATCTGGTGGCCGATCGGTGGCATTCGAGTCCACGAATTGAAGACGTGAGCAACCCCGTGCTCCCGCAGGACCGCAAAGTACATCGGCGTCAAGAACTCCTCGTTGCGAATCTCGACCGCATACTGCGCGTCCCGCGGCAGGCTGGAGAAGAACTCATCCAGCCGCCCGGCAAAACGCTCCGGGTCCATGCCGCTGAACTTGGCAATGGTCTGGAACTCGAACACGAAGGGGCCGGTGTTGCTCGCGAAGTACCGGCGATATGGTTGATAGATCTCTTCCACGAAGATGTCAGGATTCAAAAAGTCGGGGTTGGTCTTTCCCGCCCGGTCCGGGTCCTGCGCCTTGGTAAAGGTGTGGACCGTCAGTTGGCTCCAGACTTTGCTGATGGTGGGGAATCCGGGCGGGAGATGCTCGGCGTAGCTCCGGAGTACTGACTCTGTCGGCGGACCGTAGTAGCTGGAGTCGATGCCTACCGTTCGAAACAGAGGGAAGGCGGCATACTCCCGTAGCATTCTCGCCGCCGCGCCCTTTGGTCCGTAGTCCTGGTGGTAGACCAGCCCGCGCCAGCCGGGATAGTTCCAGGTACTGGTTCCGAATCGGATCGACTCGGGGATCCGTGAACCCAGTTCCTCGAACCGGGTAAGATCCGGTACCTCCGCTGCAGTATCGACCATGCGCCTACGGTTCCGGCACGATCTTGAAGACGCTTCCCCCTTGAACCAGGACGTAGAGCTCGCCCGCTGCATCCTCCCCAAAGCTGGTAATCGCTCCGCCCGGTCTCAGTGTCGGCCAGTCGGTCAACTCCGCAGCCGCGCCTGCTTGATATCGGAAGCTGCGGACCCACCCCGAGCAGTAATCTCCAAAGAGGTAGAGCCCCTGGAGGGCGGGGATGGCGCTTCCCCGGTAAACGTATCCTCCTGTGATCGAGCACCCCTGGCTGTGATCGTACTCGAAGGTGGGCGGAGTGAGTCCAGTCTGATCGCAGGAGCCGCCGTTCAGGCAGTGGGCTCCCTCCATGATGTTCCAGCCGTAATTGACCCCCTTGGCGCTGCCGGTGCTGGCGGGGGCGACGTCGACCTCCTCGAACTGGTTCTGTCCGACGTCGGCGATGTAGAGATCACCCGTGGCGCGGTCGAAGCTGAAGCGCCAGGGATTGCGCAGGCCATAGCTCCAGTTTTCCGGTTGGATGCCGGCCTGACCTACGAAGGGGTTGTCTGGGGGTATTGCATAGGAAGTTCCGCTGTGCACGTCCAGTCGGAGGATCGAGCCAAGCAGGTCGCCCAAATTTTGGGCGCGCCCTTCCGGGTCGTTTGCCGAGCCGCCGTCACCGAGACCTAGATACAGAAACCCGTCGGGTCCGAAGAGCACCTGGCCGCCGTTGTGGTTGGAGTAAGGCTGATCGGCTGTGAGGATCAACCGCTCGGTGGCAGGATCGGCGATATCCGGATTGCTGGAGACGTTGAAGATGGACAGATGGGTGTCCCCTACCTGATCGCTATAGTGCACCACGAATCGGCCGTTTGATACGTACTCCGGATCGAATGTCAGACCAAGCAGGCCCTGTTCTCCGCCAACAAGGACCTCTCCGCTGATATCGAGGAAGGGAGCCGGCAGGAGAGTGCCGTCCTTGATGATGCGGATGGCTCCGGTCTGTTCCACAATGAACAGCCGGCTCGGATCGCCCGGGGCAGTCGTCAGGTAAAGCGGGCTGCTCAGTCCCGAAACGATCAGTTGCAACCGGGCCCCCGTTCCTACCGGTAGATTGGGATCGGATTGGGAGCTGCAGGCACTGGCGCTGATGGTCGTGAAGAGCGAAAGTCCAAGCTGGGGAAACCACCGGAGCAGGGCGATCCGGGGTATTCCTTTCAACTGCCGAGTCATTGATGCGTATAGCATGGTTGCACGGAGTGTGGTTGTTCCTACTGGGCGGGTGTACGCCCCTCGGTCTCTGGATGTATGAGGATCCGGTCATCACGGTCTCACGCATCACCGTCGAAGTGAGACGGTCTGCCCCGACGCAATCACCGGTGGTGGTGGCGCTCGCGGTCAAAAACGCGAACGACTATCCCCTCTCCACCGAGCAGGTCGAGCTCTCTTTACGGCTGGACGGCATTCCCATCGGTCAGATCAGGCGTGACAGCCGGGTGCCACTCGCCACCGATACCATCTCAACGGTAGCAGTGCCACTTAAGCTGGAGAAGCAGACCGTGCCGCAGCACCTGCAAGTACTGGGCTCGGGAACCCATAGCTTCGCGGTGAAAGGCCGGGCTACGTTCCGGACCCCGATTGGAACCAGGAAGGTCCGCTTTGCCCAAGAAGGATTGATGATTTTTGGAGAGCGCTCACACCAGCCCTCGATGTAGCCGCGGGCGCGCTCGGTCGAGCCGCTCCAAATGGCTGATCGTGAGCGTCACTGCCCCGAACTCCTCCTCGACCTTCCCTCGAAAGATGAACGGCCCTTGATCAAACAGTACGTGACCACGCTCACGAAAGACCTGGGGAAAGAGGACTGCTTCGATTAATCCGTATCCATCGTCGAAGGTAGCAAACTCCATCGGCTCTTCGGTCTTGGCATGCACCGGCTTGGCCGTGGTCAGCATCCCCGCCGCCCGGACGTATCGCCCCACATGGCGGTGCAGCTCAGTGCTGGGGCAGAGCCGGAACTGCCGCAGGTCTTCGGCGTGCAACTGCATTGGATGGGCATCGGTCATGAAGCCCAGGATCTCGCATTCCTCCCGCCGCCGCCGCTCCGGTGAATACTCCTTCAGCACCGGAATGGCTGGTGGAAGTTCGTCGAACCAATCAGCGGGGCGGCGGGGCAGCGGGGAAGCGGGGCCGTGAGCGTCGAGGGCCAACTCTCTGTGGGCGTGCTGTAGCCCCCCCGCCGCCCCGCCGCCCCGCTGCCCGTCTGTATCCACCATCCACAGCATCATCGGTCGAGTCCACCCCTGGGCGATGGAATCGAGGGCGCCGACCTTGATCAGGAGTCGCAGGTCGGATGGAGCGATGCCGGTGCGCGTGCGGAGATCGAAGATGCTGATGAAGGGGCGGCCCCGCGCACTCATGATCCTCTCCACCGCATCCGCCGACAGTCCCTTCACGAACTGGAGCCCGATTCGAATCTCCCGTCCCCTGCCGCTGCAGCGGAAGTCGCTGGCGTTGACATCGGGTGGGAGGATAGTAAGACCCATCCGCATTGCTTCCGCGACATAGGCGAATGGCTGGTAGAATCCGCCACCGTTGGATAACACCGCCGCCATGAACTCGGCGGGATGGTGCGCCCGGAGCGCGCAAGAATGTTGCGCGACCTGGATGTACGAGCACGAATGTCCCTTGCAGAAGCTGTAGCCGGCAAAGGACATGATCATCTCCCACACCTGCTTGGCCGAATCGGGATCCCGCCCCAGTCGGAGCGCGCCGGAGAAGAATTCTTCGGCGTAGGCTCCGAGGTGCTTGGCCGGCCGCTTCTTGGAGAGCGCCTTTCGAAGACCGTCTCCCACGGCGGGAGACATTCCGGCAAATGTGGTACAGACGTTTACCACGTCCTCCTGGTAGACCATGATCCCGAAGGACTCGGACAGGGTGTCGCGAAGCGACGGATGGAGCGGCTCATAGGGTACTTGGTTGCGAAGCCGGTCCAGGTAGATCTGGATGTACTTGTTCGAGGCGGGCCGGATCATGCTGGTATTGAGCACCAGTAACTCGAACGTGTCGGCCTGGCTCTTGGCGCAGAGCAGGCGTGAGGCTGGCGATTCGGTATAAAACACTCCCATAGTCTGCCCGGTCCGGAACAGCGACTTGGCTCCTTCATCGTCACCGGCAGAGGACGAGGTGTAGTCGATCTGGTGCCCGGTGTTGCCCTGAACCGCCTCGATGGCATCGCGGATCACGGCCAGCGAGCGATTGCCGAGAAGATCGATTTTGACCAGGCCGGCATCTTCGGTTCCGTCCTTCTCGAACTGAATGACAGGGACTGGCAGACTGGGATCTTCGGTCAGGGTCTTGGCTGCGCGCTCCACCGGCACGTAGTCGGTGAGCGGGGTGGGCGTGATCACCACGCCTCCGGCGTGCACCGAGAGGTGACGTGGCATCCCGATCAGCTTCTCGGCGACGCGAGCCAGCTCCTGCCAAGTGTCCGCCAGATGGAGTCCGCGAAAGTTGGGATGGACGGCGATCAGGTCGGCGAGTCGCTCACCATTTTCGAAGAAGGGGATGCGCCGAGTCACCTCACGGATCTCACCGGCGGGCCGCCCATGCACCTTGGCTACTTCGCGCAGCGCGCCCCGGGGCTGAAAGCAGTTGTGGTTCGCCACCATGGCGGAATGCAGATCGGGATACCGCCGAAAGACGTACTCCAGCACCTTGTCGCGCTCGTCCCAGGGAAAGTCCAGATCGATGTCCGGTGGGTCGCGGCGCTCCAGGTTGAGAAAGCGCTCGAAGACGAGCTTGGCCGCAATCGGATCCACGTGGGTAATGCCCAGGCAATAGCTGACGACCGAGTTGGCGACCGACCCGCGGCCACAATGGGTGGGTCCTTTGCGGACGATGTCTCGCACCACCAGGAAATAGTCGGCGAATTCTTTCCGGGCGATGATCCCGAGCTCCAGGTCCAGACGATCCCGCAGCTCGGGTGTCATCACCGGGTATCGCCAGCGTGCACCCTCCAAAGTCAGCTCCCGCAGCTGATCGAACGCACCCGCCGTGTCGGCGACTCGGGGAGGAACCGTTCGGGTGCCGATTGGAATCGTGTAGACACACCGCTCCGCAATTTCCTCGGCAGCGCGAAGGGCCTCGGGGCAATCGGGAAAGTGCCGAGCAAGGTGATCCCGAGGACAAAGCCAGGCCTGCTTGGGCCAGACTTCTTCCGCCGGAAGCGCGGATAAGGTGGTATTAAGCGCGATCGCGCGGAGCAGCCGATGGCGCGACCACTCCTCCGCATGCGCCGCGACGACGCCGTTGGTCGCGACTACCGGCAGGCCCAGTCTCCGGGCGGCAGCCAGCACCGCGTGGCGGGTTTTGCCGGGCCGGAGCTCAGCGTAGAGATTGGCGGGTCCGCTCAGCTGGAGGATGTGCTCGAGAAAGCCGATATCCCGAGAGAGGAGGATGAGGCCATCTCGGTCCGGCGCTAGAAGGGCGGAAAGGTGGTACGGCGGTACAGCCTGGTTTTTCTGCCAGTGAATCGCTGTGATTGCGCGGCAGAGCGCTCCCCATCCCCGCTCGTTAGTGGCGAGCGCCACGACCTCCTGTTCGCCTGCGACCAGATGGGCGCCCAGAATGGGACGCACCCCGGCTGCGGCGCAGGCCCGCAGAAACTCGACGG
>JBKPAO010000082.1:0-6297 GCA_046726475.1 Gemmatimonadota bacterium | reverse complement strand
CTGCCTGAGTCCACTGTACCTGGTCGAGGCATAGTTGCGGGCCGGCATGCGCCACTGCCCATCGTCGGCGCCGGAGGAGGTATCGGGTGGAGTTCGGGCCGGAAGAGTGGAGGTGCGAACGGTGTTTGCGTCGATCTTCCGGTCGGGCGTCCGAGAGCAGCCTACCGAGAATACGACGAGGCCGGCGAGAACCAACCTGTTTCTCATGGGTTTCACATTCCTTCGCGCTGGCCGAGAGATCTCAGCACACGAGCCATCAACTCTGCAAAGATGTTGGAGGGGTGGGGAGGAAGCCCGCCGTGACGCAGGATACAGTCAGATCGGGACCATCCTTCACATATGGACTCCCATATAGTCTCGCCGGCGTGCGGCCTGTACCGCGACACCTCTCACCGGAGGCTCGATGCCCCGCTCTACCACCTCGGATGACGCCTCAGTGACCCAGATACTGGACGCGCTTCGCCGCATGACCCGGCATCTCCGTCTGGCGGACCGGCAGGCCGAGCAACGGCTCGGCATCAGTGGCGCGCAGCTCTTCACCCTCCAGCAACTCGCCCGATCCCCAGCGCAGTCCATCAACGATTTGGCCGACCTCACCCACACTCACCAAAGCTCGGTCTCGGTGGTTGTCCGCCGACTGGTCGATCAGGGATTGGCGGCGCGAAGGCAGTCGGCCGAGGATGCCCGGCGAGTGGAGCTCCGCATCACCGGCGCGGGGCAAGCCCTGCTCCGGCGCTCAGCCGTCACCCCCCAGGCGCGGCTCATCTCGGCGCTGGAACGGATGCCCTCGACTGCGCTGACCAAGCTCGGGGAGCTGCTGGACCACCTGGTGGGAGCGATGGGCGCCGCGGCAGAGCCAGCGGAGATGTTCTTCGAGGAGACTCGAGCCTCGCGGCCAAGCCCGGGCCAGCGGCGGCGGGCGAAGCGCTGACTCGCTACAGACCCGCCGGCTAGCCCACTTTACCCGGTGGGCGGGGAGGCGGGGAAGCAGGGAAGCAAGTGAATTCCTCTCTCATTCGTCATTCTCATTTCTTCCCTCTCACCCCTTCCCCGCTTCCCCGCTTCCCCACTTCCCCGCCTACCCAATACACCTCCTGGCGTACTGCCCGAAATCCGCGCTTCAAGTAGTTGGGCAGTGCGGCTGGATGGTCCAGGGTACAGGTATGGAGCCACACTCGGGTGGCGCCCAGCTCCCAGGCGGAGGTCACGGCCTGGGTGAGGAGATATTTCCCCCACCCCCGCCCTATGAAGTTTGGAAGCAGTCCGAAATAGACGACCTCGAATCCTCCGTCGGCGTGTCGCTTGAGCTCGAAGTATCCGGCGGGGATTGCCTCCCATGACAGCAGCCAGATGGAAACGTCCGCATCCGCAAGGTAGGTCGCGATATCGTCATCGCTCCAGCTCGAGCGATCGGTCCAGTGATACGCCCGTCCCACCTCACGGTACAGGTATCGGAAGAGGGCGACGCTGCAGTCGTCGAGTCGCTCCAGCTTCGGCGTCGGGGTTGGAGTCGACGCCGGCCTCAGCTCGCCGGGTGATGTCATCTCCAGGTAGGTGCGGGTCACAGCTGTCAGAGGCATAGGCGTGCTGGTCTGCGAATAGCGTGGATGTGAAACGGGCCCTGGAGTGTAACCCAGGGCCCGGAGCTGGAGCCAGACTCCGCTGCTCTATTGATTGGTCTTGGTCGTGTCGCTGGCGGCCGTATCACTCGGTATGCTAGTGGAGCTCGGGCCCGCAGTGGTGTCGCTGCGTACGCCCGCGGTGTCGATTGCTCCGGCGCCCGGGTTCCGAGCGCCGAGAGTATCCTGCGGAGTCGAGGTGAGCGAACTGTCCTGCCCGACTCTGGTTGAATCGGTCGTCTGGCGGGCGGCGGTGCTGTCCAACCCTACACTATCAGCAGTGACGGTTGCATTGCCGGGCCGGCCCGCTTCGCCTGGCGGTCCGGTACGGGTGCTGTCGAGCACATGCGTGACCGCGGTGGTGTCGGTCCGTCCCTGGTCTGGAGCGGCTCCGGCCTGATCCTCATTGCGGTTGTGGCAGGCCGCTGACACGGCGGCGGCAGCAGCCAGGATTAACAGTTTCCTCATACGGCGCACGCTCCCACCCGATGGATGTTGATGGTCCGGCCGCGGTAGTCGCGGACTGGTGTGGATGACGCGAATCTGTCGACCCCACGGGTTCACGGACTAGGTCATGGATCACATTTGCTAAAAAAAATGGCGGCCTCAAACTTCGAGGCCGCCGGACCATCGTAGTGCGAGGCAGCTTACTGCTTGGCGCTGTCCGCCGGCATGCTCATGTCCGTGCTGTCATGACCCATGCTGGTGCTGTCGCTATAGCCACCCGTGCTGGTGTCGCTGGGGGTCTGCGACGTGGTGTCAGTAGGCGTGCCGGGCACGGCGGTGGTGTCAGTAGGCGTGCTGGGCACGGCGGTGGTGTCTTGCGGAACGGCAGTGGTGTCAGTCGGGCTAGGCGTCTGGCCCATAGTGGTGTCGGTCGGGGTCGCCTGAGCAGTATCCGCCGCAACCGCAGTGGTGTCCCGCTCCGGTGCCGCCCCGACTTCATCCTCGGAACGGTTGTGGCAGGCCGCCAGCGACGCCGCGGCAGCCAGCATCAAAAAGTATCTCATCGTGTGCTCCTCGGGCCAAGGACCCTGCCCGCCTGAGGGTCTCAGCCTCTGTTGTCCGTGTGCCGCGGGCTTGAAAGCATAGTAAACGACCGCGCTGTTCCGAGCGCGTCGCGAGAATGTACTCCGACTTTTTCAATCCCGATAGGTCATAGGTCACAGCGGAGAAGCGGGAAGTGGGAAAGCGGGGAAGGAAACGCCCAGGGCACCTATTGTAGCATCAATGTCATGTGTTTGTAATCTTCCCCGCTTCCCCGCCTACGTACGTAACTCCTCGCGATCCCGGAAGAACTCCAGGGCGGCGGGGTTAGCCAGGGCATCCCGGTTATGAACCGTCCGGCCATGGATCACGTCCCGAACCGCGAGCTCGGTGATCTTCCCGCTGATCGTCCGGGGGATGTCTCCCACTGCAACAACCTTTCGGGGAACGTGGTGAGGGCTGGCATGGTCCCGGATACGCCGCTTTATGCGGTCTACCAACTCATCGGTGAGGGAGATGCCGTCTCGCATCCGGACAAAGAGCACGATCCGGACGTCACCCTGCCATTCCTGCCCAATTACAAGACTTTCAATGACTTCCGGCATTGACTCCACCTGCCGGTAGATCTCCGCGGTGCCGATCCGCACCCCACCAGGGTTGAGGGTGGCATCGCTGCGACCCAGGATGACCAGGCCGTCGTGGCTGGTCAGCCGAGCCCAGTCTCCATGACGCCATACCCCAGGAAAGAAGTCAAAGTACGCCTTGTGATATTTGGCACCGTCGGCATCGGCCCAGAAAGCCACCGGCATGCTAGGAAACGGCCGAGTGCAAACTAGTTCACCTTCCCGCTCGCGGACCGAGTTTCCCTTCTCGTCAAACACCTCGACGCTCATGCCCAGTCCCCGAGTCTGCAGCTCTCCCCGCCAAACCGGTGCGATGGGGTTGCCCAGTGCGAAGCAGGAGATGATATCGGTGCCTCCGCTGATGCTGGCCAGGTGGAGGTCTCGTTTGATCTTCTGGTAGACGAAGTCGAAGCTCTGACTGGCGAGCGGGCTTCCGGTGGAGAGAATGGCGCGGAGTGCACGCAGGTCATGGGAACGAGCCGGTTCCACGCCTTCCTTCTCGGTCATAGCAAGGTACTTCGCGCTGGTGCCGAACACGGTGATCTTCTCTCGTTCCGCCATGTCCCACAGCATCGACGCGGGCCTGAGCGGTGCGCCATCGTACAGCACGACTGTGGCCCCGACGGCAAGACTCGAGATCAGCCAGTTCCACATCATCCAGCCGCAGGTAGTGAAATAGAAGATCCGATCCTCGCGCCGAAGATCGGTATGCAGAACTAACTCCTTCAGATGTTGCAGCAGGGTCCCGCCGGCGCCATGCACCATGCACTTGGGCAGGCCCGTAGTGCCGGAGGAGTACATGATGTAGATCGGGTGGTCGAAGGAGAAGCGGGGCAGCGGGGCGGGTACCCGCTTGCGGGTGGATGGGCGGCGGGGAAGCGGGTTGGTTGCGACCCAATCGGCCCACATCACTGCACCTCGAACCTTGGAGATGTCCGGGCGATCGGAGAGGTACGAAACAACCACCACGCGTTGGATCTCGGGAATGCGTTCGCGCACGTCTCGCACTCGGGCGAGCGAGTCGATTTCCTTCCCAGCATAGCGATACCCATCCGCACAGAAGAGGACCTTCGGCTGAATCTGGCCGAAGCGATCCAGCACGCCGTTGGCTCCGAAGTCTGGGGAACAGGATGACCAGATGGCACCGATGCTGGTCGTTGCCAACATGGCGATCACCGTCTCGGGAAGGTTAGGCAGAAATCCGCCAACCCGATCACCGGCAGAAACGCCCTCTCCAACCAATGCGGCAGCCACCTGGGCGACCGTCTGATTCAGCTCGAGATAGCTAAGCTCGCGTTGCCGCCCCTCCTCGTTCCAGAACACGAGTGCAGGCTGATCGTCACGATACCGCAGGAGATTCTCGGCGAAGTTGAGCCGCGCTCCGGGGAACCACCGCGGGCCGCGTTCGGCATCCGGCGGCGCCATCCGGTCGAGTCCGATACCCACCTGATCCCAGGGGTCACGGCCGGGCCGCTCCTCGGCAATGACGCCGCAGAAGCGCCACACCTCGGGCCAGAAGGCTTCGGGACGTCCTACCGACCAGCGGTAGAGCGAATCGAAGTCGCCGACTGTTTCTGCGCCGTTCGGCTTGTGGTTTTTGATGTGTTCGATGAACGCGGTAAGATTCGCGCGCCGAATCCGCTCCGGGTCTGGCATCCAGACCGGCGCGTCGTCAGGAGATCGGGATGTCATCCCTTCGCACGTCGGTAAGATCCTTCGCTGCGCTCAGGATGACATCAGTTTCTGCCCCACTTCCCCGCTTCCCTGCTTCCCGCCTTCACGACGTCGGCGGATTGAACTGCGCGTGCTGGGCGTCGAGCCAGGACTTGTGGTAGTCGGGGTCCTCGATCGACAGCGCAGGTTTGGCCACCTTGAGCGGACGGAAGGTGTCCATCATGACCGCCAGCTCCTCGGTGTATTTCGCGCCGATGCTCGCCTCCGCTCTGCCCGGATGGGGGCCGTGAGGAATCCCATCGGGATGATGGGTGATGCTCCCAAACTCGATCCCCTTCCGGCTCATGAACTCGCTGGAGGCGTAGTACAGCACCTCGTCAGAGTCCACGTTGCTGTGGTTGTAGGGGGCGGGTACCGCCTCGGGATGGAAGTCGTAGGGTCGAGGACAGAAGCTGCAGACCACGAACCCGTCGCCCTGGAACGTCTGATGCACCGGCGGTGGCTGGTGCACGCGGCCGACGATCGGCTCGAAGTCGTGAATATTGAAGGCCCAGGGATAGAAATAGCCGTCCCACCCGACGACATCGAAGGGATGGTGGTCGAGGATGATCTCGTTGAGTCCGTCGTACTGCTTGACCAGCACCCGGAAGTCGCCCCTCTCATCATGGGTCCGCAGCTGAGTCGGGCGCCGAATGTCGCGCTCGCTGTAGGGTGCGCCCTCGATCAGCTGGCCGAATTCATTCCGGTATCGCTTGGGCCAGCGCACGTGACCCCGGCTCTCCATAATCAGGAGCTTGGTCGGCTCGCCGCTCAGGTCCAGGCGGTAGCGATGCATGATCCCGCGATGGATGACCAGATAGTCGCCCTCGCGGTACGGGAGGTCGCCGTACATCGTCTCCAACGTACCGGTGCCTTTGCTGACGTAGACCAGCTCGTCCGCCTGCGCGTTGCGGTAGAAGTGTGCGTCGTTCTCGTCGGGCTCGACGTAGAGCATCGCGACTTCGTTATTGAAGAGGAGCGGCACCCGGTCCAGCGTCGGGCTGCCACCCGCTTTCACCTTGGAGGTGCGGAAATGCCGGTGGCGGAGGGTATTGTCGGAATCGGCCTCATACTTCGTTTCCCGGAGGCGTTTCGCCGACTTCACCGTCGTTGGCGGGTAGGTGTGATACAGGAGCGACGAGGTTCCGGTGAACCCCTCGTGTCCCATCAGCTCCTCGGCATAGATCCCGCCGTCCGGCTTCCGGAATGCGATGTGGCGCTTTCGCGGAATCTGACCCATCGTATGGTAGATCGGCATCTCAACCTCCCAAAAGCTTCATCACAAATTACCTCGCAGCGCCTGCTCCCGTTCAATCGCCTCGAACAGCGCCTTGAAGTTGCCCTTGCCGAAGCTC
>JBKPAO010000081.1:0-14843 GCA_046726475.1 Gemmatimonadota bacterium | reverse complement strand
CATGGCGAAGAAGCGCGCATTCGAGCGCGATTTCCGCCGCCGGATCGCGGCCGATCCCAAGCTCAAGGCGCGCTACGGCACCTCCTGGGACGCGATCGCCACGTCGCAGAAGCAGCTCGCCGGCCTCGCCAAGCAGCAGCGGTGGTACAGCTTCGGTGGGTCGCCGCTGTTGAACGTGGCCGGCGGTCTCGTCCGCATTCCGGAGCAGGCCAAGCTGCCCGACTCGCTCCGCCTGCCGCAGTACCGGGGACAGGGTTTGGAGAATATCAAGAACTCGATCATGGGAGACGTCCCCACCACCCCGGACCAGGACCGCGAGATGCTGCAGGCGTGGCTGACCCAGGCGAGCAAGGATCTTCCGCTAAGCGATCCGTACCTCACCGCGTTCCTTGGCGGCCGGAGTCCGGAGGTCGCTGCCGAGGTGGCGGTCAACGGGACCAAGCTGGCCGACTCGGCGTATCGCGCGTCGCTGCTCCAGGGTGGTTCAGCCGCGGTCGCCAGCTCCAAGGATCCGCTCATCGTGCTCGCCCGGAAGTTGAATCCGATCGCGATGCGGGTGCAGCACCGCGCCGCGCGGCTCCAGGACGTGTCCTCCGCCAACGCGGAGAAGGTCGGCCGTGCGATCTTCGCGGCCTACGGTCGCTCGCTTCCTCCCGACGCGACGTTCAGCCTCCGAATCACCGACGGGGTGGTGAAGAGCTTTCCAATGAATGGAACGATTGCGCCTTACAAGACCAGCTTCTACGGCCTCTACGGTCGCTCAGCGGAGTTCGATGACAAACCGCCGTTCAAGCTGCCGGAGCGCTGGAAGACCCATCGGAACCGGCTGGACCTGAGCACGCCGCTCGACTTCGTCACCACCAACGACATCATCGGTGGGAATTCCGGCAGTCCGGTGATCAACCAGAACGCCGAGGTCGTGGGACTCATCTTTGACGGCAACATCGAGCAGCTCCCCAACCGCTTCCTTTATACTGATGAGGTCTCCCGGGCGGTGGCGGTGCATTCTCGGGGGATCCCCGAGGCATTGCGGAAGGTGTACGAGGCCGACCGGATCGCGGACGAGTTGGAGGGGGTGCAGGTGACTCGGGTCGGTACTCGAACCGATAGCCTGCGCGCGGCACCCGCTCCGACGAGGGACAGTATGCCTGTCGGACAGAAACGGTAGCGCCAGACATCACTCTAAACGCTGGCAAAACGGGTAGGGAAATCGAATGTCCCGGATTCACATCTCCTCCATCACGCTTGCGGGCCTCTGTGCCTGTGCATTGCCGGATGATACCACCGCCCCCTCATTGGCGAGCAGCAGCCAATCGTTGGCTAGCCGTCCATTGTCGGGGCGCTGCACGACCGTGATCACCAGAATCGCTCCTCCACCGATTGAAATGCAGCGGATCGAGTACACCTGCCGGATTTCTCATCTGGGGCTTACCCATGCGGTCGTGACCCAGACTGTTAACACGGCGACCGGTGCTCTCAGCAGCAGCGGAGTCTATGTGGCGGCCAACGGCGACCAGCTGAGCTCAAATTTTACTGGTGAGGCAGTGCTCAGCTTTACCGATCCGACCGACGCGAGTGTAACATTCAGCGGCACGCAGGTATTCTCAGCCGGCAGTGGCCGCTTCACCGATGCCGAAGGCGAGGCGGACCTCGTTGGCTCGGCCCATATCAATCTGATCACCGGTGCCGGGACAGGTGAGTTCACCTTAGACGGAGCCCTCACGTACTGATTCGACGAGCTGTTTGTCAGGAATCGTAGCCCCACCTCCCAAAATGGTGGGGCTTTTGGTGAGAACCGAAAGGGAGAACGGGTCAGGCAGTCTGGTGGTGCTCGGCGGCCCCGTGGGCCTCGAGCACTTCCCGTATCTTCTGCGCGAGGTCGTCCGGCGTGTAGGGCTTCTGCAGGAATGGGCGACTGGGCTCGAGTAGGCCCCGGCGGATCACGTCATCGTTGGCGAAGCCCGACATGTACAGGACAGGGATCGTCGGGAACCGGTGGGCCAATGTCTCGCCCAGCTGCCCGCCGCTCATTCCCGGCATGACGACGTCGGTGATCACCAGATCGATCTTCCCTTGCTCCTGTTCCAGAAGCCGAACGGCCTCAGAGGCAGTGGGAGCCTCCAGGCAGTGGTATCCGAAGGCGGTCGCGGCCCGTACGATGAGTGCGCGGACTGCGGACTCGTCTTCCACGATCAGTAACGTTTCCGTGCCTCGTTGAACCGGCGGCGGTGTGGAAGTCTCGTCCGTCCGCTTGGCAACCAGAGCGAGCTCGGGCCAATACACCCTCACGGCGGTGCCCAATCCGACTTCGGATTCGACCCACACATATCCACCGCTCTGCTTGACTGAGCCGTAGACTACCGACAGGCCGAGCCCCGTACCCTGGCCCGCCGGCTTGGTGGTGAAGAACGGCTCCCAAATGTGCTGGAGCGTGGGTTCATCCATTCCATGTCCGGTGTCCCGCACTGAGAGGACTGCGTAACGTCCCGGGGGCGGTGCTTCCACCTCTGGTTGCCATGTCTGAGGACTGGCCTCCAGCTCGAGCACCTCGGTCTCGACCTCGACTCTTCCGCCTTGCGGCATCGCGTCGCGGGCATTCAGCACCAGATTCATGAGGATCTGCTCCACCCGCGCCGGATCGGCGTGAATGCCGCCCAGCTTCGGTGTGAGCCGCACAACCAGATTGATGTTCTCCCCCAGCACTGGCCGGAGCATCGCCACCGCATAGCGGACAATCTCGTTCAGGTCGAGCAGGCGAGGCCGCACCAGCTCTCGTCGCGCAAACGCCAGAAGTTGCCGGGTGAGGGAAGCCGATTGACTGGCCGCTCGGGTGATCTGCTCCACGTCTTCGAGGCGAGGATCTTTGGGGCTGAAGCTCCGCGCGAGGAGGTCGCTGAATCCCAGGATCGCCACGAGCATGTTGTTCAGGTCGTGGGCAATGCCCCCCGCCAACCGTCCGATCGCCTCCAGGCGCAGGACCTCCTGGAGGCGCTCCTCGGTCTGTTTGCGCTCGGTCACATCGAGGAGAATGCCTCGCACATGCAGCGGCCGGCCCGTGCGCCGGTCATAGCTGCCCCGTCCCATTGCTGCGATCCAGTGAATCGCGCCGTCGGGCCACACCACCCTGAACTGAGTCGAGAACGGTTGGCGCTCAGCCAGTGCGGTCTCGCGCAACTGCTCGGTAGCCTCCCGGTCGTCGGGATGCACCGCCTCCATGAACTCACCGCGGCTGACAGTCTCACCGCTGCCAATGCCCAGGAGGGCCATTGCCCGGGGGTCCAAGTGCACCTCCCCCGATACCAGATCCTGGTCCCACGTGCCGAGGCCAGCGGCTTCGTACCCTAGCTCGAGCGCCTCTTGGTGGCGTCGAAGTTCCTCCTCGATCCGCTTTGCCTCGGTGAGATCGCGTATCCGCTTCGCAAACCCTACCAGGTTTCCCTTTTGATCCAGCACGCTGGTGATCGAGATCGAGGCCGGGAACCAGCTGCCGTCCTTCCGAACTATCCAGCGTTCGCCGCTGACCTGTCCCTGCTCCGCTGCCTCGGCGAGCTCCGTCTCCGCGAGGCCTTGGGCCCGATCTTCCGGCGTAAAGAGGTCGACAGGGTTGGCGCGAAGGAACTCGAGCTTCTCGTACCCCAGCAAGCGTCCGATCCCCTTGTTCCAGGTCGCATGGCGCCCCTCGGGTGTCAGCATCAGTATGGCGGAGTCTTTGGTCTCGTCGGCCGGCGTGCGGTACCGATCTTCATTCCAGCGCTGCGCATCCTCCTGAGCGCGGGTTGCTGCCAGCTCCCGCTCCAACTGCTCTGCCCTGACCGTCTCGTCCTGAGTGGCGGTCTCCGCCCGGAGACGTGCGCGGTGTTGGCGCGTGAGCAAGAGAACAATGCCGCCGGCGCTGAGCAGGTAGAGAGTGAGGCTGACCGCTCTCGCCGGGCCGGTGAGGCCGTCTCCTTGGCGCCAGGTGATCAAAAGGAACTGGGCGCCGCCCAAGAGCAGGAAGAACATTCCGGCGCCGGTGCCCCCCGCGGCCGCGCCCAGGGCGACGGCGACCAACGTAAGCAGTAATGTGAGGAAGGGGTAATGCGAGCCGAGGACGGGTTCGAGCGCAGCGGTCAAAACCGAGGCGACAACCACCCACAAGAGGGCCAGTCCATACGCTGGCCATCTTTTCAGGCCGACCGATAGATCCGAGGAATCTTCTATCAACTCAAGCCTCCAATACCCCGGGGAAGAACGGGGGAGGCCGGTCAACTCGTCGTGCTGAGAAACTCAACAGAGGAGCAATAACCAAGCTAAGGAAAACCCGGCTGGAATACAAACACACGGCTCGGGTGAACAGTCTTAGCATCACGGTGATCGTGGGTACCCCGGTTGTATGGCGGGACGCTCACCGGTAAGCTGCTCCCGCGTGGCCGCCCGTCGCATCACGGTGGCGACCATCAGGTATGCCTCGGCCCAGGCCGCTCTTACCTCGGGGGTGAACGCGTCCCCCAATCCCTGCTCCAGAGTCCAGAGCAACGCTGCTCCTACCGACTCGTAGTCCGCATCCTTCACCCCGTAATGTACGTGCCGCCGCCCCAGCGCTGCTACCGACGTCACCAGCTCTTCCGGCTGATCGATCACGTGCACGATATGCGCGAGCATGGCCATGAGCTTTCTCTCTTGCTCGGCCAGGTCGACCCCAGCAAAAAGCTGCTCCACCGTGGGGTCCAGCTCGAACAGCCGCTGATAAAACTGGACGCTTGCCGCGCGCGGTGTGGGATCGAACCGGCGCCATGTCGTCCGTACCAGCTCCTCCTGTTCCGGTGTCATGGCTGTGTCTCCGGTCCCGAGTAGTCCAGATAAGCTATCGCATGGGCGCCCGGCCGACAGGCCGGGCGCCGCGATCAACGTCATACGACCGTCTCTGACTCCCGGTGGGAACCTACCGGCTCCTCTGATGCTGTCCCGTCCTGCAGCTCAACGGGATCCGACAGCTTCTCAGGCCATGGTTGCGTGGTGCCCTGAGCAGGCTTCTTAATTACATCCGATAGCGGCCACATGAAACGCGATCCTCCACACATGGTAGTTCTCCTGTTCTTGGTGGTTGAAAGTTCAGTTGTTGTGCAACGCGGTAAACGATCCTGAGACAGAGACCCGCTGGTCCTCTCGTTCTGGAGCCGAAGCCAAGAAGCCGTCGCCATGCAGAGAGAAGACGCCAGTGAGTGTGTGCTCGGATGCCGAGGTGATGGTGAGTATCCCAGTCGAGGCCCGGAAAACTCCTCGGGGCCGATCGGACGAACCGAGGACGACCAGTGCTTGGACTTCTCCCGGGAAACCAACGTCCGAGATCCGGTAGCTCCCGACACTCAAGCCTCCACCGATCGGCTGGGTGAACAGCACGGCACCATCCGAGGTATCGGCGCCCAGCCTCACGGTGAAAACGTCCGGCCCCGTGGGCCCTCCTGAGATACGGCCGAACGTCGCAGCACCCGAGACAGTCGTTCGCACGTCACCGGTGAGCACGGCACTGAAGGAGTTGGAGTAGTCGGGCGCCGGCCCAGTTCCCGCCAGAAGACCCACTGACACGACCCCGATTGCGCCCAGATGGGTGAGCAGACTGCTTTTCATGGTGAAACTTCCTTCCGAGCTGGTTGAGTCGAAGCGCGAGCAGCCGATTGCCGCCCGGGTTAACAGAGCCTAGTATAGAGCCGGCAGTCACAGCCAAATCACCTCGGAATCACCGGAACTAACGTGTTACGGGTGAATACCTTCGGGAGACTCCACGTTCGCGGCGCGAATGGAGTCATCAGTGGATCGGCGGCGCAACCCCGCCGGCTCGCCATCCTCGCTCTGCTGGCCGCCGCGGGTGAGCAGGGTCTCACCCGGGATAAGGTGCTTGCCTACCTCTGGACAGATACGGAAGAGGACCGCGCGCGGCGCGGCCTGAACCAGGCGTTATATGCTCTTCGCCAGGATCTCGGTTCTGATGAGGTCTTTCTGGGCGGCCACGGACTGCGGCTCAACCCTGACGTCGTCTCCAGTGACGTGGGGGAGTTCGAGCAAGCGATCGATCGAGGAAGGCTAGAAGACGCGGCGGGGTACTACACGGGATCGTTTCTCGACGGCTTCCATCTTCCTGGCGCCCCTGAGTTCGAGCGCTGGGCCGAGGAGGAGCGTGCCGCATTGGCGCGCTGCTACGCCGAGTCGCTGGAAAAGCTGGCCAAACGATCGGAAGCGAAAGGAGATTGGCCCGACGCGGTCGGATGGTGGCGCAAGGTTGCCGCACAGGACCCACTCAATGCCCGGGTGGCGCTGTGTCTCATGCGCGCCCTGGTGGCGGCAGGGGACCGGGCGGGCGCACTGCAACACGCGCGGGTCTATGAAGTGCTCATGGAGCAGGAGCTCGACGCGCCACCGGACCGGCAGGTGGTGGAGCTCGCTGCGGAGCTGAGACGAAACGGTACAGCAGCAGCTGCAGCTCAGCCATCCCGCGTCACCCCGATCCAGCAGCCTCGACCGGTAGCCACCATTCCGGCAGCGTCTGAGCCAGCCCCCGCGGCAGAGCCTGCCAGCACCCCCGCGGCAGAGCCTGCCAGCACCCCGGCGGCAATGCCGGTCGCAACTCCAGCCGAGTCCAGAGCACCACCGTCTCGCCCCCCTAGAATCCTCCGACAGGCAGCGGCGGCCGCACTCCTGCTGACCGCCGGGCTGGCCGCCGGACTCTTCTTACGACAGCGGGATACCAGTAGCCTGGTACCGGGCACGACCCACCGAGTGGCATTCGATCAACAACTGGAGCTCGACCCGTCGCTCTCGCCCGACGGCAGGATCGTGGCCTATGCGGCAGAGGCGGGAGACCGGTTTGAGCTGTTCGTGAAACAGGTCCGCGGTGGACGCGCCGTTCCACTTACGGATGCGCTGCCGGGCTCCCATCGCCGGCCCCAGTGGTCACCGGACGGCAGTGAGATCGCGTTTCAGTCGGACCGGGCGATCTATTTAGTGGATGCGTTCGGGGGAGCCCCACGGCTTCTGGTCAAACCGATAAGAGAAGGAGGATGGGTAGCCTATCCGGCATGGTCCCCCGATGGCCACCAGCTCGCCTACGTCGAAGACTGGGCGATCTACCGCCGGCCGATTGACGGTGGTCCGGCGCGGCTGATATCCCGGGACCCGGCAGCCCACTCGCTGGCCTGGTCGCCCGATGGCAAGTGGATAGCCTTCGTCTCTGGAAATCCGGTCTTCAGCTACGGCGAGCTTCCCTGGGGCAGCGCGACCAACCTGGGCAACATCGCCCCCAGTTCCATCTGGTTGGTGCCCGCGAGCGGAGGGAAACCGGTCCGAGTCACGGATGCGCAGTCTCTAAATACCAGTCCGGTCTGGCTGCCCAATGGCCGCGGGCTGCTGTTCATCTCGGATCTTGGGGGTAGCCGCGACATCTACCGGGTGGACCTGAACCGCTCGGGAGTTCCAGCGGCTTCTCCGGCCAGACTGACGACCGGTCTGGCAGCGCATAGCATCAGCCTCTCCGCTGACGCAGACGAGATCGCCTACTCGACCTTCACTTATACCGGGAACGTCTGGATGCTGCCGCTCCCGTCACGCGCCTTGGCATCCTGGGCGCAAGCCCGGCCGCTGACTGAAGGCACCCAGACCATCGAGGGCATAGCACTCTCGCCGGACGGAAGCTGGCTTGCATTCGACTCCGATCGCGACGGGAATCAGGAGGTCTACAAGATGCCGGTCGCTGGAGGCGACCCGGTCCGACTGACTCATGCGCCACAGGCTGACTTCGTCTCAACCTGGTCGCGCGATGGGCGGTTCATCGCCCTTCATTCATATCTGGCGGGAACCCGGCGTGTGCGTCTCGTCTCCTCCGACGGCGGAGAGCCGAACGACGTCGTTTCCAGTCCGTCCAACCAGCGGTCCCCCGACATCTCGGCCAACGGACGCAGTCTCGTCTTCACCGCCGACGTGGGTGGCCAGCCGCAGCTGTTCTTGGCCACCCGGCCCAGCGGCACGAGCTGGGGCTCTGCGCGGCAGCTTACCTCCGCCGGAGGGTGGGCGGGCCGCTGGGCACCGGATGGGCATGTGATCGTCTACTGCCGAGCGGATGGATTGTGGCTCATAGCTCCTCGCGGCGGGAATCCCCAGCACTTGGTGGACTTGGGAGGCTCTCGGGGTCCGTCACCGGAACTCGCCCTCTGGGGTCCGGACGGCCGAACTATCTATTACAAGGCGTTCGATGCAGCCGGCCGTTCCACGCTGTGGTCGATTCCTGCAACCGGTGGCACTCCGACTCTTCTGGTACGCTTCGACGATCCTTCCCGCCCCTCCAGCCGGCCCGAGTTCGCCACCGATGGCAAGCGGTTCTTCTTCACCATCGGTGCCCGCCAGAGTGACATCTGGGCAATGGAGCTGAACACTCAGCGCTGAGTCGCATCACTTCCTCGCACCGTACATTCAATCAGTAACCCGCACTTCGAGCAGTAACTCTCCTCAGCAGAAGCAGTTCGTCTCGGGTGATTCCGCCGTGATTCGGCCGTGAGTGGTGGTTCTAGATTGGCCGCCGCAACATCCGATCAGGCTGGAGTTACGACCACTATTCACTCTAGAGGAGAGGTTCTTCAATGCCCCGCACCATTAGCGTAGTTCTGTGCACCGTCGCTGCCATCGGGCTGCTGGCTTGCGATGAAAACCCGACCGGCACCGATTCAACGTCTTTGTCTGAGGGGGGCCGGGTGGGCGCTGTGGTCAGCGCCGACAGCGCCGGCGGCGGTATTTCGGCCGCAACCGCAGCCACTGACGTGACCGCGACCGGCACGATCGCCCTCCCCATCAACCAGACCGTCACCACCACCGGGGACGCCTTTTCCATCACCCAGAAGGGCATGGGTGCCACGGGTCTTTTCATGATCAACAACCCATCCAACTACAACGCAGCTTTCACCGCGTCCACGAACGGCACAGGGTCCGCGGTGAGAGGGATCGCGTATGGGAAGGGCATCGGCGGGATCTTCTCGGCTGGCGGCACCAGCGGTGGCACCTCGAGCAGCGATGCGCTCCAGGCGTTCAGCTTCGGGAATGCCAGCAGCAACGCGGTGCATGGGGTGGTGTACAGCGGGGGCGCCCGCGCGGGGTTGTTCGAAATCATCAGCTCCACCAACGCGAACTCCGCACTCGCCGTGCGCACCATGGGAACCGGCACCGCGGGTGTCTTCCTGGCCCCGAATGGCGGCAAGGGCATGTTCATCGATTCCCACTCAAGCACCAACACCCTGGAGGCCCGGAACACCGGGACCGGCTTCGCGGCCCAGTTCTATGGCAAGGGAAGCGCCAAGGGCGTCTATATCGAGACTCAAGGCGGTGCTGGTCTTCAGGTCGTGGGCGGGAGCAAGAACGCGGTCGTGCGTACGCCGAGCGGATCAAAGGCCCTTTACACCGAAGAATCGACCGAGGTGTGGTTCACGGATTACGGCTTCGGAAAGCTCACCAACGGTAAGGGTCGCATCCTGTTCGATCCGTCATTCGCTCAGACGATCAACCCCGACGAATCGTATCACGTCTTCGTCCAACCCTATGGCCGCGCTGAGCTCTACGTCACAGAACGCACCCCACTCGGATTCACCGTTGCTCTGAAAGACGGAGATCCGAACTCCGAGTTCAGCTACCGGATTGTAGCCAAACGACTCGGCTTCGAGGGCAAACGACTGGAGCCGGCACCCTGGGCGGACCAGCCGTCCATCGGGAACTGAGAGATCCGTGCGTCGTCGCAACCAACTTCAATCGGCGCAGGACTTGGCCCCAACTGGCCGCCTGCGCCAGAGGACACCACAATGATTGCACCACTTGCTCATACCGGATTGGCCGTACTCATCGCAAGCCGGCTGGCGGCAACTCACGTCCAGGCAGCGAGTCAATGTGCCGATCCACTGCCGATCAATCCGGCGGTGGTAACCCGGGAGATGAACTTGAAAGATTTCGCCGGAGCCAACCAGATGGGCCCGGTCTGCCATCTGAGTTGGGAGGGTGGATCCAGCCCGACTCTGATGATCTACGGTCCCACACCGATGGCCGAGCTCGGAAAAACATTCAGCTCGACGAAGCAGGCCGCCGACGAGTACGCCGGCGAGTCGACCAAGGGGGTGGAATCCGTGCCCGGAGTGAAGGGAGCGTATATGGTCTTCGATCCGGCGACCCCGAACCGGCGCATCTTTGTCGAGCACGGGGGGAAGGTCTACATGATCGTGTCGCAGGACCGGGTCCCGGTCGCGGTGCTGGCCAAGGCGATCGTGCAAGAAACCAGAGGCTCCCATGCGGCATACTAGCGAGTCTCAGTCTCTTCCGCCGAGACCGGTGAGGCTTCGGATTTGTGAGGGGGAAGGCGAGCGCATCGTAGATGCATCGGTCTCCGCTATAGAACAGGCGTTCGCCCAAACGGTGTTCATTCATCCGGGCACTGAAATCTCCCTGTCGGATGGCACTCGAATTCTGGTGGCGCTGTCTCTCGGTAGGCCTGAGTCTAGCACCAGCGGCCAGACCTCTGAGTTCCTGCTCTCGACAGTGAATGGGGAGCATGCTTCGCTTTCCGGTCCAATCACGCGGGAAGAAGCACTCCGGCAATTTCGCGAATTCATGCTCGCCGGCATCCCAGGGAAAGTCGACCGAGAAAGGAGAGTAAGGCAGTGAGGCGAGTCCTGGTTACTGGAGCTACCGGCAAGGTCGGCAGTCGGCTGATTCCGCGGCTCCTTGAGCAACCTGGTGTAGCCGTCCGTGCGCTCGCTCGCAATGCAGCGAAGGCAGCACCGCTGGCTGCAGCTGGGGCGGAGCTTGTGCTGGGGTCTCTCGAGGATAGCAGAGCACTCAGTCTGGCGAGTCGGGGGATAGATACGATGGTACTGATTACCGCCGCCAGCCCGGCTGCAGGAGGCCAGGCCAGAGCTGTGCTCGATGCCGCACGTGAAGCTGGAGTACGGAAGATCATTCGCGTGTCGGTCTTCAACGCGGCCAGCGATGGTCCGTCGGATGTAACCCGCCAACACGGGTCCACCGACGCTCAGGTTCGGTCCTCGGGGCTGACCTATACCATTTTGCGGCCGACCTTCTTCATGCAGAACCTCTGCTTCCTTGCAGGCGAGAGTATTGCGAAGGAGGGGAAGCTCTACTTTGGAACCGGCGAGGGACGGATGGGTATGATCGACCTTCGCGATATTGTCGATTGTGCAGAGGAATGCGTACTGTCGGACGCCTATGACAACAAGATCTTTACTCTGACCGGACCCGAGAGCCTCGGTTTTCACGATATTGCCGGCCGATTGAGCCATCTCCTCGGGTGCCCGGTACACTACGTCCCGGTGCGGCCAGAAGCCGTCGAGCAGTTCATCCGCTCGATGGGTCAGAGCGGGTGGTACGCCAGAGTGATGCGTGATCTTTGCCGAGCCTACAGCGAGGACTGGGGCGATCTGATCACCGGGGACGTGGCACATATTACCGGCCACCGTCCTCGGTCTTTTGAAGTGTTTGCCCGCGAGATCTTGCTGCCGACGCTCGCACTCCGCCCACGCCGGGCTCATGGTCTAGATCGGAGCCCTCGCGCTGTTCGGGACGAAGTGTTCTCCTAGCTGCCGGATCTTTGGGTAGCAGTGAATCGTCCCCGCAACACCTTCCCGCCCTTTCCTTTTGCCTCGTAGGTGCCCTTCAGCGTATCACCTACGAGTCGAGCCTGGGTGCGGGTCACGACCTGGGTCTTGAGAGTGGGACTCTGATGCGGCTCCGACTCATAGACAAAGGTACTGTCACCAGTCGAGACGACCTTTACGTTGTACTTCTCGCCACTCTGGAAGGCGATAACCCCGGCGAGGCTCCCGTCGGGTGTCCGGCTCCAGGTGATGGTGAACGGCTGAGCTCGGCTGGAGCCGGCGTCATAGCCTTTGGCGGTCCACATGCCGATCAGTCGATCGGGGACAGCCGACATCGTCTGAGCCGGCGGCGCCCCAGTGGGAGAACGGGTGGTATCGGAGAGGGGAGTGGTGTCGGTTGTTGTCGCAACTTCACGGTCGGGGTTACGCCGCTCGCAGGCGGCGAGGGTCAGCGCGGCGCAGAGCAGGTATCGCATGGTCACTCCGGGGGAGGTGTAGACCGAAGATGTCACCCAGAGTACTGCCGGGGAAGTCTGGGGGGCTGTGACGGGTCATTTCGAGTCGCGCGCCGTCATCCTGGCCCGGATTGATGGTAACCAGGGTGACACTCGGCGGCTACCTGTTGCGGTTTACAGCAGAGCGCGCACGCGCGACAGAGCCCTGAGCGCAGACGGGGACACCGGCAGCGGTGAGTTCGTGGGCCGAAGCAGCCTCGGCTTCGCTGCCGAGCTTCTCCAGATCAGGAACACCGAGCCCAGCACGATCGCCGCGGCTACCATGGTGCGCAGGGAGAAGGCCTCATCGCCAACGGCCCAGGCGAGAATTAGCGCGACTACCGGATTCACAAACGAGTAGGTCCCCACCACGGCCGGCGTAGTCACCTGAAGCAACCAGGTGTAGGCGCCGAAGCCGAGCACCGTCCCGGCCAGCACGAGGAAAGCCAGTGAGGCGGCACCGCGGGACGTCATCTGGTGCACGCTCCAGCCAGCCAGCTCGCCGGTCGACAGGCTGAGGGCGAGTACCGCTGCTCCTCCTGCCGCCAGTTGCATCGCAGTGGACTGCACCGCGGAGCTGGGACGGGCGCCTTCACGGGCTATCAGTGAGCCTATCGCCCAGCTGAGGCCCGTCGCGATAAGCACCAGACGATCCAGCAGGCTCCCCGAGTTGCTCTTTCCGCTCACCAGCACCGCTACTCCGACCACGCCGACCATCAGCCCGGCGATCACTTGCGGGCGGGGTAGACGACGCTCACGGATCGCCGTGAGCAGCACGAGCCAGAGCGAGATCGAGGTCAGGTAGAGAGCGGCCTGGCCGGAGGAGACCCGCTGCTCCGCCCACGCCAGCACTCCGTGACAGCCGACGAACAGGAATGCACCGGCAATCCCGGAGACGAGCCACTGCTTACGGGTGGCGGACTCGAGCCCGCTGCGCCAAATGAGCCAGGCGTAGAGGACGACGGCACCGCCGAGGCAGCGGATGGCGATGGTGAGGAGTGGTGGCACCTCCATGACGGCGTACCGGATGGCGAGGAAGGTTCCGCCCCAGAACAGGTAGATCGAGGCGAACGCTCCGGCGAGACCGAGCCGGGTTGCCGAGCGCTTAGCCCTGGGGGAGAAGCGCCGAGTCAAAGACGACCTCGTAGTGTGTGACGTGGTTGTCGCGATCCACCAGGAAGCGCTCGTCCTCCGGATAGAAGACCGCCTTCTCGATGTCTTCACCGGCGAACTGCCGGATGGCTTCCTCGGAGTCCCAGAGAGAGACCAGCAGGAATTCGGCGCGATCGTCGTCGATTCTCCGGAGCGCGAGCACACCGCGATTCCCGTCGATCTTTCGGTACTCGGCGAGGCCGGTCTGGTGCAGGTAGTCGAGATAGGCATCGGCATCGTGGGCCGCTGTGGCGCCCCGCCAGGTACGTCCGATCATGTAGCCTCCTGAGAGATACACACCAGTAAAAGACTGTTTACTGGTGCAATGCTACCGGCCGGAACCGCACCTGTCAAGGGCCGAATACTGGTGCTATACTTCGGACATGCCTCACCCGACCGAGCCGCTCTCGTTCGCTCCCCACCTGCCGTTCAAGTACGTGGGCGGAGATCCCTCCATAGATCTGGTCAACACGGTGGACTGGACCAGCCGGGGGCCGGAGCAGGACCGTCTCACCAATTATCAGCGGCTGGTCGAATGGGCCCAGGGCGCGGAGATCCTTCCGCAGAAAGCGGCTGCCGCTCTCCGGGCGCGGGCGAAGGCCCACCCCCGGGCGGCAGGGGTTGCCCAAAAGGCGGCACTGCAGGCGAGAGCGGTGCTATGGCAAGTGTTCAGCTCCCTTGCCACGAGCCAGTCAGCTGGCGATGCGCTCGGCGAGTTCAACCGCCTCCTCGCGGAGGCACTCGAACACCTGCGGGTGCTCCCTACCGGCGAGAAGCGTCGGCGAGATCAGAGCCTGGAACTCCGCTGGGACCAGCTGGGTGAGTCCCTCGAGAGCGTGCTCTGGCCAGTGATCTGGTCCGCCGCCTCACTCCTGGTCTCCGAGGAGAGCGGTCAGATCCGGATCTGCGGTGGTCCCGACTGTGGCTGGATGTACGTCGACCGGAGCCGGAATGGACTCCGGCGGTGGTGCCAGATGGAGACCTGCGGGACCCGGGAGAAGACCCGGCGGAGATATCACCGGACCTGAGGCTCCGGGCTTCGGTCTCTGGTGTAGTCTCGGAGCAGCACTACGATCATTACCGCGGTCGCCAGGGAGATCCCCACGCTGATCCAGGCGGCCAGCCCAAACGCGTGAACGAAGGCATCCCGGGCAGAGCCAAGCAGGTGGGCACCGGCCGCATCGGGCAACCTGCCCGCTTCGGCCAACGCACCGCCGAGGGTGCTTCGCGCTGCCTCTGCCGAAGCAGCGGGGACGCCGACCAGCACCGCTCCGGTCATTGCGCGCCGATATACCGCGGTTCCGATACTCCCGAGAATCGCGATCCCCAACGCACCCCCTAGCTCTGAGCTGGTCTCCGAGATCGCCGCCGCCGCTCCGGCTCGCTCGACTGGAGCGCTACTCACGATGAGATCGGTCGCCAGAATGACCACGGGACAGACGCCCAGCGAGTAGATCACCGATCCGATTACCAGCGTCACCACGTTGGAATCCTGGCTCATCCGGGTGAGCACCAGGAATCCTGCTGCCGAGAGTACCAGTCCACCGCTCATGGCGTATGCTGGCGGGATTCGGTGGGCAAG
>JBKPAO010000080.1:0-5249 GCA_046726475.1 Gemmatimonadota bacterium | reverse complement strand
GAAGCACCCCTTCTTCGCCGGGACGTTCGCGGCCGCCCGGGCCGCTGGCACCGTCTCCCGTCCCGCCAAAGCCTCCGCGAACTCGGCGGCGGTGGCGTACCGCTCGGCCGGATCCTTGGCCAGGGCCCGGACGATCGCCGCTTCGACATGCTCCGGGATCTGGACCATCGGCCGGAGCGGCCGGGGTGGCCCCATGAACCGCAGCATGAGAGTCATCTGCGGGGTAGGGCCCTGGAACGGCGGCTTGCCGGACAGCATCTCGTACAGCACGCAACCGAGCGCGAAGGTATCGCTCCGACCGTCGATCGCCTTATCGCCGCTCGCCTGCTCCGGGCTCATGTAGGTGGGCGTGCCGACAATCATCCCGGTAGCGGTGAGCTTCTCCGCCACCTCGCTCACCGCGCGGGCTACACCGAAGTCGGCGACCAGCACCTGCTCGCCGGAAAGCAGGATGTTGTCGGGCTTGATGTCCCGGTGCACGACCCCGTGTTCGTGCGCGTAGGCGAGCGCGCCCGCCACTGCGCTGGTGATTCGAAGCGCCTCTTCGGGTGCGAGCTGGTGCTCCCGCTGCAGCCGCTCGTACACGTTCTCTCCCTCGACCACCGGCATGGTGAACCAGAGCTGGCCACCGCTGAGTTCGCTGGTCGCTGCGGTCTCGCCCGAATCGAGGATGCCCAGGATGTTGGGGTGCTGCAGCTGCGCCGCGACCCGGATCTCGCGTTTGAACCGGTCGGCGCCGACGGTGGAAGCCAACTCGGGGTGGAGCACCTTGAGAGCAACCGGCCGATCATCCCTGAGATCCCGCGCGAGGTAGACCGTCGCCATGCCGCCGCGGCCGAGCTTGCGCTCGACCCGGTAGCGATCCGCCAAGCCGCTCTGGAGCTGCTCGAGCAGGTCTGCCACTTAACCTTTGGTGGAGAGGGAGGACGAGCGCCGGAGAAGGATACCGCCGGATTCAGATGGAGCGAAAGACCTAGTTGCCGAACCGCTCGAAGCGGTAGGCGATCTCTGGACCTCCCTTACCCTCGTACGCGAGATACCCCACCAGCAGGGTGAACGGCTCCAGGTACCGAGCGGTTCGGAGCGGCCCGGCGTCCACCGGATCGAAACCCACGTCGCGGATGAGACCCGCGGCTACTTCCTTCGCGTTCTGGTGGTCCCCGCAGTACACCAGGCTCGGCCGCTTGGCCTTGCGCCTGGCCTCGAACACGCCAAACAACACCTCGCTCGGCACCGTGCCGAACGCGGAGACCACCCGAGCCCCGCGAGCCTTCTTCGCCAGCTCCTCCGCGCCCGAGGAGGTGTGGGCCACCACCAGCTCGGTATCGTCCGCGTTCATCGGGAGCGAGCAGCTCACGATTACCTTGCCCGACAGGTCACCCGCCTGCTGCAGCACGTCGTCGACTCGGGACCAGTGCACCGCCAGCAGCAGCGCATCCGCATCATGCGCGGCCTCGGCCGGGGTGCCGGCCCGGGCATTCCCCCCGGCCTCCCGCGCCAGCTGTTCCAGCTTCTTCCGGCTCCGTGCGTAGCTGAAGACCACCTCGTGCCCGGCACGGGTGAAGAGCGTGCCGAGCTTCCCACCCATCAACCCTGAACCGAGAATGCCTATTCGCATGTCGCGAGCAGTTTCATGTCCGTGCCCCCACTTCCTGGAACGCGCCGCCCGCCGCCTTGGAGAGATCGGCGTGGGCCCGGAGCTCCGCGAGGCGCGCCTCCACCACCGGCGTGATCGCGTCGAGAGCGTCGCTCCCCGCGGCGAACACCTTGGGCGGGTGCTCCATGTCGGCGATCTGGACCAGCGCCTCGCCCAGCGCCGCCGGGTCATCGGGCTGCTGTCCGTGGTAGGCCGCCCACGCGGCCTGGACATTGCCGGCGGGCCCGTAGTCCTCGATGTGGCCGCTGCTCCACTCGACCGACTGCGGATTGAGGAGGTCGGTGCGGAAGAATCCCGGCTCGACCACCGTGACCTTGATGCCGAACGGCTCGATCTCCTCCGCGACGGCGAGCGAGAGCCCCTCGACGGCGAACTTGCTCGCGCCATAGGCCGCCACGGCCCGTTGGCCCACGACGCCGGCGACGGACGAGATGTTGATGATGTGCCCCGAGCGCTGGCGCCGCATGATCGGGAGCAGGGCGCGCATCACGTGTACGACGCCCCAGAAGTTCGGCGCGAACTGCCGCTCGATCTGCTCGGTGGTGAACTCCTCGAAGTTGCCGAGCAGGCTGTAGCCGGCGTTGTTCACCAGGACGTCGATGCGGCCGAACCGCCCGACAGCGGCATCGACCGCCCGCTTCGCTTCGGCCTCGCTGGTGACGTCCAGCCGCTCGAGCAACAGGTCGTCGCCGGCAACGTCCGCCAGGGCGTCGCGGAGCTTCTCCAGGTTCCGGCCGGTCGCCACGACCCGGTGCCCTGCCTTGCGGGCCGCTCTGGCGGTCGCGGCGCCGATGCCGCTGCCGGCTCCTGTGATAAACCAGACTTTGCTCATCCTTCAATCCTCTCATCCGCCCTTGTTCTGGCCTGGTAGTTGTTCGTTTGCCCCTCGGGCAAGCCGGAGACCGCAGCGCCGCTAACGGGTCCGAACCGTCCGGTCTCGACCGAATATCCGTCCGAAGAAGTCTCCAGGCTTCCAGGCCGGTCTCTCATCGACGTTCGCGATCTCGAGCCCGACGAGAAAGTTGAACTGTGCGTGACGAGCGCCCGATTCGAGATCCATCGGCTGGCTGAGATCATCCTGCGGGGTGTGGTAACGAGTACGGATCCACTCCTGGACCCTGGCGCGAGCGTCCACACCGGAATCAGTCTTTAAGCCCACATCCAG
Organism: Gemmatimonadota bacterium; assembly: GCA_046726475.1. Classification (GTDB taxonomy): domain Bacteria; phylum Gemmatimonadota; class Gemmatimonadetes; order Gemmatimonadales; family GWC2-71-9; genus CAVVWJ01. The sequence continues at coordinate 2,427 of JBKPAO010000080.1, read as the reverse complement.
GTAGAGCGCGGGCACGCCACGGCGCACAAACGAGTACTGGTCGCTTCGGACGAACAAGACCTCTTCCGGATATGGATCTGGACCGAGCTCCATCCCTGTTCGGGCCGCCACCCGAGTGACTACTGCATCGAGGGTTGAGTGCTCGACACCCGCTGGCACCACCTGTCGCAACGGGTAGAGCAGCGCAAGCCCATCCATGTTCAGATTGGCGACGATACTCTGTATTGGGACAGTCGGGTGCTGGGCGTAATAGTCACTCCCAATCAATCCCTTCTCCTCACCCGTCACTGCCAGGAACAGCACCGACCGGCGGGGTGCGCGCGGCAAACTGGCGAATGCGCGGGCGACCTCCAGCAGCGCGGCGGAACCCGAGGCGTTGTCCAACGCGCCGTTATAAATCGAATCACCCTTAACCGGCGTGCCGACACCAAGGTGGTCGAGGTGGGCGGTATAGATCACGACTTCGTCTCGGAGGCGCGGGTCCGACCCGTGTAACATTGCGGCGACATTCGGGCTCTCAATGCGCGCGTGCTCCGTGACTGTGCGTATCGTCGCGCGTACCGGGAGATCGAACGCCGGCATCGTTTGGCCCTTAGCCGCGCTAAGAATGTCGGCGTAGGTGCGTGGCGCGCTCTGGAAGAGCGCCTCGGCCGCGGAATCGGATAGTACGGCCTTACCTCGGAGCTCGGGAAAGTCTCCGTCGGGCTCGCCCCGTTCGTCGAGCCAGCCGATGAGACCACCCTGCAGGTCGTTGACGATCGCCTCCCAAGGTGCGCTCTGGTCTCGGCTCCAAATGATCAGAAAGCCCACCGCACCGTGATGCACGGAGTTCTCGTACTTGGTTCGCAGGGCGGAGAAGTGGGCCCGCTCCGTCGCCGGTAAGGACGCCGGGCCTCCGAAAAGCACTACCACGATCTTGCCTCGAGCATCGATGGTCCGGTAATCGTCGTAGGCCCGCTCGGGCGCGGTGATGCCGAAGCCCGCGAAGACCACGGGTGCGGTCACCTCCGCCTTCGGTCGCAACAGGTCCGGGAGTGGCACATAATCCCGTCCCACTCGGAGCTCATGGGCCCCTGCCTGACCCTGGAAGACCACACTGCTTCCTTCGACCGGACGGCCGCTGCGGAGCGGGACGGGCTGCATGTACCTCCGTGTCCCCGCCGGCGTCAGTCCAAGCCCGGAGTAACATGCGGCGACATAGCGGGCCGCGGTCTCGTAGCCCCGAGTGCCGGTGCCCCGTCCCTGGAGTGAATCGTCGGCTAAAAATCGGATGTGGGCCTCGAGTGCTTTGGGGCTCACCTGCGGTAGACTGGAGGGGGCGCGCCTCGCCGGGGTGGCCTCCTTGCGGCAGGGAGCGGCCACACCCGCCAGGGCCCCGTCGCCAGCGCGGGGGGCAGGGGCACAGCCTAAGCCCAGGACTAAGGCCATAGCTGTGAGTACGACGAAGCAGGCTACTGGTGCGCTCACTCCGATCCTTCCCTGCAGACTGGTTGTGGATGGTTTATATGGACTCACGGCGTCCAGCCTCTCGAGCAGCAGGTCGTCGCCGGCGACGTCCGCCAGGGCTTCGCGGAGCTTCTCCAGGTTCCGGCCGGTCGCCACGACCAGGTGCCCCGTCTTGCGGGCCGCTCTGGCGGTCGCGGCGCCGATGCCGCTGCCGGCTCCGGTGATGAACCAGACCTTACTCATTGTCTTTGCCCTTCCATCCAGAGGTGACGATCAGGCTCTGCCGGTCAGCGGTTGACCATACGCTGCGAGCTCTCGTTGTATCGTGCACCCTGCACCTCAATCCCTGCGGCGGCGCTCTCGATCTCGCGGAGGTCGTCCTCCGTGAGCTTCACGTTGACGGCGCCGATGTTCTCCTCCAGGCGGTGCAGCTTGGTGGTGCCGGGGATCGGCACGATCCACGGCTTCTGGGCCAGCAGCCAGGCGAGCGCGATCTGCGCCGGGGTCGCCTTCTTCCGTGTGGCAATCTCGCCCAGCAGGTCCACCAGCGCCTGATTCGCCTTCCGGTTCTCCGGGGTGAAGCGGGGGACGGTGTTGCGGAAGTCGCTGCTGTCGAACGAAGTCGTCTCGTCGATCTTCCCCGTCAGGAACCCCTTTCCCAGCGGGCTGAACGGCACGAAGCCGATCCCCAGCTCCTCGCACGCCGGCAGGATCTCCTCCTCCGGCTCCCGCCACCACAGCGAGTACTCGCTCTGCAGCGCGGTGACCGGCTGGACCCCGTGCGCCCGACGAATCGCCTGCACGCCCGCCTCGGACAGGCCGAGGTGCTTCACCTTGCCTTCCCGGATCAGGTCCTTCACCGTGCCGGCCACGTCCTCCATCGGCACCTTCGGGTCCACCCGGTGCTGGTAGTAGAGGTCGATCGTCTCGACCCGGAGCCGCTTGAGCGAGCCCTCCGTCATCCGCCGGATGTGCTCGGGC
>JBKPAO010000079.1:0-4169 GCA_046726475.1 Gemmatimonadota bacterium | reverse complement strand
GTGCGAATCTCTTCGCGCCAGCGCTCGAGCGAGTAGCCCCGTGCCCTTCGCAGCGCCTCGGTCGACATTCTCCGGTGGCCTTCTGGATCCGAGAGACAAGCCTTCACGGCTGCGGTGAACGCTTGCGGAGTCCTCTCCAGAAGCAGGATTCCGCACCGTCGACCCATCAAAACCGGCGGGATCGACGTTCCCGTGGTCACCAGGGGGAGCCCGCAGGCGAGGGCCTCGTGGACCGCCTGCCTGGAGGCTTCATCCTCGAATACCGGTAGGGAGCAGAAGAGATCGGCCTGGTCGAGCAGCTCCAACACTCGGTCGTGACCCACCAGGCCATGAAATGTCACTGGATGGACCAAACCCAGCTGACTCGCGAGCCACTTCAGCCTCGGGAGCGCCGCACCGGTGCCCACCACCTCGAGACGCACCTGAGGGAATTCACGGCCGAGGAGCGGGAGCGCACGGAGTGCGAGCGAGACTGCCTGGATGTCCAGCTCCCGCCCGACCATCACGAGCCGGGCGTGACCTGGCGGAACGGCGCGCGGGAGAGCCGCAAGCTGACCTTCGGAAACTGTCGTGCTGATGATCCAGCGGATCGCACGATTTCGAGAAGAGGGCGGCTCATCGGCATCACCGGTTGCGAAGACGACGTTCCTTCCGCCGCCGATTCTCTCCAGCAGTGCACGCTCCAGCCGCCAGAGGGGCCTAGGGTCGGACCAATGGTTCAACTGTCGTGTGAGGAGGCGCTTACGAAACGCGAGAGCAAGGAGAAGGCCGAGGACGCCAATCGGAGACGGGACCAACGCGAAGACCGCACTCGCGCCCGAGATCTCTCGTGTGAGTGTCAAACCATTTCGCACCAGCCAGAGGGGTAAGGCCAGCCAGGTGAACCAAGGTGATCTAGGTAACCAGGTCAGAGGGACCACAGTCACGTTCTTCCCCGCAATCGCAATCTCGCCTGCCCGATCCTCGGGGCCGGAGCAGGGTCCCACGATGCGTGTCGCATCGAATAGCTGCGAGAGGGCTTCGACCTGGAGAGGGAGGCCGCCAAATCCAGGGTCCCCCAGGCAAGCACGGGCTGCGAATCCGGTGGGAGAGTGGGTGCAGGGCCAGCAGAGCTTATGCCAGACCACGGTTAGCTGCATCGCAAGGCCATCTCCTCAACCTGCGGCAACTCGAATTCTAGCATACCTAGCATACTATGTACCGCGATTCCAACGCCTGGCAAGCGAGCCGGGATGGCCGCTCCAGCGCGGGAGTTGGCCGATTTGTCCGCGGCGGCGAAAGGCAATTGCACTAAAGTGCACTGTCTAATTCCGCGCCCCGCCATCAGACTATAGCCCGACTTCGCGGGCGCGCCGCTCTTGGTGCCTTCCGGGTGAACCCTCCGTCGCCGAATAGGTCACAGCCGCTGTGCGCGCCAGAGGGCGCGCCAGCCCGTGGTCGCCCGCGGGAGGGTGAGGGGCAGGCGACGGTAGGACGGTATAGGTATCCATGGAACCCGTTCCACGGAACCCAGTCCAACCATCGGCCCGGGGCATAGCGCAGCGGTGCTCGACTACCGATTGATAGCCGAGCCGAGCTGCCGATATGAGACTGTGAGAGGAGTGCCGAGTCATGAGAGCTGAGATGATCGAGGTCGTCGAGACCGAGTTGAGGCGGTTCGCTACTGATTTGAACTTGTCCGACGAGCAGAAGAGCCAGTTGAAGACGGCTCTGGAGAACGCACACGAACGGATCGACGAGATTCGCGCGAAGAACCCCAACATTTCGAAGGCCGATGTTGCCGCGAAGCTCAAGGAGTCTCGCGGGGCCCTCCGGGAACGTGTCGTGAAGTTCCTGACCCCGGAGCAGCTGACCAAATGGGACGCGGAAGTGACCAAGGCCAAAACGTTCCTGGGCAATTCGATCGAATCCTGAGGAGCATCGTTGGTCGGCCGGGCGCGATTGAGTTGCGGCGCCCGGCCGGCCGGCCCCCAGAGACCCCCTCAACCAAGCTGCACTCCCAACCTCACCGCGATTCCCAAATACTGATCTGGAAACTCGGGCGCGTGGTCAGCCCGGAGGAATGTCATTCGACTGAGCGCATGCTCCTAAGTCATTGCTGGAACATGCGCTCTAGGTTCTGGATAGGGTACAACGGTTTCGGTAGATTCGGTCTTGAAACCGCCGAACGGGAAACCGTTCCGTGAGTTCGAATCTCACCCACTACGCTCCACTCCCCGAGCACGCCTGCGTGTCACACGTTCGCTCCGATCTGCCCTACCCTGCTGAACCAGCCTTCCTCGAGCGAGCGTCCTCCGGTGGCCTGGGGGAGTCCCGGAAATCGAAATGCCGGGGATCTAGTACTCGGGCGCGTTCTACGAGTCCCCTGCGCTGCTGCAGGCGCCACGCAATAACCTTTTCCACGACAACCGCAGCCAGTTCCCAGATGTCAGGAACCAGACACGGGTAGATGTGCGCGCACTCGGGACGCAGGCGCGCCTGCCGGCACTGCGGCACCGGCTTATGCCCGTGTTGAGCAAGCACGGGGGTTGCGGCATCGCCATCCCGGAACTCGAAATGGTCGTCCGATAGCACCCGTTGCCGAACGTTTGCCTTCGTGAACGGGTCAATATCAGGTTGCTTCTCGCTCACGACACGCCCCCTTTGTAGTCGTCACGCACTACGGCATAGGGCTTCCGCAGGGGAGGTGCCCACGTGGACGCCTCCCAGGCGGAAATCGTGTTAATAGGCGACGGCGTACCGCGAGAAGTGGTCGATGTCACCCGTGACCTCGGATAGGTCCCTGATGTCCTGTGAGGGAGGCAGCTCCAGAATTCGGAGTCCCCAGCCCACATAGGCCAACCGCAGGTCAACAGTCGCTGGAACCAGGCAATCCTTGTAGCTCAGCGTCAGCTTGGCTGACTGCGCAAACTTGAGCCCCTCGGGGTAAAAATCCACGTCGACCAGCGAGGAGGTGGGTGCGTCTGCAACGATCAGCTCCTCTTGTGACAAGGCACCCTTGGGAATAACCAGCTCGTGCTCACCGATGTGCAGCGTTCCGCCGTCGGGACCAATGATGGCAGCCTCACCATCGTACGGCCGAGGCTTGCAGCGCAGCAGGTCGGCATCCACGAGCGTGCTGGCCTGACCCTTCTTTGCCCGCTTTAGCAGCTCCTTGTACACCTTCCATTCCTCTTTGTACGCCTTCCATTCATCCCGCGCCAGCTCGTAGGCGTCTTTGCGCAACTCCTTCTCCTGCTTGATGCGCTCTTTCTGTAGTTTGAGGAGGAGCTTGAGCTGCTCGTGACGCTCCTGTCTCTGCTCCTTGGTCGCCTCCTGCTCGGCCGTACTGAAGCTCGGCGACAAGTCCGACGGGTTGGTCGGCGCGCCGGCGTCGGTGCATCCGATGGCGACACTACCAGCGAGCACCAACATCGCCAACATGAGCTGTCGTGCGTTGCGCATCTGCTCCTCCCATGCGTGCGAGAACTGAGGGCAAAAAGAACGCGGTGCATCCAGGGTTCGAGCCGAGGAAAGCACCGCGCGTAGCAGCGCTGCACCACCTTCGGCACCGAGCTATCTCACGGCCCTCGTGAGACCCCTGGTTTTGCGGCCCCGGATCGCTCCGGGTGTGCTCTTATCGGGCAGTTCAGTGTTGTGGACTACTGGGTCACGCAGGTCCGAGATTCCCGCAAACGTCATACCTGCGAGTGGTTACCGAGGAGTCCCTTGGCAGTGCAACTCAATGCCTCGTGCGCTAGAGCTTACCGCGAACGGACATCTGTAGTGTCGTCGAATTAGCAATGTCATGAACTTGAGCACGCAAGGTTTTGCAGGGGTCCAAAACGTCCATCCTGGTCTGCTGCATCTCGCAAGGATTCGCGTCATCCCGCGTGGCCCTAGCGCACACTGGTGTGCTGAGGAGGGGGTACAACGAATGGGATTAGTGCTAGCGACGGAGCGTTTCCACGTGGGTATCAGTGTCGACCCAAAACGGCAGCCCGAATCCGGTCGGCGGAGCGCCCCGTGCGGAGGCGCACCTGACGCCTTTCCACGGCAAACCGAGTGAACGGCGTAGCATGGCACAGGGGGACGGCTCTCGCAATCGGGTGAATGGCACCTTGGCTCGCTCCCAGCCGCTCCTCACCCGGGCCGCAAAAAGTCCCAGAGCTTGGTAACTCTGGGACGGG
>JBKPAO010000078.1:0-8073 GCA_046726475.1 Gemmatimonadota bacterium | reverse complement strand
CGGAAGATCGACGCAAACACCGTTCGCACCTCCACTCTTCCGGCCCGAACTCCACCCGATACCTCCTCCGGCGCCGACGATGGGCAGTGGCGCATGCCGGCCCGCAACTATGCCTCGACCAGGTACAGTGGACTCAGGCAGATCACCACGCAGAACGTGGGACAGTTGCGCCTGTCCTGGACCTTCTCCACCGGTTTGACCCGGGGCCATGAGGCAGGGCCGCTGGTGGTCGACAGTACGATGTATCTGGTGACCCCGTTCCCCAATTTCCTGTATGCGCTGGATCTGAAGCGTTCCGGTGCACTCAAGTGGACGTACAAGCCAAGCCCAATGCTGGCATCGCAAGGGGTAGCCTGCTGTGACCTGGTGAATCGAGGTGCCGCCTACTCCGATGGCAAGATCTACTACAACACCCTCGATGCGCACACCGTAGCGGTCGATGCCAAGACCGGCAAGGAGGTCTGGAAGACCAAGGTGGGGGATATCAACAAGGGAGAGACCACCACGATGGCGCCCCTGGTCGTCAAGGGAAAGGTGCTGGTGGGAAACAGCGGTGGGGAGTTCGGGGTACGGGGCTGGCTCACAGCGCTGGACGCGAAAACCGGCAAACTAGCCTGGCGCGCGTATCACACCGGTCCCGACAAGGACGTCCTGATCGGGTCGAGATTCAAGCCGTTCTATCCCCAGGACAGGGGCAAGGATCTCGGCGTCTCCACTTGGCCGGGGGATGCCTGGAGGATCGGCGGCGGGGGCACCTGGGGTTGGATCTCCTACGACCCGGATCTCAACCTCATCTACTATGGCACGTCGAATCCCGGGCCCTGGAATCCCGATGTCCGCCCCGGAGATAACAAATGGACCGCCGGCATGTTCGCCCGCGACCCCGATAACGGTGAAGCGGTGTGGGCCTATCAGTGGAGCCCGCACGACCTGTACGATCACGACGGCATCAACGAGCTGGTTCTGCTCGATCTGCCCATCAAGGGACAGATGCGCAAAGTTCTGGTTCGCCCGGAGCGTAACGGCTACGTCTACGTGCTCGATCGAACAACCGGCGAGGTTCTCTCAGCGGATCCCTATGGCTACATCACAGTTTCCAAGGGCGTCGACTTGAAGACCGGCCGGCCGATCCCTGTCCCCGGGAAAGAGACCACCACCGGGAAGGTGATCCGAGAGATCTGTCCGGCCGCACCTGGCACGAAGGATTGGCAGCCGTCCTCCTGGTCGCCCCAGACCCACCTGCTCTACATCCCGCACCAGAACCTGTGCGAGGATGTCGAAGGCGTCGAGGCGAATTACATCGAAGGGACCCCATACGTAGCGACGATTGTGAAGATGTACGCTGGTCCCGGCGGAAACCGCGGGGTGCTGACCGCGTGGAACCCGGTAGAACGAAAGGCCGCATGGGAGGTCAAGGAAAAGTTCCCGGTCTGGAGCGGGACCGTCGTCACCGCGGGTGACGTGGTCTTCTATGGCACGATGGATGGCTGGTTCAAGGCCCTCGACGCCCGAACCGGCCAGAGGCTCTGGCAATTCAAGACCGGCTCTGGGATCATCGGCCAACCAGTGGTCTATCGCGGCCCGGACGGGAAGGAGTACGTGGCCGTCGTCTCGGGAGTCGGTGGCTGGGCCGGAGCGGTTGTCGCAGGGGACTTGGACGTCAGGGACTCCAGCGCAGCGCTCGGCTTTGTCAATGCAATGAAGGATTTGCCTCAGGCCACGACCAAGGGCGGGATGCTCTATGTCTTTTCGCTGCCGTGAGGGCGAAACGGGACCGGGAAAGCGGGGACGTGGGGAAGCAAGTAAGAGGAATTCAAGGGAGGGTGTCATTCTGAGAGCAGCGAAGAATCTCTCCGCAGTTCTCCTAGTCCTGCTTGGTCTCGCCTGTAAGCGCGAGCAGCGGAACTTCCAGGGAATCCCTCGCGCCGCCGCCGCTGGAATTCCCGCGGTACGGGAGGTGGATCTCGTGGCCGGCGGACCGGTCCGCCACGACACCGTTCCGGGACCGTATGAGGGAAACGCCTACGCCGTTTCCCAGGGAAAAACCCTCTACAACCAGTACAACTGCACCGGCTGCCACTTCCAGGGCGGCGGTGGCATCGGCCCGCCGCTGATGGATGCCGAATGGATCTATGGCAGCACTCCGGCAAACATCTACGAGACGATCGCCGAAGGCCGTCCGAACGGCATGCCGTCATTCGGGGGCAAGATCGTGGCTGACCAGATCTGGCAGATCGTGGCCTATGTGCGATCGATGAGCGGCCTGCTCCGAAAGGACGTAGCTCCCGGTCGCAGCGATGATATGCAGGTCCGGCCTCAGGAGCAATCGACCGAAAAGCCCCGGCCGGCGAGTCGGTGACTTCAAAATCATCCAAGCACCCGTGATCCAGCAGCAGAGCCACTCGGTCTTGAACCCAGCCAGTCCCCAGGCCCGTCTGGTCGATCGGCTCGGGGATTCGATGTACATCGTAGCGGCTCTCGTGTTCGTGCTCGTGGTCCTCGCGCTGCTCTGGGCGGCCTTTCATCGGCGTCGGGCTGGCGAGCCGGTCGAGGATCCTGGTCGCACCCGAGGGATGCGGAACGCGGTCCTGGTGGCGACCTCACTCACCGCCGTGGTCCTCCTGGTTTTCCTGGTCTTCGATATCACTGTTGGCCGGGCGATTACCACCAATCCCGGCAAGAACGCGCTGCAGGTCCGGGTCACCGGCCACCAGTGGTGGTGGGAGGTGCAATACCGCGACTCGGTTGCGCACGACTGGGTGACGACCGCCAACGAGATCCACATTCCGGTCGGTCGCCCGGTGGTATTCGAGCTGCGCTCGACCGATGTGATCCACAGCTTCTGGCCGGCGAATCTGAGTCCGAAGCGGGATCAGATCCCGGGGGACGTGAACAGTCTCTGGTTCCAGGCCGACAGCGCGGGCGTGTATCGGGGCCAGTGCGCCGAGTACTGCGGACATCAACACGCGAAGATGGCGTTTCTGATGATCGCTGAGGCACCCCAGGATTTCACCGGTTGGCTCAGCCGGCAGCGGGACACGGCACTCACGCCGGCTGATTCGATCACCCGGCGGGGCCAGGAGGTGTTTCTCGCGTCCTCCTGTACCATGTGCCATGCCATCTCGGGAACTCCCGCGGGAAGCCGCATCGGGCCCGACCTGACCCACCTGGCCAGCCGGCAGACGATCGCCGCCGGCACGCTTCCGAATACGCGCGGGAACCTCGCCGGCTGGATCATCGATCCGCAGTCGATCAAGCCGGGCGCCAAGATGCCGGCCAGCCAGCTCAAGCCCGACGATCTGCAGGCGCTCTTAGCCTATCTGGAGAGCCTCAGATGAGCGCGGTGCCGGTGAGAACCGATTTCCCAGCGGAGGATGAACGGGTTCGAGCGCAGCTGGAGGAGACCTGGCGCCAACCCCCTGGGCTCTGGAGCTGGATCAGAAGCGTGGATCACAAGTCCATCGCCAAACGCTACCTGATCACCGCGTTCTGCTTCTTCATTCTCGGCGGCTTGGAGGCCGGTATGATGCGGGCCCAGCTGGCGCGGCCGGAGAATTCGGTCCTGGGTCCCGACGCGTACAATCAATTCTTCACCATGCACGGCATGACCATGATGTTCATGTTCGCCGTGCCGGTGATGGAGGCGGCCGGGCTCTATCTCGTGCCGCTTATGATAGGTGCCCGGAACGTCGCCTTCCCTAGACTGAACAATTACGGCTATTGGGTCTTCCTGGCGGGCGGACTCTTCCTCTATATCGCTTTCTTCCTCAATACTGGGCCCGACGTTGGATGGTTTGGCTACGTCCCCCTGTCCGGTCCCGAGTTCTCCCCCGGCAAACGGGCCGACGTGTATGCCCAGTCCATCACCTTCACCGAGATCGCCGCCCTGGTGGGCGCGGTCGAGCTCATCGTCACGATCTTCAAGAATCGGGCGCCGGGAATGACGCTCAACCGGATGCCGCTCTTTGTCTGGGCGATGCTGGTGCAGGCGTTCATGGTGCTGTTCGCGATGCCGTGGGTGGCGACGGCAACTCAGTTTCTGGCGATGGACCGGCTAATCGCGACGCACTTCTTTAATCCGGCGGAGGGTGGAGACGCAATTCTGTGGCAGCACCTGTTCTGGTTCTTCGGACATCCGGAGGTCTACATCATCCTGGTGCCGGCGCTCGGCTTCGTCTCGATGATCGTCGCGACCTTTACCCGCCGGCCGGTGTACGGCTATCCCGCGATGGTGCTCTCGATGGTGGCTATCGGGTTCCTGAGCTTCGGGCTCTGGGTGCACCATATGTTCGCCACCGGGGTTCCCCAGATGGGGCAGAGTTTCTTCAGCGGTGCCAGCATGATGATCGCCATCCCGAGCGGGATTCAGATCTTCTGCTGGATCGCGACCATCTGGGCGGGTCGGCCCCGCTTCTCGGTTCCGTTCCTCTTTGTCCTCGGCTTCGTGGCGTTGTTTGTGATCGGTGGCCTCAGCGGGGTCATGGTCGCTTCGGTTGCGTTCGACCAGCAGGTCCACGACAGCTACTTCGTGGTCGCCCACTTCCATTATGTCTTGGTAGGTGGGGCGGTGTTCCCACTGCTCGGGGCGCTGTACTACTGGTTCCCCAAGGCGAGCGGGCGACTGCTCGACGAACGGCTGGGGCGCTGGAGCTTCTGGCTGCTGTTCATCGGCGTGAACCTGACGTTCTTCCCGATGCACTGGTTGGGCCTCCAAGGAATGCCGCGACGGATCTATACCTATCTACCCGAGACCGGGTGGACTGCCATGAACCAACTGGCCACCGCCGGCGCGGTGATCGTTGTACTGGGCGTCCTGCTCACTCTCATCAACGTCTTTGTGAGCCTGCGCGACGGTGCCCTGGCCGGCGCCGATCCCTGGGCCGCGGACACTCTGGAATGGGCGACCAGCTCGCCACCACCCCCCTACAACTTTGCACATATCCCGGTGGTGGAGGGCCGGTCGCCCCTGTGGGAAGAGCAAGGCGAACTGCCCGTGGTGAGCGGGCTCCGAACCGACGTGCGTGATGTGCTGGTCACGACCATGCTCGACGCCAGTCCCGACAGCAAGCATCGGCATCCGCTGCCGAGCATCTGGCCGTTCCTCGCTGCAGTGGCGACGACGATTCTCTTTGTGACCCTGATCTTCACGCCCTGGGGCGCCGTGATTGGAACTCCATTGCTGTTGCTGGCACTGCTCGGCTGGGGCTGGCCCAGGGGCAAGGACAAGCGGGAGCAGCAGATGGTGGAGCAGGAGGGATGAGGCCCACTCGGGTCGTCGCCGACGTCAGTACCCTGCCGAGAACGGTGTTCGGCCACCGGAGTCTCATGTGGTGGGGGACGGTGGGCTTCATCGCCATCGAGGGCACCACCCTGTTCATCTGTGTGGTCAGCTACTTCTATCTGCGCCGCAACTTCTCTACCTGGCCGCCGGAACATGTGCTGCGGCCCGCGCTCCTGATACCCACGGTGCAAGCGGCGCTCATGGCAATCAGCAACATCCCGATGCGGATGGCCGATCGGGCGTCGAGCCGGCTGGACCTCCAGGGAGTGCGCACCGGCTTTCTCATCTGCTCGGTGCTGGCGATCGTCATGACGGTATTACGCTGGTTCGAGTTCCGCGCCCTCAACGTGCGCTGGGACAGCAACGCCTACGGCTCAGCGGCCTGGGCCACCGTCACCGCACACGGTACTCTGCTGCTGCTGGAGACCGCTGAGACCATCGCGTTCACCTGGTTGTTGTTCGGTGCCTCGATCGAGGAACGGGACCTTGCGGGAGCGAGCGACAATGCCCTCTACTGGTACTTCATGACGGGGATATGGATTCCGCTCTACGTGATCCTGTACCTCTCGCCCTATTTCCTGTGAGTGCGCAGTGACGGCCGACCCGCGTACCGACGTTCCGGATGCCCCGGAGATCAGGAATCTCTGGATCGGTGTGCTGCTGCCGCCTATCGTCTTCTTGATTGACCTCGAGGTTGCGTACGCGCTGGTGCCGACAGCTTGCTCAACCATGAGCCGGCTGCCGGTCCACCTGGTTCACCTCGCCTGTCTGCTGTTGGTGCTCTTCGGCTGGGCCACTGCCTGGCGCTGCTGGAAAGCAACCGGGGCAACCTGGCTGGCCGAAGAGGGAGAGCCGCTGGGCCGGAGCCGCTTCCTGGCAGGTGTCGGCCTGCTGATGAGCGCGCTCTTCGCGTTGGTGATCCTGGCGATGTGGATCCCCAGCTTCATCCTGGATCCATGTCAATGAGCGGAAGGAGCAGAATAGGCGGAAGGAGCGGAAGAATTCTGTCCGCTCTGCCCGCTTTTTCCGCTCTTTCCGCTTCTACCGCCTACGCACACGATGGCCGGCCCCTCGCCCCACATGACCTCTGGTCCGCCTGGAGCTTCGAGCCGGTCGTAGTCATGTGCCTGGCGGTGAGCGCTTGGTTGTACCTCCGCGGTGTGCGGGCTCTTTGGCTTAGCGCCGGGCAAGATCATGGCGTTCGACGCTGGGAGGTCGCCGCGTTTGCGACTGGATGGCTCGTCCTCGCTGTGGCTCTAGTGTCTCCGCTGCACCGGCTGGGGGGCGTCCTCTTCTCGGCTCACATGGCGCAGCACGAGCTTCTCATGGCGATGGCGGCACCGCTGCTGGTACTCAGTCGTCCGATCGTTGCGTTCTTATGGGCGTTGCCTATGGCGTGGCGACGCAAGCTGGGAAGCTGGTCGGCTACGGCTACGGTGCGGAGCACCTGGCGGTTGTTGTCCCTGCCGATCGTAGCCTGGTCGCTGCATGCACTGGCCATCTGGGTCTGGCACGCACCGATACTCTATGAGGTAACCCTTGAGAGCGAGCTGGTCCACACTCTCCAGCACGTGAGCTTTCTCGGGACCGGGCTGCTATTCTGGTGGTCGCTTATGCGGCGCTGCGATGGGCGCCTCGGTCGACCTGCCGCCGTGCTGTACTTGTTTACTACCTCGGTGCATACCACTGTCCTCGGGGCTCTGCTGACGTTTTCCTCGCGGGTTTGGTATCCCATATACGCATCAGGCACGGCCGCCTGGGGCCTGACACCGCTCGAGGATCAGCAGCTGGCAGGGCTGATCATGTGGGTCCCGGCTGGGCTCGCCTATCTGATCGCGGCGCTCGTGGTGGGCGCGAGCTGGCTCCAGGAGTCGAGCCCCACGACGGCGTTGAGCCGCAGCACGGGAGTGAGCTTCCTGGTTTTGATGATCGCAGTGCTCGGGGTAGCCGGCTGCCGCGAAGGCTCGGCGATGACCCGGGAGGAAGCGGCACGCGTGACCGGCGGGAACCCGGTCAATGGGGCTGGTGCGATTCGGGCCTATGGCTGCGCCGCCTGTCACATCGTTCCAGGGGTGCCGGGCGCCAAAGGAACGGTCGGACCACCGCTGAACGGCATCGTCAACCGCGCCTATATCGCCGGCGTCTTGACCAACTCCACCGACAACCTGGTTCGCTGGATTCAGCACCCGCAGCAGATCGATCCACTCACAGCGATGCCCGATGTGGGGGCGACCGAGCCCGTTGCGCGAGACATCGCGAGCTACCTCTACACGCTCAAATAGGATCGCCCATGGCCCCACGGGGGAGGTCGCAGGGAGTCGCAGCGCTGCTTCTCATCGTCCTTCCCCTCCTGGGTTGCGGCTCCTCCCCACAGAAGAAGGTGGAGCTCGCCGAACAAACGGTGCGCTCGTGGGAAGCGACGGTACGCCTGACGTCGGAGACACTCGCTGCCGGCGCCGTTCCCCAGGAGTACGCTCGCCAGGTGCTCGAGGCCGCTAACAAGGCACGGCAACAGCAGTCGAAGCAGCCGGAGTGGAAAGCTGTGCCCGCCCAAGCCCGAAGCGGCCTCGACGTCGCTCTCGGGCAGCTGGAGTCCGCGGTTGAACGGCAGGGAGGGTCATGAGCAAGCTGCTGGAGATCGCACTCGGCCTGGTCACCGGGATCGGCGGATTTCTCGAGGCCGGCTCTCTCGCGACTTCCGCGCAGGCCGGCGCATCGTTCGGACTGCAACTGGTCTGGGCGATCGCGTTGGGTGTGATTTGCATCGCGTTTCTGGTGGAGATGGCGGGCCG
>JBKPAO010000077.1:0-30000 GCA_046726475.1 Gemmatimonadota bacterium | reverse complement strand
CGTCGTTTCAATCGCAGGCTGTCGTCTGGAGCCATACTCGAGTTGCTGCGGCATGTCTGTATCGCGCGGGATCGTCACCTGCTCTACGTTAAGGTTCATCGCTTCGCTACCAGCGGAGGCATCGCCATCTGTGAGCGGTATCCGATGGCGGAGAACCCCTCTCAGGTGGGACCCGGTATTCCGGGCCTTCTGCCCGCCCAGCCCGGTCGCCTCGGAAAAAAGCTCATGGCGATCGAAGCATCGTATTACCAGCGCATGCTCAGACCGGATACCACCTGTGTGCTGCGTCTCGACCCCGACTTGGCTGTACTCCGGAAGCCGGAAGAGCCCGCGGACGACGTTCGTGCTCGCAGCAGGGCGATCTGGCAATTTGATTGGAGCCGCAGCGACAGCGATGCCCACATAATCGACGCCAGTCAGCCTCAGCCGGAG
The DNA here is from genome assembly GCA_046726475.1 of Gemmatimonadota bacterium. GTDB lineage: Bacteria > Gemmatimonadota > Gemmatimonadetes > Gemmatimonadales > GWC2-71-9 > CAVVWJ01. The sequence goes on along the minus strand of JBKPAO010000077.1, from coordinate 29,568 downwards.
GTAATGAGAGATCTCAAATTCGTCTTGTGGCGAGTTCTCTAAGCACGCGGCCGGAACGCCCGCCTTTCAATACGCTGAGCCTGCCCGCTGCACTAACAGCCCCCAGGTATGACCCAAAAAGCGTAATCACCGGCAGAGTGACGCTCAGGGTGGCCGGCCGTTGCGCAGGCTGGATTCTTCCCGTTTGTTTCGGACGATGCTACAGGCTCCGCTGTCCATCGATCCGATAGAGCTCGACGCGGCACTCCTCCAGGCGACGATCACCGCGGCGCTGGCCGCACTCTGCGGCTTCCTCTTCTTCCGTTACCGAAAGCCGTACTTTGCCTGGTGGGCCGTGGCCTGGGGATTGTATCTCCTGCGCCTCGGGGCGATCACCGGTTTTCTCTTTACTTCCGAGCGCCTGTGGCTGTATTGGCACCAGGTGATCACCGGCTGGACCGCCCTCGCTCTATTGTATGCCGCTCTGGTGTTCTCGCAGCAGATTCGCTGGCGTCGATGGTATCTCGGCTTGGTGCTCTTCCCCCCCGTATGGTCCTACATCGCGATCTACCGGCTGAAGCATTTCCTGTGGGCCGCCGGGCCAGCGGTCCTGTTCCTCAGTTTGGCCACTCTTTGGACCGGATGGGTTTTCTTCCGCTATCGCCAGAAGGTGCCGTCCAGCGGCGCCACTCTCCTCACTGTGGCGTTCTGGCTATGGGGGATGCACCATCTGGACTACCCGTTCTTGCGAGCCCGCGGCACTTGGGTGCCCTGGGGGTATTATCTCGATATCCTCCTCGCTCTTGCCGTGGGGACCGGTATCCTGTTGCTCGTCTTTGACGATCTTCGGCGGGGGCTCGGGGCCCTGTCGGCCTTATCCGGAGATCTGCAGCGGGCAGGCCGGGAACAGGATGTACTGGATGCTCTATTGGCTCGGCCCCTCGCCCTACCGGCCGTGACCGGCACCGCACTTTATGCGGTAGAGGGGACCAGTCCCCGCTTCGTACGTGGAGCAGGGGTGTGTGCCTCCTGGGACGACCGCCCTCTACCCGCAACTGCGTCCGCAGTGCTTCGAGGCGTCATCCAGTCGGCGCGGCCACAGTTCACTCGGGAGTGGTCGGATGCCACACCAGAAGGTGCGGCATACGCTTTCGCGGCGGTATTACCAATTCTGCGGAACCATCGGGTGGCAGCAACCCTGGTTTTGGTGGGACAGGCACGGGACCCTTTTACCGCCCTCGATGACAAGTTCTTGCTCGCGCTGGGCCACCAGGTAGGAGCAGCGCTGGAAAATGCCGATCTCTACAAGCGCCTGGAAACCCGCAGCACCGAGCTGGCGCGACTCTCCGCGCGGATGGTCCAGCAGCATGAGCACGAACGCCGGCGACTTTCCCGTGAGCTTCACGACGAAACCGCCCAGGTGTTCTCCGCGGTCAAGATGGAGCTTGGCATCTTACGCGAGAAGCTCAAGCCCGAACAATCTGAGCGGCTGGACCACGTGCTCGGGCTGATCGACACCGGAATTCGAAGCATCCGCAACGTCACCAACGATCTTCGGCCGTCCTTGCTGGACGACCTGGGACTGCTTCCTGCGCTCCGCTCCCTGGTGGCAGACTTCAAGGAGCGAAGTGGGATCTCCATCTCGCTGCAGGAGCCGGCGTTCCTGCCGCCGCTTTCGCCCGACGCCGAGCTCGCCCTCTTCCGGAGCCTTCAAGAAGCACTCTCCAACGTGCTGCGACACGCCGCGGCAACCTCGGTCGACATCGCTATTTCAGATACCGGACAGGCGGTTGTGCTGCGAGTGAGCGATAACGGTCGGGGTCTGCCGCCGGAAGCGAGCGCAACCCAGTTCGAGCGGAACGGTCACATGGGATTGGCAGGCATGCGCGAGAGAATCACCACCCTAGGAGGATCGGTGCGAATCACCGGCGGCACCGCAGGCAGTGGAGTGGTGTTGGAAGTCCTCGTGCCTTCTTCCTGCGAAAGTGACTCGTGACTTCCGGTTCCATCAGGGTGCTGGTTGCGGACGATCACATGATCGCCCGGACCGGCATTCGCCATGTCCTTGAAAGCGAGGCGGACTTCGAAGTGGTCGGCGAAGCCGCCAGCGGCACTGAGGCGCTGGCCCTGACCCTACAGCTGCGTCCCGACGTCGTGGTGTTGGATATCTCGATGCCTGGCGTGAGCGGACTCGAAGTCGCCGGACGCCTCAGGGCAAGCTCTCCGGATACCCGGATTCTCATTTTGAGTATGCATGACCAGGCGGAGTATGTGCTGGAAAGCGTCCGGGCCGGCGCCCACGGCTATCTCTTGAAGGATACCGCGGCTACCGAGCTTCGAGAGGCAATACGCGCGGTGTGCCAGGGCGAGTCTTACTTCAGTCCGCCCGTCGCCAGCAGGCTGACCGCCGCGGTTCGGGGCGATCAGGCAGCTCAGCCCGGCCTCGATCAGCTCACCGGCCGGGAGCGCGAGGTGCTGCTGGGGATCGCCCAGGGTCGCACGAATAAGGAGATTGCGGGCGAGCTCGGCATCAGCCACCGGACTGTAGAAACGCATCGGGAGAGCCTGATGCGAAAGCTGCAACTTCGGACCGTGGCAGAGCTTACCCGCTTCGCCCTAGGTGCCGGGTTGGTGAAGAGCTAGAAATCCTTCCATTATCTTCAGCCCATGACCGACGTTCACCCACACTCCCCGCCAGCCTACCCTCCCGCAGTGCCTGGAGCAAAGCCAAGGACCGGGATCGTAATGATGAATCTGGGAGGTCCGGCCACGCTCGACGACGTGCAGCCATTCCTCCTCGAACTGTTCGCCGACCGGGAGATAATTCAACTTCCGTTGCAGCGATGGCTCGGACCTTTCATCGCACGACGCCGAACGCCAAAGGTGAGAGGCCTGTATGCCAGCATCGGCGGGGGATCGCCGATCCTGCGGTATACGGAGGCGCAAGGGCGAGGGATGGTAGCTCGACTCGACCAGCTCTCACCCGAGACGGCACCTCACAAGTTCTACGTTGCTTTCCGCTACGCCAAGCCGACCAGCGACGACGCTCTGCGAAGAATGCGATCCGATGGAGTCGAGCGGGCGGTGGCTTTCACTCAGTATCCCCAGTTTTCCTGCAGCACGACCGGATCCAGCCTCAACGAGCTCTGGCGGGCCGCCACCCGTACCGACCTGAGGGATGCGTTTCAGTGGAGCATCATCGACCGCTGGCCGGTACATCAGGGGTTCATTGATGCAATGGCGGAAACGGTGAAAGAGGGCATGGACCAGTTCGGCCCGAGTGATCGTGACAAGGTTGTGATCCTGTTCAGCGCCCACTCACTGCCCCTGGATGTGATCGATCGGGGCGATGCGTACCCTCAGGAGGTTGGCGCCAGCGTGCAGCGCGTCGTCGAGCGACTGGCGCTCTCGAATCCCTATGTCCTCGCCTACCAGTCCGACGTCGGGCCCGTTCGCTGGCTCGGCCCCAGCACCGAACAGGTGATTCGCCGGCTCGGCGAGAGAGGACATCGCCATGTCCTCGTCGTTCCAATTGCGTTCACCAGTGATCATATCGAAACGCTGTCCGAGCTGGACCGGGAGTATGGGGAGGTTGCCCACCAGGCGGGGATTACCAGTTACGTGAGGGCTCCTGCACTGAACGACCGGCCGCGTTTTCTGGATGCTTTAGCCGACATCGTGCGGGATCACTTGAGGTCGGGATCCTCGTACACGGCGCAATATCCACTGCGGTGCGCCGGCTGCACCAATCCGGAATGCCGGAATATTCTCAGCCCCGCCAGCTCGCTGGGCGAAGCTCAGCAATTTCGCCTGCCTGTGGGGCTGAAGAATCGCTAAGGTTAGCTATGTTCCCGCAGGTTTCGGCTGACCGGATACAGCACCCGCCGCACCAGACGATCTGCCATCTGCCTCACCACGTCTCGCTGAGATTCGGAGAGCGACTCCAGCTGAGCCAGCGCCCAAGCCGATTCCTGCTCCGCGAGCTCAACCCCAATTCGGTGTAGCTCGGCGAGCTGCGGAGCGACCACCCGCCCCCGTAAGCTCAGTCCCAACCGCACCAACTCATCTTCGATTACCTGTTCGGCCTCTTCGAGCTTGGCGAGGGCTGTTCCGGCGGCGGGACAGCAGAGCCGCTGGAGATCATCCAGATCGAACAGTAGGATCCCAGGGATGCCCCGGGAGTCTGGCTCCACGTTACGTGGCACCGCCAAGTCCACCACTACGAGCTCCCGATAGCCCCGATGGGGCATGGCCTCAGAGATTTGCGCAGCGGTAACCACCGGACGAGCCGAGGCGGTAGCGACGAGGAGCAGATCTACCGTCACCAGCCGGTCGGCGAGCTCATTGAGGGACGCGACATCAGCCCCCCATGCCGAGGCGAGGGTCCTCGCCTTGTAGGGATGGCGGTTGAGCAACGTGACGGCGGAAGCGCCGTGGTCCTGCAATGACCGCAACATTCCCTCAGCCGCCTCACCCGCTCCAAGCACAAGAACGTGTCTCTGGCTGAGGCCTCCCCAGTGGTTGGCAGCAAGCTCAACCGCCGCGGAGGCAACAGAGGAAGGGTGACGCCCGAGAAGGGTATCCCGCCGAACCCTTCTTCCCGCCGCCAATGCAGCTGAGAAGATCAGGTCCATCTCCCGGGTAGTACTACCTGCGTTCCGAGCAGCCTCATACGCGCGCCGCACCTGACCCAGGATCTCGGTTTCGCCCAGGATCTGAGAATCGAGTCCAGCAGCAACCCGGAACAGATGCCTGACCGCCTCGATCCCAGTGTGCTGAGTCAGGGGCAACATTGCCCCCTTAGCCAGCACCAGGTCCTGAAACCAGGAGTAGCCGTCGGTCGGGCCGCTCCAGTAGAGCTCGAGTCGGTTGCAGGTAGAAAGGAGCAGAGCGGAACTGCCGACCCTCTGCCGATCCGCGAGCAGGTCCGCGCACTCGGCGGGACTGAGGGCAAGCCGCTCCCGCTGCTCGACCGTGGCAGTATGGTGACTTAGGCCAACGACATGAAATTGAAGCTCTTGCGGCACGCACAACGGTAGGACGGAAAAAATCTGGTGACAATCCGCGCTTGTCCGGAGCCCTGCCTCCGTAGCTATACGGAGCCCACCCCCTGGCCGAAGCCAGGGGATGCGCTCGGCTTGGCTAACGCTTCTTCGAGGCGGAGCCTTCCTTCTCCCCGCCATTGTGGCCGCCGCCACGCTGGCTGGTCTGTTGCCCCCCCTGGCTAGTCTGTCCTGCCTGGCTACTCTGTCCCGTTTGGCTGGTCTGTCCAGCGGGCGGCTGGGTCTGGGCGCCGCTCCGGACCTGGGCAGCCCCGGAGGCCGGTGTGCTCACCTGGATCTCACGAGGACGGGCGCGCTCGGCTTTGGGAATTCTGACCACTAGGACTCCATTTTCGAAGCGTGCCTCAATTCTGTCCGGGTCTACTGTGTTCGGTAGAGCAAACGTACGCTCGAACACACCGTACACCCGCTCGAAGCGGTGCACCCGCTCGTTGTTCTCGTCCAGCTCCTGGCGCTTTTCACCCCGAATCGTCAGGATGTTGTTTTCCAGAGAGAGTCGTACATCCTCGGGCCGTACTCCCGGAAGCTCCATGGTTATTTGGAGCGCGTTGGCGTCTTCAGAGACATCGGTAGGCGCGAAAAGAGTGGAGGTGATGACGCTGCCCTGCTCCGGGAAAACGGAGGCCCCCAAGGCCTCGTCAAGGATTCGATTGAGTCGCTGCAACCCGAAGAGGGCCGCCGGGTCGCGATAGCGTGAGATTGCCATGAATGCCTCCTAGATCTGAATCCGTATGCACTAGCTTCGCCGTCGCACCGACAGCCACAGTGCCTGTCGATACCGGCTGCACTCACAAGCACCGGCCGTGCCAGCTTCAGGGATGGGAAAAACGCCAAATTGGCTGAACTCCATGTGCATCTGGCAGGACTACTGCTGTTCTGCCGCCTCCCGCATCGTTTGCTGGTAGGTCCGAATCAATCGCTGCATACGGTCTACGTGCTGAGGAAGTTTGCCTTTGTCGATGCGTGCGGTAGTGCCCGCGCCCCCGCCGAGATCGTTCAATACGGAATCAGCTAGTGCCTTGAAGCTCCCTGAATCAGCATATCCAGCTCGGTACAGGTCTGCGACCATCGAATTGATCAGGTCGCCTGCCATGTTCTTGTATGCCGTCAGGTTGGTGGTGCTGGGAGGCTGGGTTCCGTTGGCCATCAGGTTGAGCTGGTTCTGGATGGCTGGAATCAGCCGGGGTGCTTCGAGCTCAGAGCCACTGTTGGTCGCGGCAACGCCGTCCTCCCTCGCACTGCTATCGGCATCAGACGTATAGGCCGATGCGGAGGCATTGCCGGCTCGCTCGCGGCTGCATGCCCCACACAGTACGGCGCTCAGGAGAAGGAACCCTCGTCTCATGTGCACTCCTCTCATGGGTATCAAGGCGTAACTAACCCGCTCGGCCCGGTGGCCTCAGTGTCCAGGGTCACGAAAATCAGCGGAGGTTCTTTCATTGGAGAAGTGTGATGGGGGTGGACTGGTTCAGAACCAGCATGGCATCGGCGGCTCTGCGTAAGGCAAAGCGGGAGGGCCAGAACTCCAGCTGAAAGCCGTCCTGCTCTATGTCGTAGAGAGGTTCTTTGATGTCGTCGGTCGTGGAGTCCAGGGTCTCGACAAAATTCTCAGCCGAACCTCCAGCGAGCCGGGCAAATACCCGGGTCGCCGCATGGGCATTACCCTGTCTGGCATCGGCGAGAATGGTATACACCTTGACTCCCTCCTCGACGAGATATCCGGCAAACCAGTGATCGAATCGGTCGTGAACCCGGCCGATGGCAACTTGCCCGCCGACTTCCTTGAGGCCGTGATACCCACCCATGAAGATGAGAACGCGCCAGTCCGGATGCTGCTCCAATGTCTTTCGGAACGCCGCAGCCATCCAGATATCGCGATTGACGAATCCACCTGTCGCCATGTGGGCCGTCAACGGTGCAATGGGCCACCCCAGGAGATCGGCCGCCAGGATGTAAACCGGGTGATCGGGATGGGTCCAATTCCATTGGTAAACCGCCCGATAGATGCCGAGGTACTCGGCGCTGATTCCCCAATGTGCGCGCAGGGTACGGGGGTGGTCCAGCAGAATGGTGGTATCCTCCGGCTCCGACTTGAGGTAGCGGTCGATCCACTCCTGCTGATCGGCTCCAACCTCGAGCGCCAAGAGGTCGATTGCCTGACCGATGCGCTGCTTGCGAACCAGCTCGGTCACTAAAAGCTTCGGCTCGGCGAGCGGATGGATGTCGCCCAGAAAGACGATCTGATGCTGGGCCAGTGCTGATTGGAGGAATTCGAGAGGCGGAGTCGGGGCGGAAAGGGAGAGGGCGGAGCAGAACCTACCAATCGTTCGAAAGCTGAGGATCGAGAGCAACAACGACTGGGCCATGCGCCTTCTCCGACCTACCTTCGAAATAACTTTCCTAAGACTCCCGTGCTCACACTGGCTTCGAATGCGTGGGCCAATTCGGCCATCGAGCCATATCGGTCCGCTGGATTGACCGCCAGGCACTTAGCGATCACCGCCTCGAGCTTAGCCGGAAGATCGGCCCTGAGATCACGAAGCGCCGTCGGTGCCCCTCGAAGACGGGCGATCATGGTCTCCTGAGAGGTTTTGCCGGTAAACGGCAGCTGTCCAGTGAAGAGCTCGAAGGCCAGAATTGCAAGCGCATAAATATCACTGCGGCCATCCAGCGGTTTCCCTCGGATCTGCTCCGGGCTCATGAACTCCGGGGTGCCCAGCACGATTCCAGTGGCGGTGAGTTTGACGACATCCGGTCCTGCGCGTCGCTCCTTGGCCAATCCGAAGTCCATCACCACCGCGCGAAAGCCAGTCGGGATGCTGGGGTCAGGGACCAGCATGATGTTCTCGGGCTTCAGGTCCCGATGGATGATATGGAGATCGTGGGCGTGCCCCAGTCCATGGCAAATCTGCACCAGAAGCGGGACCCCGTCGGACACCGGAAATGGGCCCCGCCGAGTCTCGTGCTCGCTGAGGGGCTCCCCCTCGAGAAACGGCATGACCAGGTAGATCAGCCGGTCAGGGGTCTCACCCAGGCGCAGGATAGGGCAGACGTTCGGATGGTCGAGCCGGGTAGCGATGGTTGCTTCGCGTCGCAGCCGCTCGATCGAGGCAGGGTCGCGAGACAGACGCGGGATGAGAATCTTGACCGCTACGGCACGCCCGGTGTCGGTCTCCTGCGCCTGGTAGACATACGACATTCCACCTTCGCCCAGCTTGCGGGTGATGTGGTATCGCTGGTCGAGAACTTCGCCGGTGAGTGATGCGAGCTTGGGTGTGGCTGATTCCCGGTCGCCTGCCGCTGCAGCGGAGGCCGAGGAGTCTCGGGCCGACGTCCGGATCCCTGGCGACGGACCCTGGTCGGCAGCCGGTGCGTCGCTTTCGACCAGCAGAGAACCATCTTTGACGCAGAACCGCGCCGGTGCAGCGTACGTTGTTTGGCAGCGAGGGCAACGCCGGTTGCTCAATCGCGAAACCGGTTCCGGCCGTCACTCTTGGCCCGGTAGAGGTGGGTATCCGCCAGCCGGAGCAGAGATTCACCGTCGCTGACACGTTCGTCCGGGTACGAGGCAATCCCGATGCTGATCGTCACCCGTACCGGACGACTGGCTTCTCCGAAGTCGTAGGTCGCCACTCGCCGGAGAATCCGTTCCGCGAAGTTGCGCGACTCGGCGCTGGTAGTCTCCGGCAGCAGGACGACAAACTCCTCGCCACCGTAGCGCGCAACAATGTCGACCGAACGCTGCTCCCGCTTCAGCAGGTTGGCCAGCTGCTTGAGCACCCGGTCACCCACTAGGTGGCCATAGGTGTCGTTGATCTGCTTGAAGTTGTCGATGTCCACCATCATGCCTGTGAGCATGGTAGCGTACCGGGCTGCCCGATCCATCTCCTGCTCCAGCTTTTGCATGAGCGCCCGGCGATTGAAGCAGTTGGTGAGGGGGTCGGTCTCCGCCAGATGGCGCATTTGCTCCTGCCCCAGAACGGCGTTCTCCAAGTCGTACGCTCGCTCCAGGGCGGCTACCGCGGCGTTGGTGACCTCCTCGGCAAACTGCACGTCGTGCTCGTTCAGCGGTGGATCCTCGCTCGTCGTCCTGAGGAAGAAGACACCTACCGGCTGCTGACGGAGAGAAAAGCGGAGCGCCACCGCAGACCGGGTCTCGACCGGCCGGCCGTGGGATTCCCAGTCGTCCCGAACCCCTCGATATAACGGGTCGGTTTGCACGTCGCGGACCAGCACTACCTCGCCGGTCTTCAGGGCGTGCCGGATTTCGGGGTAGCGCTTGAGATCGACCTGGAGGTTGTGCAGCATTGGGTTCTCGAAAGCTGCCACGACCGTCCCCGTCTCATCGTCCGGTCCCGCCATAATGATCGAGCATCGCGCGATGCTGAGCGCCTGCGCCACTCGCCGCACCAAAATTCCATAGATCTCTTCCGGTTTGAGCGAGGCGGTCACCTCCTGCATGATATCCATCATCTCGGAGCGGGACCGGGCCTCCGCCCGCGCCTGATTGAGCTCGCGGCCGACTCTGAGATGCGCCTTCACCCTCGCCAGGAGCTCGCGCACCCGGAACGGCTTGGGAATAAAATCCGCCGCGCCGAGCCCCAGCGAGCGAACCGTGGCCTCCTCCGGCGGCATGGAAGAGATCATCAGGACGGGCAGATCCTTGAAGCGCGGGTCAGCCTTGACACGTTGCAGCAGCTGGAGCCCGTCGACCTTCGGCATCATGATATCGAGCAGAAGCAGGTCGAACTGCTCCGCGGTGAGATGCTCAAAGAGGTGTTCACCGCCCGGAGCGGTAAACACCTCGTATCCATTCTCTTTCAGAATCCACGACAGAGTGCGCGACAGCGCCTGATCGTCGTCGGCAACCAGAATCTTAGGAGCGGCGATCATCTCACTGCACCAGCCGCTGTAGCAGCTCGGGATCCACGTTGCCACCGCTCACTATGGCCACAGTGGGCCCGTTCGGGACGACGCGCTGGCTCAGGAGAGCGGCGGTGGTGACGGCACCGGACGGTTCCACCGACAGACCAGCTTCTCGATAAAGGAAGCGCACCCCGTCAGTGATCTCGGACTCCGCGAGCTGAACCGACTCTCTGACGACCTCCGACAGGATAGCAAAGGGCAGCTTTCCGATCGATAGCGGTAGAAGCCCGTCGGCGAGACTCTCCGTATGATCGAGGAGAATCGGCTGGCCGGCCTCCAGCGCGCGGGCCAGCTTCGGCGCCCCCGCCGGCTCAACTCCAACAATCCGCACACTCGGCTTAATGGCAGCGACTGCTGCGGCAATACCGGCAATCAGCCCGCCGCCCCCGACCGGAACGAGTATCGTCTCGACTTCCGGATACTCGTCGAGGATCTCGACTCCGCACGTCGCCTGTCCGGCAATGACGTCGAGGCTCTCGTAGGGGGGGATCATGGCGAGGCCTTGCTCCTCCGCCATTCGTCGTGCCTGCTCATAGCGCTCCGCGGAGCTGTTCCCGGCGATCACCACCTCACCTCCCAGTCGCCTGACCCCAGCCACCTTGATGGCTGGGGCGCGCTGGGGCATCACCACCACTGAGCGAATGCCGAGCAGCTGGGCGGCAAAGGCGACGGCCTGACCGTGATTACCGCTGGAATAGGTGATGACGCCACGCGCGCGCCGGTCTGGTGGGATTCGGGAGATGGCGGTGTACGCGCCCCGAATCTTGAAGGCTCCCACCGGCTGCAGGTGCTCACCCTTGAGGGAGACTGGGACGTTTGTCCGAGAGGCGAGCGCCGGCAGCGGGATCAACGGAGTCCGAACCGCGACTCCATCGAGTGCCTGGGCGGTCGCACGCAACGCCTCCACCCTGAGCAAGGGATGCTGACCCAAAAGCCCCGTGTTCGTCTCGGGGGTCCGACGATCCGCGGTTGACGTCATGACAAGGGGTGGCCCTACTCCAGGGCGGCTGTAGGCGTGACCTCCTGACCTCCGGTAGCTTCCTCGGTTCCGCCTTCGTCTTCCTTAACTACCCGCGCCACATCTACGACCGCGTCACCCGAGTCCAGATTCATCACCTTGACCCCCTGGGTGTTCCGGCCAATCACCCGGATGCCGTCGACCGGAAGCCGGATAATGACGCCATGACGAGTAATCATCATCAGCTCGTCGTCGGGGATGACTTCCTTGAGCGCGACGATCGAGCCGGTCTTCTCGGTTTTCTTGAGAGTGATGATGCCCTTCCCGCCGCGCTTTTGCACCCGGTAGTCGGAGAGCTCAGAGCGTTTCCCATACCCCTTTTCGCTCACAACCAGGAGGGTGGCATCGCGCCGGACGACGACCATGCCGATCACCTCGTCACCCTTTTCCAGCTCTACCCCCTTGACCCCGGTAGTGGCCCGCCCCATGTCCCGGACATCTCCCTGGTGGAACCGGATGCTCATGCCGTCCTTGGTTGCCAGGATGATGTCGCTGTTTTGATCGCAGACCTGGACGTCGATCAGCTCGTCGCCCTTCTCGATGTTGATCCCGCAGATTCCGTTCGAGCGCACGTTGCCGTAGGCCGAGAGAACCGTCTTTTTGACCGTTCCCAGCCGGGTAGCGAAGATCAGGCACTTATCATCGGTGAACTCCCGTACCGGCACCAGTGCCGCGATCTGTTCATCCGGCCTGATGGCGATGCAATTGATGACCGGTTTGCCCCGGGCCGCCCGGCCAGCCTGGGGAATCTCGTGCACCTTGAGCCAGTACACCTGACCCTTGTTGCTGAAGAACATCAGGTAATCATGGGTACTGGCGATGAATAGATGCTCGACCCAATCGTCCGCTTTGAGGTCGGCTCCCGTGAGACCCCGGCCACCCCGGCGCTGCCGCTTGTACGTCGTAATGGGGATCCGCTTGATGTAGCCGCTATGGGAGATGGTGATGACCATGTCCTCTTCGGCAATCAGATCCTCGACGGTGAACTCCCCCTGATCCGCCACGATCTCCGTGCGACGGTCATCCCCGAAGGTGCCGGCGATCTCATCCATCTCTTCCTTGAGAATGGCCATCCGCTTCGGCTTGGAAGCGAGAATACCCTTGAGTTCCTTGATCGTAGCGCGCACTTCCTTCAGCTCGGCCTCCAGCTTTTCGATCTCCAGGCCGGTGAGCTTGGCCAGCCGCATGTTGAGGATGGCATCGCTCTGCTTCTCGCTGAACCCGAAGCGCTTCCTGAGCCGCGCGTCCGCCTGCGCCGTATCATCGGAGCCACGGATGATCTTGATCACTTCATCGATGTTGTCGACGGCGATCTTGAGTCCGTCGAGGATGTGCTCCCTGGCCTGCGCCGCATCGAGATCGAACTGAGTGCGGCGGGTAATCACGTTGTGCCGGTGATCGATGAAGTGTTGCAGCAGCTCCTTGAGATTCATCACCTTCGGCGCGCCGTTGGTGAGCGCGAGCATGATCACTCCGAAGGTCGTTTGCATCTGGGTGTGCTTGTACAGCTGATTCAGCACGACATTCGGAATCACGTCGCGCTTCAGCTCGATGACGATCCGCATGCCATCCTTGTCGGACTCGTCATTGATACCGGTGATCCCCTCGATCTTTTTTTCCGCCGCCAGCTCGGCGATGGATTTCACCAGGTTTTCCTTGTTCACCTGGTAGGGGATCTCGGTGACCACGATCTGGGACCGGCTGCTGGTCTCGCGCTCCTCGATCTGAGCCCGCGCCCGCATGACCACCCGGCCGCGGCCGGTCTCGTAGGCCTCCTTGATACCTTCTCGCCCGTAGATGTAGGCTCCGGTCGGAAAATCCGGTCCCTTTATCGCCTTGCGCAGCTCGGCGATGGTGGCGTCGGGGTTATCCACCAGGACATGCACGGCTTTGACCACTTCTCGGAGATTGTGCGGCGGAATATTGGTGGCCATCCCGACGGCAATGCCGCTCGATCCGTTCACCAGCAGGTTGGGGATCTTCGCAGGAAGAACGGTGGGCTCCTGCAGCCGGTCGTCGAAATTGGACTGGAAATCGACGGTGTTCTTGTCGATATCCTCCAGCATGGCCACCGCGATCCGGGTGAGCCGCGCCTCGGTATAGCGATAGGCGGCCGCCGGGTCCCCGTCTACCGACCCGAAGTTCCCCTGACCGTCCACCAGCGGATACCGGAGGGAGAACTCCTGGACCATCCGCACGAGCGCGTCGTAGACGGAGCCATCGCCATGGGGATGGTACTTGCCCAGGACATCGCCAACGACCGTCGCTGATTTCTTGTAGGCCCGTCCCGGAACCAGGCCCAGCTCGTTCATGGCGTAAAGAATCCGGCGGTGCACGGGTTTGAGCCCGTCACGCACATCCGGTAGCGCGCGCGAGACGATGACGCTCATCGAGTAGTTGATGAACGATTGCTGCATCTCTTCTTCGATAAGACGCGGGAGTATCCGCTCGCGCGAGTTTGGTGCGGTCATAATTTCCTGGACTAGGGCCTGTCGGATAGGGAAAACGCTAGCGCTGAAGTATAGTCGTGCCCGCCACCCTCAAGCAACCCGATGGCAACGGGAAAACGACTGCAGGACAATGGGTTAGTGAGAGGTTGGAGGCAAACAGGCAGGCGGTAGAGTAGGGTGGGCTCGACTGCGATCCGCTAGGGCCCGAGTCCTCATCGGACTAAAGATCCCCTGTTATCGGGTCGAAACTACGGGTATGTCCACTCCATCCCGGTTTGCCCGATTTTCGGCCATACTTGCGATCGTTCTTTTGGTCGGGCCCCGGGTGGCGGCCGCTCAGGCCAAAGCAACCGGCGGCTTTGATAGTTTCATACTGCTGGTCCCTCCCCGCGACTCCATTTCCATCAAGAAAAGCGTCCGGGCGGCCGCCGACGCGAACACGCTGGCCGAAACCCGGCGGCAGCAGGCCGAGACCATGCGCCTCGGCGCCAGAGCGAGAATCGAGTCGAAGAAAGTCGAGATCGTCCGGATCAAGGATCGCATCAATGTGGCCAAGAAGGAGAACCGGGAGGCCGATCGGGTCGGACTGGAAGCCGAACGGAAGGCAGCGGAGCGGGAGATCGACCTGCTGGAAAGAAGAGAAGACCTGCGACAGGCCGAGACCGAGCTGGAAACCAAGAAGGCAGAATTCGCCGGGTTGAACAAGAAAGCATTGGAGCTGGAGCTACAACTCGCGATCCGACGCGCGGGGCGGCAGCGTAAATCGGTCGGTGGCGCCGGTGGGGCCAGCCTGGACCGGGTGATTGGTGAGCTTGAGAAGCAGACCCTCGAGGCCCAACGCGCTCAGGCAGCAATCAGCATCGAGGTCTCGGATCTGGAGATAAAGACCATCGATCGGCGCCTGGAGCTGTTGGACGCCCAACAGAAGGTCCTGGGCGGCAAGTAGCCCCCTTTACGCACAAGCTCTTTCCCGTGGACCGTCTCCTGCCTGGTCCCTAACCAAAAAAACGGTTCTCGCCCCACAGCCCACTATAGGCGCAGAGGTTGGCTGCACAACCTTACCGATCGGCCGTCCATCGCGGTCAAGCACCCGAAACACCTTCACGGCTTTCACTCTCGCCAGTTCGATCATTGCTTCATTCTCCCGGTAGGAAATCCCCAACTGCCTGCTGAGGTCGTATCGTTGAGATGGTGAACGCCCGCGAAGGGTTGCTTGCAACCCGGAAGCAGGGGGAGCAACCCTTCCTCGTCCTGCTGTGTCAGAGGTGCGGTTCAGCCTAGGGACTCAAACCCCGGAGCCTGGTGGAAGAACGAGAACTGATCCGCCGAGTGCTGGCTGGTGACCCTGGCGCCGAGCGCACTATGTACGAGAGACACGTCGATCGTGTATTTCGGCTGGTGTACCGCATGGCTGGAGATCTCGACCGAGCCCAGGACTACACCCAGGAGACCTTCATTCGGGCGTTCGACCGGTTGCGCGATTTTAGGGGAGAGGCGGCGCTTTCCACCTGGCTGGGCTCGATCGCCATCTCGGTGACACTAAATGGCTTACGAAAGGTTCGCCGGTCGAACGAGCGGGAGGTGTCTTTGGACGATGTTATGCCGCCGGCGCCCGGGTCGCGAGAGGCAGACCCTGACCTCAAGGCCCGAATGACCCAGGCGATCGATTCCTTACCGGAGGGCTATCGGGCAGTGTTCGTCATGCACGACGTTGAGGGATACACCCATGAGGAGATCGCCACCTCATTAGGGGTGCATCCAGGGACCTCCAAGGCCCAGTTGTTCCGTGCGCGTGCCCGGCTCCGAGAGGCACTCGCCGACTTCGCGAAGGAATAAACCGATGGACGATCGACTGGACGACCGGCTGCGGGAGTTGGCCGACGAGTATAACAAACCGCCGGAGACGCCACGAGACGCGATGTGGGAACGCATCGTCGCCGAGCGATCGAAAAAAGCCGAACCGGAAACACCGGCGGGAGACGCTGATGATAAGGGCTCGGAGCCGCGGGTACTGCCGTTGCGCCGGTTCCATCATGGCCGTCCCTTCCAGATCGCCGCGGGCATTGCCGCAGTACTCGCGCTCGGAATTGGCCTCGGACGGCTGACCGTGCACCCGCCAAAGACGGCCCCAGCCCCAGTCAGCATAGCGGCTGAGCGACCCAAGGTGAACGCCGCTGCATACCGGGTGGTCACGACGGAGCACCTCAGCCAGTCGGAAGAGTTCCTAACTCTGTTTCGTGCCTCGGTTCGGGGTCAGCGGGACGATCGCCTGGCCTCGGCGACCGCCCGGCAGCTTCTCGCCAACAATCGCTTGCTGCTGGATTCACCCGCCGCAAACGACGCTTCCACCCGGCTGCTGTTGCAGGATCTGGAGCTGGTACTGGCGGAGATCGCCCAACTCTCCCCCTCAACGAAATCGCATGATCGCGATCTGATCACCGAAGGAATGGAGCAGGGCGGCGTGTTGTCACGGCTCAGAACGGCGGTCCCAGCGGGCGCGAGCCCCACCCGAGGAGCACTCTGATGTACAACCTGGTTTTCAAACTCACCATTACGTCTCTAGCTATGATGGTGAGCCTCGGTGTTCGTCCGGCACCGGATCTCCGGCCGGCGCGGGACTCGGCTGCCGCGCGAATCCCCGAGGCCTGGTTGCAGGGCGATCCGGCAGACTCGCTGTATCGCCAGGCTCGAGAGACCCTCAATCGGCGCGATTACCGGGAAGCGGCAGATCTGTTTGCGTCCATACCTAACCGTTTCCCCCGGTCTGGGTATGCGGGGGATGCACTTTACTGGCAGGCCTTCGCCTTGTACCGGCTTGGCAGCGACCGCGATCTCAAGACCGCACTCCGCGCCCTCAAGCGGCAGCAAAAGCAGTTTCCCAAGGCCGTCACCCAGGGCGACGCCACGGCACTAGAGAGCCGGATTCAGGGTGAGCTGGCCCGACGCGGAGACAGCGAAGCGGCGGCCGAGATCGCCAGAACCACTTCCGCGATTGCACCTCCCACACCACCGACGCCGCCAACCCCGCCGACGCCGCCAACACCACCGACGCCACCGACGCCACCGACGCCACCGACGCCGCCCTCCGGGCACTCGGAACGCTGTGCTGAGAACGATGATGATATGAAGGTGGCAGCTCTCAATGCCCTGCAGCAGATGGACGAGGCCCGGGCGCGTCCGATTCTCCAGCGTCTCCTAGCTCGCCGCGATCCGGGGTCAGCCTGTCTTCGTCGCAAGGCGGTGTTTCTCGTCGCACAGCAGCACCAGCCCGGTACCGAGGACATCCTCCTGGAATCGGTCCGCAATGATCCCGATATGGACGTCCGTCGGCAGGCCGTGTTCTGGCTGTCGCAGGTCGGCACCGACCGGGCGGTCGGGGCCCTCGATTCCATTCTCCGATTCTCGAAGGATCCGGAGATTCAGGACAAGGCAGTCTTCGCCTTATCCCAGCATGAGAGCCCTCGAGCCCAACAGGCGTTGCGCACCTATGCGGAGCGCGCCGAGGTACCGGAGGAAGCGCGCGGGAAGGCAATCTTTTGGCTGGGGCAGCGTCAGACTCCAGAAAATGCTGCGTTCCTGCGCTCCTTGTACGGCCGGCTGAAGAGTGAGGAGCTCAAGAAGAAGGTGCTGTTTTCACTCTCCCAGATGGGCGGCGAGGAGAACGGTCGCTGGCTTCTGGGGATTGCGGGAGACTCGTCTCAAACCACTGAAATGCGCAAACAGGCGCTTTTCTGGGCCGGGCAAGGTGGGGTCTCGATCGGCGAGCTGACCAAACTGTACAGCCGGGTGACCGATCGTGAGATGCGGGAGCAACTGGTCTTCGTCTACTCACAGCGCGACGAGCCTGCGGCCCTGGGCAAGTTGATCGAGATCGCCAAGACGGATCCCAGCCCGGAGCTCAGGAAGCGTGCCCTGTTCTGGTTGGGGCAGTCCGACGATGCCCGCGCAGTTCAGGCGATTCAGGACATTATCGATCAGCCATAGGGGACCAGGGATGCGGCGAGCACACGCGTGGATGCTGGTCTCTCTCACTGTCCCCACGGTCCTATCTGCCCAGAACCTCGACCGCAGGGTCGCAGCAATCCCGAACGGGACTGTCCGGTTGAGCTTCTCCGCCCGTCCTGGAGTGTGCGGGGATGGTACGAACAACATTTCCACCCGCCAGGACAACGACGAATGGGAGCCGGACTGCGAGGCGGGACCCGTGAGGGTGGCGCTGCGGCTGAGCGACCACCGCGTGGTAGAACTTCGAAGCTACGTTGGCGGGGCTTGGCGCCCTTCGACCACGGCCACCGATCTGGGCCTGGTGCGCCCCCAGGAGGCTGCGGCCTACTTGATGGAACTGGCGGGTCGGGCTGAGGAGATCGAGGGAGATCCCGTGCTTCCCGCCACTCTGGCCGACAGCGTAACGATCTGGCCGTCGCTGCTACGACTCGCACGAGATTCCAGGTTGCCTCTGGAGCGCCGCCGAACCGCTGTGTTCTGGCTTAGCCAGGCGGCCGAAGCCGCTGCCGGGATCGCCCTCGATTCCGTGGTCAGTGACGAAACCGGCGACCGCGAAGTTCGGAAGCAGGCGGTGTTCGCGCTGGCCCAGCGAGCGTCGAACCAGGCCGTCCCGCGCCTCATTCACATCGTAAGAAGCAATCCCGATCCTGAGTTGCGGAAGGCCGCCCTGTTCTGGCTCGGCCAGAGCGAAGATCCCCGAGCACTCGACCTGTTCGAAGAAATTCTCCGATAGGCACCCGCAGGTCGCCGAAGGCAACCCTTTCCTGATTCTCTCCGTCTAAGCCACGCGCTCACCGGCGATGCCTTCCGCGACATCTCCGCCGGTCCCGCTATTCAGCCTGGCATGATGGAGGAGTCCTGTGGGCGATCCTACTACGGCGTTGGCATTGTACCTCGCACTGTCCGCACTACTTCCGAGTGGCCCGACTGATTCTGCCAAGGGCACGAGTGCCTCGATGGTGCGAGCCGTCCGGATCACAGGGACCATTTCTCTCGACGGCATACTATCCGAAACCGCGTGGACGACCGCGCAACCAGTCACCAGCTTCACTCAGCGCGAGCCGGTCGAAGGGGCAAATGCGACCGAGCGGACCGAAGTGCACATTCTGTACGACGATGACGCGTTGTATGTAGGCGCCCGCCTGTTCGACAGCCGACCGGATTCGGTCCGAGCCCAACTCGCCCGCCGCGACCGTATCGCCAGCTCCGATCGGTTCATCGTCTTTCTGGACTGCTATCACGACCGTCGCACTGGATTCTTCTTCGGCATCAACGCCGCGGGTACGCTCTACGACGGGACTCTCTACAACGATGATTGGGACAGCGACACCTGGGATGGCGTGTGGGAGGGGAAAGCCAATCGCGACTCGCTGGGTTGGAGCGCCGAGCTCAGAATCCCGTACTCCCAGCTGCGATTCCAACGCCAGAAGACCCATCGGTGGGGAGTCAACTTCAAGCGGGAAATCGCCCGGAGAAATGAGACTGATTACCTCGTTCGAACGCCCAGCAACGGCAGTGGTTTCGTCTCCCGCTTCGTTGATCTGGTTGGGATCGAGGGGGTCAGCCCTCCGCCCCGGCTCGAGCTCCTGCCGTACGTAACGACTCGGGCGGAGTACAGCAGCTCTGAAGTTGCCGACCCGTTCAACGATGGCTCCCAGGTCGGTGCAGGTGCCGGCGGGGACCTGAAATTAGGACTCGGCAGCAATCTCACGCTGGATGCGACGGTGAATCCGGACTTCGGCCAGGTCGAGGTGGATCCCGCAGTGGTGAACCTGAGCGATGTCGAAACCTTTTTCGAGGAGCACCGGCCGTTCTTTGTCGAAGGTGCCAACATCTTCGAGTATGGAACGGGAGGAGCCAACGACTTCTGGGGCTTCAACTGGGCCAATCCCTCTTTCCTATATAGCCGCCGAATCGGGCGAACACCTCAGGCCGAGCTGCCGGACGATTACGACTACTCAGACGTGCCCAGCGGAACCAACATCATCGGCGCGGCAAAGCTTTCGGGTAAGATCAATAATTGGAGTTTGGGGGCACTCAGCGCGGTGACCAGCCGCGAACACGCCAGCTTTGCCTTGGGCTCCCAGCGGTGGAGCCAGGAGGTGGAACCGCTCACCTACTACGGCGTGTATCGGGCGCAGAAGGAGATTGGGGGTGGCCGGCACGGGCTAGGCTTCATCGGGACGGTGACGGCGCGCTCGTTCGATGAACCCCAACTTCGAGATGAACTGAACTCCAGCGCACTCGGCTTCGGCGTGGACGGCTGGACCACTCTCGATCCTGCCGGCGTCTGGGTGGTGAGCGGATGGAGTGGCCTGAGCTGGGTCGCGGGAACTCCAGAGCGGTTGCAGTCTTTGCAGGAGAGCTCGGTGCACTACTTCCAGCGGCCCGATGCCGGGTACCTCGGGCTCGATTCCGCGGTAACCTCGCTCGCCGGCTACGCAGCTCGGGTCTCGTTGAACAAGCAGAAGGGCAATTGGATGTTCAACTCGGCTATCGGTGTCGTCGACCCCAACTTCGAGGTGAACGATCTGGGGTTCCAGTCTCGGAGCGATCAAATCAACTCGCATCTGATGTTCGGCCACAAATGGACCAAGCCCGGGCGCCTGCTCCGGAGCTGGCGGCTGAATCTGGCAGGGTTCCGCAGCTACAACTTCGGCGGCGACGTAACCTGGACCGGATTGTTCCTGACCGGCCTGTACGAATTGAGAAATTTCTCGAGCGGGCGCTGGTTCGTGGCCTACAATCCCAGCACGTTGAACGACCGGCGAACTCGGGGTGGGCCGCTAATGATCAATCAACCGGGCGTGGAGTGGGATTTTCAGCTGGACTCCGACCCGAACAAGCGCTGGATCTATGGGGTGGGACTCCACGGCAATCACTATCAGCAGGGCTGGGAACAGAGTTGGAGTGCGAGGGCGGCACTCGAATGGAAGCCGGGTCCCCGGGTTTCCCTTCGAGTCGAGCCACAGATCGAGCGGATTGGCACATCGTCTCAGTACGTGGACACGTTCGACGATGCACTTGCCAGCGGCACGTTCGGTCACCGCTATGTCTTTGCCGACCTGAACCAGACCACCCTCTCGGCCAGTGTCCGCCTCAATTGGATTTTCACCCCCCGCCTGAGCCTCGAGGTGTACGCTCAGCCGTTGCTCTCGTCCGGCAGCTATACCGGCTTCAAGGAGCTGGCGAGACCCCGGAGCTATGAATTCACCGGCTACCCTGATCCCACACCCACCAGCGATCCGGACCGTATCGTCGTGGATCCCGATGGGAGCGGAGGACCCGCGACCGCTCAAGAGATCGATGACCCGAACTTCTCCCTCGGCTCGCTCCGAGGGAACGCGGTCCTCCGATGGGAGTTCTCCCCTGGCTCCACGTTGTTCCTGGTCTGGACTCAAAACCGCTCTGACAGCGAGACAATCGGAAGTTTCCGCGCCGCTCGCGCACTCGGCCGCCTGTTCGATGCCGACGCGGACAACATCTTTCTAGTGAAAGTATCATACTGGTGGAATCCGTAGGGCCGTGACCGGAGCCCGTAACTGATGCATTACATTTCCGGCGGTGTCCACCAGCAGCATTGCCAGAATGTGTCTCGCCGCCCTCAGTGGTCTACTCACCGCGTGTGGCGAGTCGAAGGTCGCTGCTTCCGTCCTGGAGCTCACTCCGGCGGGAGACACCGTGATCACTCCATACACCGATGTCACCGAAGCGGCCTGGCTCGGGAACTCCCGCTGGGCCGTTGTCGCCCCCACGGACGACGCTGTCAGTGTCGTTGATTTCTCCACCAAACGTTTGACGTCACTCGGGCCGAAGGAGTTCCGCAACCCTTCGAACGTCCTCTTCGTCGCTGATACGCTCTACGTCGGCGACTGGGGATTGCGCCAGCTGACCCTCTGGACCCTGCAGGGCCGGCGAATCCGTTCCATACCCGCCTCCAACCTGGTGCGCGGCACACTGCCCCGGGCTCGTGACAACGCCGGCAGGTTCTATCTGGATCTGTACCCGCGAGCGGGGGCGGACGGGAGTGGTAATCGTGACTCTGCCGCAGTGGTCAGGGTGGACCCTGCGTTCACCAAGGTGGATACCATCGCTCGTCTGGCACCGCTCGACATCGCGGAGGTGGTCGGCGAGGCCGGTCGCCGTTTTGAACGGCGGGTATTCAGTGGGATGGATCGCTGGGGGGTCCTGGGCGATGGATCGCTCTGGGTAGCCAGGGTCTACGACAATCGGGTCGACTGGCGCGCGCCAGACGGTAAGTGGACCCGGGGACAGCCGCTGCCCGACCGAGTGCTGGAGGTGACCCGGTATGATCGCGAGCTGTTTCTGAGGAAGTTTCCTCCGGAGCTTCGGGCGACTGCCCAGGACCTTCCCTTCGCTGCGCTGAAACCACCCTTCGAGTCGGCATTGGCGGGACCTCCCGACCAGGTCTGGTTGGAAAAGAGTCGGGCGCCGGCCGATTCCTCGCGACGCTACCATGTAGTGAACCGCCAGGGAAAGCTGGTCCGGGAAGTCAGAATTCGAGGCCAGGGACGAATCGTCGCACTGAGCATCGGCGGGGCTCTGGTTAGCGAGGCCACTCCCAACGGTATCCGTTTGGTCGCGATTCATTTCCCTGCCGACACCACGACGCGCTGAGCAGGACTCCCCACATCATCAGGAGCCAATGAGTCGAATGAGGTTGAGCAACTTGATCTTGAGCGGGGCCTTGAGCGGTGCGATAGCCTGTCATCCCGCCCATAGCCAAGGAGTCCTCACCCAGGATGCCCGCCTGCAGGCAAACCTGGGAGTGCTCAGCAATGTGGTCGAGCTCCGCGATGGACGCGTGGCGTTCGCGGATACCAGGAACAAGCTCTTCCTTCGCGCCGACCTGAAGCGCAACAAGGTGGACACACTGGGCAGCAGGGTGGATTCGCTCCCTCGGGGCGCCACACCGAGCCAGTACAAATTCCCTGGCTGGGTCGCGCATTTGGGCAAGGACACGGTTGCACTGGTGGACTTCAGCGCGATACGGACAACACTATGGAGCGAGGACGGACGGTCACTCGGAGTGCTACCGGTCGCGGAGATTGCGGGCAACACCCCGGTGCTGATGTATGACACGCTGGGGCACGGCTACAAGGTCGATTACCAGGCCGTGCTCGGCGGCGGGGAGCCCGGTCGCACGGTGAGGCCCGACAGCATTGCCGTCCTCCGGATTACCCTCAAGGGAGGCTCGGTGGACACCATCGGGCATCTCGCCTCGCCGGAGTACGGCGACGCAACCTTTGGGGAAGAGGTCCAGCAGGCGGCGAAGGTCTTCGCCCCCAACGACCTCTTCGGTGTTCTTCCAGACGGAACCGCGTGGATCGCGAGGGGACGAGAGAATCGGGTGGACTGGCGCTCCCCCGACGGCAAGTGGACGGTCGGTCAAACCCATGCCTATACCAAGACACCCGTCACCCAGGCCGATAAGGACCGGGTACTCGCCCAGGTGCGGGAGCACGGAAAACAGTTCGGCATGCCGCAGGGTCTCCGTGTCGAGTACCCGTTCGCGGAGCACAAACCACCGTTCGAGCTTGCCCTGGGCCGGCCCAACGGCGAAGTCTGGCTACAACGCCCGCGCCACGGCGATGCTTCGGCGCTGGTGTACGACGTCTTCGATCGGAAAGGAGTCTGGCGGCAGGAAGTAGGGTTTCCCAGCGATGCCGCGCTGGCGGGCTTTGGCTCCGAGGGAGCGATCTACGCGACAATCAAGAACGGTGATGGGTCGAGAACGGTGGCGCGGTACAAGATGAAGTGAGGTGACTAGTCCAAGATCGGCGGCTCGTCTCCTGGAGGCGTGTTCGGGCCGACCAGGTCCTTCCGGCGCCGGTCGCGCCGCTGACCCTGTTCGTACCACCGACGGGTGATCTCTCCGGCCAGCTCGCGATTCCCCAGTCCGAATGCCAAGCCTACCGCGAGCGCGCCTGCTCCGAGGATCAGGGTAAACGCGGCGGTGACGATCTCTTCTGCTACCCCCACCTGCTGGAGCGCCATAAACAACGCAATCACAATCACGGCGCCCTTGGCCATCTTGGCAACGGTTGGCACACCGGAGACGCTGCCGGCCGAGGCCACGATCAACGCCCGAACGAATTCGCCCACAATGATGCCAAGGATGACGATGACGATTCCCGCGATCAGAGTGGGGATGAACGCCAGCATGGTGCCGAACATCTCATTGATGCTCTCCAGCCCAAGGGCCGTGCTGGCGAGCAGGATGACGACGAGCATGACCAACCAGAAGACCAGCTTGGCCAGAGCCCGCACCGGATCCAGCCGCGAGCCGGTGCGGCCGACCACCTCGTCCAGCCCCCCGGCACTGGCCACCCGATCGAAGTTCAGCCGCTTCAGCGTGTCGTCCGCCCAGCGCTGAACTTGCCGGGCCAGGAAATAACCGGTGAGCATGATCACGGCGGCCCCGATGAGGGCGGGCAACACGCTGCCGATCTGTTCCGCCCCGATCAGAATCCGTTGCCAGAGCTCGTTCACTGTGCCACCTCGATCACGAGTTTGCCGATCTGCTCGCCGCGCATCATCCGCTCGTACGCACTCACCGCATCGCTCAGCGGTACAACACTGTCGATCACCGGCCAGAGCTTTCCTTGTCCCGCCAAGCTCACGATCTCGGAGTATTCCCGCTGCGATCCCAGCGTGGAGCCCAGCAGGCTCCACTGATGCCAAAACAGTCGCCGCAGATCCAGCGAGACGATCGGGCCGCTGGTGGCCCCGCATACCACCAACCGGCCGCCCCGGCGCAGCGATCGGAGCGAGCCGGTCCAACTCTGCTCGCCAACGCTGTCCACCACGACGTCGACGCCGCGACCGTTGGTAAGCTTTCGGACTTCGACGGCGACGTCCATCTGGCGGTAATTGATCAGACTATTCGCACCGAGGCTCTTCGCCGTTTCCAGCTTGGCGTCGACGCCGCTGGTTACGATCGTCCGAGCACCCAGAAGCTGGGCCACCTGAAGAGCCGCCAGGGCCACGCCTCCGCCGATGCCCCAGATCAGAACAGTCTCGCCCGGCTGGAGACGGGCCCGCGTCGTTAGCATCCGCCACGCGGTAAGAGTGGCCAACGAAAAGGCGGCGGCGTGCGCCCACGGCATCGCGGCAGGCACCTGGGCCAAGTTTTCGGCCGGGACCACGATGTACTCGGCAGCGGTCCCCGCCCGGTGCTCCCCAAGTACGGATAGTTTTTGGCAGAGAGAGTGCTCGCCTGCCAGACACGCAGGACAGCTGCCGCAAGAGAGGGTCGGATTGATCATGACCCTGTCCCCTAGGCGAAGTCCCGTTACCCCGGTACCGACTTGGTGAACCGTCCCGGCTCCGTCGGAGCCTACCACGTGGGGAAAGCTGTAATCTGCTCCCGGGAGCCCTTCCATCACGAAGAGGTCAAGCCGGTTGAGAGCCATGGCCTGGACCCGGACCATGACCTCCCCACGTTCCGGTAGCGCGGGTTCCGGCAACTCCTGTACCCGGAGCTGCTGGATCCCACCCGGCGCGCTGAGGGTTAGCGCCTTCATTGATTCCGAGAGAGTTAGAACGAGGGAGTCAAAACCTGCTCCCCGGATTGCAATGGGATGGCCACGGGGGGAGTCCCCGGCGCCAGCGATTGCAGATAGAGTCCGGACTCGACTCGGCCTCTGGCGGCCTCCCTGACGCGCCCGACCACATACATTAAGCGCTCGCCTTCCCGGGAAACGGTGAGCGATACGATAGGGTCTTCAGTTTGCAGGACTTGGGAGGTGCCCCCGGCGGAAGTGGCGATTCGGAGCACCTTGGACCCCTTGGAGCTACCGCCCCGCTCCACGACATAGTAGAGGTCTCCGCTCCGCCCGAACTTGGGGCTGGTCTCGCGCGCCGAGCCCTTGGTGAGCCGGCGTTGGTTGGTTCCGTCGAGGTTCATGGTGTAGATCGCGTGATTGCCTTCGCGGGCTGAGACAAAGGCAATCGATTTTCCATCGGGTGAGACGGAGGGGGAATGGTTCCCTCCGGATGCGGTGGTCAGCTGGCGATAGTCGCTGCCATCGATGGCGATACTGGCAATCTGCGTGTTGGTGCCGCTGGTGGCAGTGTAGACGATCCGGGTGCCGTCTGGGGTCCACGCCGGTTCGCCCTCATTTGCCGGACCGGACGTCAGCCGCCGCAGGTTCTGTCCATCCGGGTCCATGACATACAGATCGAAGCTGCCGCCTCGGCTGGAGCTGAAGGCGATGTGAGTCCGGTCGGGGGCGAGCGCCGCCTGGACATTGCTCGCGTTGTCCACCAGCACTGGTGTGAGAGTGGCGGGACCCGGCGCCCGCATCTGGTAGATGCCGAGGATTCCGCTCCGGTTGGAGCTGATGGTGAGGTCCCCCACCACATACACATCCGCATTGGCTCTCTTGCCCCACGGCATTGTCGCGCTGATGATGGCGTGCCCAGGACTCAGCGCCTCGACGATGCCGTTCTCTCGAACCTCGGCGACCTCCGGATGATCTGAGCTCCATTTGGCGCCGGGCACCTTGCTACCCGGGCTCGACTCTTTCGAGAGCGCTGACAATGTGGCTCGCTGCGCCACCAGGAGTCCTACCCTCGCGGGTTCGATGCCGACGTCCCCCGCTGTGACCTGCACCGTCCAGACTGCCGGCGTAATACCCGCAAGCCTCGCCGTCAGTGTCGTGGTCCCAACATTCCTGGGAGTGAGCACCCCAGTAGCGGGGTCAAACCCCGCCACCGTCGAGTCACCCAGCTCCCAACTGATCCGCGCCTCCTTGATGGGCGTGGAATCGGCGGTTTCGGCAACCGCGGTAAACTGTCGGGTGGATCGAAGCGGGACCACGACGATGTTGCCATGGGGAGGTGATACTACCATCGCGTCGGGAACTCGGTGGACCGCGACCAGAGCCCGGCGTTCCTGGGAGAATGCCGCAGCCACTATCTCGGCCTGTCCAGCACCTCTAGCCCGCACCACTCCGGAAGAGCTCACGATGGCGACGCTGGTGTCGCTCGATCGCCATTGCACCAAGCCGCGGATCTCCCGATTCCCTTGGCTGGGGACCAGCGCTCGGATGGTGTCCACCTCGTTCGGCGCCAACGATAGCCGGTTCGGCGCAACCACAAATTCAGCCTGAGCGACCTCGACCGGCAGGGTCGCCATGAGGCGGCCGGAAGCGGCCTGTACAATCGTTCGTCCCGGCACAACACCGATGATTATACCGCCGGTATCGACCCTGGCGATCTCGGGTTTCAGCGACCGGATCGTCACCCGTCCCAGGCTGGCTGGGGACCCATCTTCTCGCAGACCCTGGGCAGTTACCTGGGTGCTTTCGCCGGGAAAAAGGCTGACCGAGGCCGGATCCAGAGTGAGGACTGAGGCCGTTGCCGAACGCGATGATGGATCGCCCGGTGGCCCTCCGGTGATGAGAACGGCCATCGAAGCGCGTTTTCCCTGTACCCGTGCCTCGATCTTGGCGAGCCCGGGCTTCACTCCAACCACGTTTCCGTCTTTTCTGACTTGAGCGATCAGGGTATCCGAGCTCCAGAAGGTGAACTTCGCACTGGGGATCAGATTCCCACGTTGATCGAACGCCGTAGCGAAGAGAGCCTGCTTTTGACCCACGCCGAGGGTCATGGTCTCCGGCGTTATCTGTACTTCAGCCACCGTTTGGGCGGTGGCGGTAGCGGCGCTACCCCAAGCCGCAAGTTGCAGAATGGTCAGAACATAGCAGCGCCTCAGCAGGCGGGGAGGGCGTCCTGGGCGGGCCCGCATGACGGGGGCAGCATTCACTGCGTTAATGATTTCCGGAAAGAAGTGAGGTGCCGTAATTATAGCCACGTCGCGGCGGTACGCCTACCGCACCGACACGCTGTCGAACCGCGCCACGGCTTGCACAAGACTTGAGGATGTGCAAGTTATATGTCTCAAACTCACCGGAAGGCGCCTGAGCGCCCCGAGACCGGCGGCGGGTGGCGCCGCAAACGCGTTCGGAGGAAGCGAAGATGGCCGAACTTCATTATATGGAGATGGGCTGGTCGGGCTCTGGGTGGATGGATCCCCTGCCTTCGGAGAGCACCCCATCAACCCCTTCGCCGTCCCGTTCATTCGACTTCGGAGAACCTACAGCCAGCCAGCCAGAGGCCGCCGAACCCCGCCGGAAAACTGCCAAGAGGTCGGGACCCAGGAGGGCCAAGAAAGCAGCCAAAAAATCCGCACGGAAGGCGGGAAGATCGGCCAGACGCTCAGCCCGTAAGGCTGCCAGGAAAGGTCGCAAGACGGCGCGGAAGAGTGGCAGGGCGGCCAAGAGTGCGGCGCGCAAGAGTGGCAGGGCGGGCAAGAGCGCGGCGCGGAAGAGTGGCAGGGCGGCCAAGAGTGCGGCGCGCAAGAGTGCCCGAAAGGGCCGCAAGGCTGCCCGGAAAGCTGGAAGGTCGGCCAGGCGTGCGGTGCGGAAGAGCGCTCGGAAGGTCCGGGGGTTGGTCAGGCGTGTGGCGCGCAGGAGGGCTCGGAAGGGCTAGGGTCGCCCCGGCGCTCCTAGCATTGAACGCAGGGGGTCACCGCTCAGCCCCGCGCCTCGAGGCTGGCCAGGGCAGCGGCACAGTTGATCAGCGCAATATGGGTAAAGGCCTGGGGGAAGTTCCCGAGGAATTCTCCGGTGGCCGGATCGATCTCTTCGGAGTAAAGGCCCACGTGATTGGCATGCCTCAGCATGCGGCGGAAGACTCGATCCGCCCGCTCCCGCTCACCGATCATCGCCAGAGCCTGGGCCAGCCAGAAGGTGCAGATCGAGAACGCCCCCTCTTCTCCCTCTAATCCGTCGTGGTGACGGTACCGGTATACCAGCTCGCCGTCCTGCGAGGTCAGCTCCCGGGCGACGGCGAGGACGGTGCTTCGTACCCGGGGATGGTCCCACGGAAGGAATCGGAACATCGGGATCGCGAGGGCGGCGGCATCCAAGGCATCCTCATCGTACGATTGCACGAACGACTGGCGCTTTTCGCTCCAACCACGCTCCATGATTTCCGCATGCACCGCCTCGCGCGCGGCCCGCCAGCTCGCCGTATCGGATTCCAGGCCCAGCTCCTCCGCGATGCGAACGCCGCGATCGAGAGCGACCCAGCTCATCACCTTGCTGAAGACGTACTGACGGACCTCGCCCCTGACTTCCCAGATGCTGGAGTCGGGAAGCTGCCAGTTTCGACTTACCCAATCCACCAGTCCGCGAAGCACCCGCCAGGTACCCTCGGTCATCTCATGGTTTCGACGCCAGATATCGGCGGTTTCCATGACCTCGCCATAGACATCGAGCTGAAGCTGCCCCACCGCGCCGTTGCCGACCCGAACCGGTCGTGAGCTCCGGTAGCCACTGAGATGATCCAGCTGGCGCTCGATCAAGTCCCGCCGGCCATCGATGCCATACATGATCTGGAGGTGGCCACCGCCTTCATGCCGGCACACCTTCTTGAGGAAACGCATGAACTGATCGGCTTCCAGATTGTGCCCGACGGCATCGAGCGCAGCCAGAGTGAAGGCGGCATCCCGGAGCCACACAAAGCGATAGTCCCAATTCCGCATGCCTCCGACCGCTTCGGGGAGCGATGTGGTCGCGGCGGCGATCATGGCGCCGGTCTCAGCGTGGGTAAGCAGCTTCAATGCGAGTGCGGACCGCTTGACCATGCCGCGGTACGGGCCCCGGTACCTGACCTTTGAGGACCACCGCTGCCAAAACGCCGCGGTACTGTCCAGCTTGCGGGAGCTCTCGTAACGATCGGCTGGGTGGATGTCGTCGTCGTCATACCGCAGCACCATCCAACGCTCCTCGCCCTTCTCCAGCTCGAACCGGGTGGTGGCCGTCGACAGTTCCACCGTCCAAGCAAACGGCTTGGCGCTCGAGAGCGTCAACACCTGGTCGGTCCGGTCGGTTGCAAACAATCCCGCGCGCAGCAGCTCGAGCCGAGTCGTCCTTGCGCCATACTCGAACCGGGGCATGAAAGTCATCTGCATGCTGACCTTGCCGCGGGTACAGCGGAGCCGCCGGTGGATCTCCGGATGAGATCCGGAGGGGCGGCCGTCCTCAGCGACCGGCATGAAATCGGTCAGGGTGACGGTTCCCCCGTCCGGGGTTTG
>JBKPAO010000076.1:0-15822 GCA_046726475.1 Gemmatimonadota bacterium | reverse complement strand
GAGTGCCCGATCCAGCTCGGCCATCTCCTCGGGATTGAGCTCGACCGCGACCGCCGCGATGTTCTCCTCGAGATACTTCCGGCGCTTGGTTCCGGGGATCGGCACGACATCGTCGCCCTTATGCAGGAGCCAAGCGAGCGCGATCTGCCCCGGCGTCGCGTCTTTCCGACGCGCCAGCTCCTGGACCGCCGAGGCGGCTCGCATGTTGGCGTCAAAGTTCTCGCCCTGATACCGCGGATCACCTCGCCGGAAATCATCCTCCGAGTACTCCTCCGCCCGTTTGGCGGTGCCGGTGAGGAACCCACGTCCCAATGGGCTGAACGGCACTAGCCCTATGCCAAGCTCCCTGAGCAGCGGGATGATCCGGGGCTCCAGATTCCGCTCCCACAGCGAATACTCGCTCTGTAATGCTGAGATGGGATGTACTGCGTGGGCCCGGCGAATGGTGTTTTCCCCTGCCTCGGAGAGTCCCAGAAAACGCGCCTTCCCCTCGCGTACCAGATCGGCCATGGTGCCGACGACGTCCTCGATCGGTACTGCCGGATCGACCCGGTGCTGATAGAGCAGATCGATATGGTCGGTCCCGAGGCGGCGAAGCGACCCTTCCACGGCCTCACGGATGTGGGCGGGCCGGCTGTCCAGTGCCAGGCCTCTCTTATCGTCGTCGATCTTCCAGCCGAATTTGGTGGCGATGACTGCCCGATAGCGCCGACCCTTTAACGCACGGCCAACCAGCTCCTCGTTGGTGAATGGACCGTACACCTCCGCCGTATCGAGAAAAGTGCAGCCGAGCTCCAGAGCCCGGTCGATGGTGGCAATGGACTCACGTTCGTCGCGCTCTTCGGGCGAGCCGTAGGACTGGCTCATCCCCATGCAGCCTAGGCCGAGAGCGGAGACGGTGAGTCCCTGGGTGCCGAGTCTACGTTGGGGTAACATGGTGCGCGTTCCTCGCTCGGAGATTCCGTTTGTGCGACTAACCGCAAACTACACTGGAATACTCGGCAAGGGTGTCTGTGGGAAAAGACGGCCGCAGATAATGCAGAGAAGCGGTTTCGCTAAACAGCGCACTAAGTATCCACCGGCAGCGAAGAAGAGCCTGATCCGTGTCCATCCGTGGGCACAATTGCCTGCGGCTAAGTCGTTACTAGGAGCAGCTGTGGGCTCTTACGGGCTAGCGGGTGGGGGCTCTGGGCTATGCGAGTCGATGATTGGGGCGTAAGATGAGGGCTGCTGCTTTCAGGCTGGGACCATGAATCTTCTCGTGCTAGCCATCGGCTTCGTAGCAGGACTGCGCTCGATGACCGCGCCCGCCGCGGTGAGTTGGGCCGCTTGCCTCGGCTGGATCAATCTCCACGGGTCTCCGCTTCAGTGGATGGGATCGCGGATCGCGGTCGCCATTTTCTCGGTCGCGGCGGTGGTCGAGCTGGGGGCGGACAAACTGCCGAAGACGCCGAGCCGGACCGCGCCCGGTCCGTTGATCGGACGGATCGTCTTGGGCGGACTCTCCGGTGCCAGCCTCGCCATCGCGGCGAACGGGTCGTGGCTCACTGGCGCGTTACTGGGCGGCATCGGAGCGGTGATCGGCGCCTTCGCCGGTTATGAGATCCGGCGGCGTCTGGTCAGAGCGCTGGGAGTGAAGGACACGGTGGTGGCACTCGCCGAAGACCTGGTGGCGATCGGACTGGCATATTTGACCGTAAGCAGAGCGTGACCATGTCCCGTGGCCGGCTGGTCCTGCTGCTGGTTCTCGCGTGGTTTGCGGTGCTGTTCTTCGTGCCCACCTTACTCGGCTTCCTGGTCGACTGGTGGTGGTTCCAGGAGATCGGCTACCAGGTCGTCTTCACCCGCGAGCTGCTCACCCAATTTCTGCTTTTCCTTATAGTAGGCGGCCTCACCTTCGGCTTTCTCTACTTCAACCTCCGACTCGCCCAGCGCGGGCTGGTCCCGTATCCGGTGGTGCTCCGGTTTACTCAGGGCGCACCCCGCGTCGATTTAACCGGGCCGCTTCGCCGCCTCACGCTGCCGGTCTCGCTCGGCCTCGGCTTCCTCGCCGGATTGGCATCGACGCCGGCGTGGGCGACGGTACTGCGCTCGGTGTACGCCACCCCATTTGGCACCCGTGATCCGGTGTTCGGGCGCGACGTTGGTTTTTACGTCTTCCAGCTTCCGGCGATCAGTGTCCTGTTCGGCTACCTCTTCGCGCTACTCCTCATCACCCTCATTGCGCTGATCCCGGTCTACGCGCTGCGAGGAGACGTCCAGATCGCTCCCGGGCCGCGGCGGAGACCCAGGCTTCGGGTCGAGCCTTCCGCGGCCCTCCACCTGGGGTTACTGCTGTCCGCCCTCTTTCTCATTACGGCGCTGCGCCTCTGGCTGGTCGACATCCCCAACTTGCTCTACTCCAACACCGGGCCGCTGGTAGGCGCCAGCTACACCGACCTGCACGCCACCCTTCCGGCTCTGTATCTCTCCGCCGCGGTTGCAGTGATCGCCGCGATCGCGGTCTTGATCGGCGCGATGCGACGAGAGCTGGGCCGCGCGGCCGTGCTGGCGATCGCCGGGTACTGGGTCGTCGCGATCGTGGGACGGGGCTTCTTCCCCGGATTAATGCAGAAGTTCGTGGTCGCGCCGACCGAGCTGACTCGAGAGACGCCGTATCTCCGATACCACATCGCGGCCACTCGGCGGGCCTGGGGACTGGATAGCGTGGAAACTCGGGAACTGGGCGGCGGCCCCGAGCTGACACTGGCCGACATCAAGGCCAACGCCACGACTATCGAAAACGTGCGCCTGTGGGACCGCGACCCCTTGCTCCAGACCTTCGGGCAGCTGCAGGAGATCAGGACCTATTACGACTTCGTCTCGGTGGACGACGACCGCTACTGGATCGATGGGAAGTACCGCCAGGTTCTGCTCTCGCCCCGCGAGCTCAACGTTCGCTCGCTCCCGACCCGCACCTTCATCAACGAGCACCTGACCTTCACCCACGGGATGGGGCTTACGATGAGCCCAGTGAATCAGGTGACGGTGGAAGGGCTGCCGGTTCTGTTCATTAAGGACCTACCGCCGGTCTCCACTGTGTCGATTGCAGTCAAGCGACCGCAGGTCTATTACGGCGAGCTGGCCAACGAGTACGTCTTCACCGGAACTCGGCAGCGGGAGTTCGATCATCCTTCCGGCGAGCAAAACGTCTATGCCTCGTACGCCGGGAAGGGCGGGGTGCCGGTCCGGAATGTGCTCCGCCGCGTCATCCTCGCCGCCCAGTTCGGCTCGTCCAAGATTCTGTTCTCCGGCGACATTACCAGGGGGTCCAAGATCCTCTATAACCGGGACATCATGGGCCGGGCGAGAAAGGCGCTGCCATTTCTCATCTTCGACGGCGATCCCTATATGGTGATCGCGGCCGACGGCACGCTCAAGTGGATCCTGGATGCCTATACCAGCACCCGGCACTATCCCTACGCGGAGCGGCTGAGGGATGGAACCAGTTACATGCGGAATTCGGTCAAGCTGGTGATCGATGCGTACGATGGCACCCTCACCGCGTACGTCAGTGCGCCGGGCGATCCCCTGATCAAGACCTGGGACCGAATCTTTCCCGGCATCTTCGTCGCGATGGGCCGGATGCCGGAAGGTCTGCGGGCCCACATTCGCTATCCCGACGGGATCTACCGGATTCAGACCAATCTCTACACCACGTACCACATGGACGACCCGGAGGACTTCTATCACCGGGAGGACCAGTGGCAGATCCCGACCGCCGCTGAGTCCGGCGGCAAGGTGCCGTTCATGCGACATCTCGTGATGCGGCTCCCCGAGGAGAAGAGCGCCGAGTTCATCTACATGGTTCCGTTCACGCCGAGAGGAAAGGACAACCTTGCGGCGTGGATGGTGGCGCGGAACGACGGGGCGGAGTACGGCAGGCTCCGGGTCTACCGTCTATCGCGGCAGACTCTCGCCTTCGGGCCGCAACAGATCGTAAACCGGATCAACCAGAATACGACGATCTCCAGCCAGCTTACTCTGTGGGACCAGCGCGGCTCGCAGGTGATCCGCGGCGACCTGCTGGTTATTCCGATCGAGGAGGCGCTGCTTTACGTCCAGCCGATTTACCTGCAGGCGCAGGGTGGACGAATTCCCGAGCTCAAGCGAGTGGTGGTGGCGTATCAGAACCGGGTGGTGATGCGGGAGACGCTGGACGACGCATTGACGGAGATGTTCGGCGGCGCCACGGGCCGACGCGCGCCAGCACCGGCAATCGCAGCGGACACAACCGCTCCGGCGGGTGTCGCGACTGGCGATTCCCGAGTTCCGACCCTCCTCCAGGAGGCTCGTCAGCGCTACCAAAACGCCATCCAGGCCCAGCGCGAGCTCAACTGGGCGCGATACGGGGAGGAGATGCGCCGCCTGGGTGAGCTGCTCGACCAGATCTCGAAGTAACCCGGGTGTAGTTCAGGGGTTCGCCGGCCATGCACCCGAGGCCGTCCCTGGCTTCGCCGCGCGGAAGACCGGTCCTATTAGACTACAGACATGCCCGCCGATCTCGAAGTCGCATTTCCCGTCCTGAGCTCCAGCGACTTGGCGGCCCTCACCCCACGAGGGAGGGTGCGCCCGGTGCACTCCGGCGAGACTCTCTACGCTGAAGGAGACCGGAGCAACTCCTTTTTCGTGGTGCTGGACGGTGCGGTCGAAGCCACGGAGAGCTCCCGCGGTACTCCGCACGTCCTCACTACCCACCGGGCAGGACAGTTCACCGGCGACGTCGACGTGCTGAGCGGACGCGCCATCCTGGTGACCGGTCGGGTAGTCGAAGACGGCTCGGTGCTGCAACTGACCACCAGCGACCTCCGCCGAGCGGTGGATGAGCTGCCGGAGCTAGGCGAGAAGATCGTCAAGGCGTTCCTCATGCGCCGCACCCTGATTCTGGCCGACGGGTTCGAGGGAGTGCGGATCATCGGCTCACGCTTCTCACCCGAGGCGCACCAGCTGCGAGATTTCGCTACCCGGAACGCCATTCCCTATCGCTTCATGGATCTGGAGACCGACCAGGAGGCGGAGTCGATCCTCCGCGAGCTGGGGGTTGCTCCCTCAGAAACTCCGGTCGTGCTCGGCAGGGGCGGGAAATTTCACTTGAGGCCCAGCGTGAAGCAGTTCGCCGACTGCGCGGGCCTTACCGCCGTGCTGGAGCCGGAGCACGTGTACGACCTCGTGATCGTCGGAGCGGGTCCGGCCGGACTTGCGGCCTCGGTGTACGCGGCGTCGGAGGGACTCGACGTGCTCACCGCCGATTCACTCGCCGCCGGTGGCCAAGCCGGCACCAGCTCCCGGATCGAGAACTATCTCGGCTTTCCCTCCGGGATTTCCGGCGCTGACCTGACCAAGAACGCCCTCCTCCAAGCCCAGCGCTTCGGCGCCCGAATCACCGTGCCCACCACCGTCCGTTCGCTCGGTCTCGATGGTGGCGACCGGATTGTGACGCTGACCGACGGCACCCGGCTGCGCAGCCGCTGCCTGCTCGTCGCCAGTGGGGTGGCCTATCGCAAGCTCGGTGTGGCGCGATTCGACGAGTTCGATGGCGCTGGGATCTACTACGCCGCGACGGCCATGGAGGCGAGCCTTTGCCGCGGCGAAGAGGTGGTCGTGGTCGGAGGCGGCAACTCGGCGGGCCAGGCGGTGGTGTATCTGGCGGGGCTGGCCAGTCATGTGCACCTGATCATTCGCGGCAACGACCTCGGCGCCAGCATGTCGCGTTATCTCGTGGATCGGGTCGAAGGATTGAAGAACGTGACGATCTACCGAAACACCGTGGTGAGCGGACTCGAGGGCGACGGCCATCTGGGCGCGGTGCGCCTGGCAAACGGCTCGCCCGGGCGGAAAACGATCTCTACCAGCTCGCTCTTCCTCTTTATTGGAGCGGACCCCAAGACCGAGTGGCTCCGGAACTGCGTGGAGTTGGATCGGCGGGGATTCGTGCTGACCGGGACCGGACTGCCGCAGGAGACCGCGAGCAACGAACGCTGGCGTGCGGCTGGTCGAGCGCCATTCCTGTTGGAGACCAGCCTACCAGGCGTCTTCGCCGCGGGCGACGTGAGGAGCGGCTCGACGAAGCGGGTCGCCGCGGCGGTGGGAGAAGGCGCCATGGCAGTCAGTTTCGTCCACGCGCACATCGCTCGACCGGTGTAGCCGTGCAAATCCCCCGACTCAGACCGACATCCTGGCGACCCGGGGTCCATTGTTGACCGGTGTGGTCTTCCCCGACCAGGTCGTGGACGAGGTGACCGAGTTTATGAAGGCGCTGACCGATCCGGCCGCTCGAAATCTCCAGGGCGTCGTGCCTGGGGGGGTGCCGAGCGGGCTGCCGGTGGAAGGCGGGCGTCGTCCATAGAACTGGGAGGTCACCAAACCAAAAAGTCATTGCGAGGGGCGGAGCCCCGAAGCAATCCGGCGGGTGCCACAGCGGGATTGCTTCGGCCGCTGCGCGGCCTCGCAACGACTTTGCTTCTGACTACCGGCTCTCAATGCCGCCCGGCTCATTCTCCTATTCGACGATGACCCGTCCGGTCATGAACGGGTGCGGCGTGCAGTGGTAGGGGAACTCCCCCGCCGCCGTGAAGGTCTGAGTGAATCCGTCTCCCGGCGCGAGCAGCGGCGACGCCCACTGGCCGCCATCCGCGGTGCTGGTATGTGAGTCCTGGTCGCAGTTGAGCCAGGTGACGCTTCCCCCGACCCGTACGTGGAGCTCCGCCGGCCCGAAGGCAAAGTTCTTTATTACGACCACCGTCGAGCCGGGCACCCCCTCACCCAGCTCGATGCTACAGGTCCCTCCCGTTGCCGTCGTGGCCTCGTGCGAGGAGAAGCAGCCGGCCAGCGTTCCTCCATAGATCACTGCCGCAGCCGACAGCAGAGCGACCGCCCATCGCGCACTCCTCATCTCACCTCTACCACGCCCTTCATGAAAGGATGCGGCGTGCAGTGGTAGGAATACGTCCCGGGTCGAGAGAAGGTGATGCTGCGCCGTCCGCCTGGCTGGATCTCGCCGGATTCGAAGCTTCCGTCCTGGGCCGTCACCGTGTGGACCACCTGACCCTGATTAGCCCACACCACGGTCGTCCCCGGCTTCACCACGAGCCGAGCCGGCTGGAAGCTGAAGTCCTCCACGGTGGCAGAAACGGTCGCGTGC
This sequence comes from Gemmatimonadota bacterium, assembly GCA_046726475.1. Classification (GTDB taxonomy): domain Bacteria; phylum Gemmatimonadota; class Gemmatimonadetes; order Gemmatimonadales; family GWC2-71-9; genus CAVVWJ01. Next base: position 8,642 of record JBKPAO010000076.1, on the reverse strand, counting down.
GCAGCGCCGCTGGTATCGGCCCCGGCTTCCTGAGGTGCTGGCTGGGGCTGCGGTTGAGCGGGGCTGGGGCTGCCCCCGCCGAAGTAGCGGCTCAAGGTCAACGGAATGGTGAACTCGAAGCCGTATCGGGTGGTGTTGGTTCCCCGTGAGGAGCTCTGTAGCGACGCGTTGTTGGTATTGGTGGCCTGGAGCGAGAGCGTGTGAGGTGTTCGCGGAATCGCCAGGTTGATTCCGGCTCCCCATGCCACTTCCTCGCCCGCTGCCCGCTTGGTCAGCGTGGCGACGTCGCCGGAGAGCCCGATATAACGGTTTAGCCGTACAACGATGCCGGACCCCACCGCCACGTCGGTCCCCCCGTCCGTCCCCGGATCCGCCAACACTCGGAACGCCGCCAGGATCCTGACTGGTCCCTGCTGCCGAGCCAAAGATGCTTCGCCGTCGGGTCCCTGGGCGGCGAGGTTGTAACCCACCTGCGCTGCGGCGTCGAGCGGTGCGCCTGAGCTCTGCTTCAGCACCGCCACCCGGCCGAAAAATTCCCATTCGTTGGGGTACCGGGGCGACAGCACCGAGTTGGTAGCGTAATGAGCTCCGACCAGCGTTTGATACGGCAGTCCGGCCGCGAGCAGGAACGTCGGTGTGGAGGTGACCTTCCGCTCCGGAGCCGAGCTGATCGAGAAGCGATGCAGAAAGTTGAAATGCAGCATGCCAGACGAGCTGACCCAGGCGCCGTCCAGATTTGGAGTCCGGTTCATTATGGTCTGGGCTGCAACGCCAGGTCCGCTGGCGAGTGCGCACGCGACGGCAATGATCGCTTCGCGGTGTCCTGGCATCACCTCTAGATAGTCGGCGGCCGAAGTTGGGTCTTGAAAAATTGCAGCGGATTGAACAGGAGTAGCCAGAAAAAGCAGTGAGCAGTAAACAGTCAACAGTGAACAAGGAGGGAACTGGATCCCGTTCACTGTTCACTGTTCACGCTTTACTGTTCACTCTTCGCTTTTCACTTTTCCGTCCCTCACGCCGACCTCGCCACCCGCCGGAACTTCGAGGGTGAAAAGCCGGTGTGGTGCCGGAACAGATTTGAGAAGTGGCTCTGATCCGAGAATCCCGCCGCGAGGGCGATCTCGGCCAGCGACAGTTCGGTCTGGGCCAGTTGGTGGGTGGCCCGCTCGATTCTCAGATTGCGAACGTACTCTCCCACGGTACAGCCGAACGCCAGGCGGAATGCACGTGCCAGAGTGACCGGATGTACCCCCACGGATTGCGCCAGTCCGCTGAGACTCGGTCGCAAGCCGAGCTCTGCATGGATCCGGTCGCGGGCGTCTTCCAGCCAGCGAGGCCGGCTTCGACCGATGCCATTATGCTCTCTCAGCCGCGATGCCGTGGCGACCAGTTCCAGCAGTATTCCTTCAATGGCGAGTGGGGCGGCCTGGTCGATCCGCTGCATCTCGCCATAGACCCGCCAGCCGAAGGTGGACAGGAGCCCGCCCTGGAATGATTCTCGTTCGTCCAGCACCGCAGAGTAGGGCCGGATCGCGGCGACCTGCTGCTGATCGGCCTCGATCAGGAGCCCGCGGACATCGCCGCGGTTGAAGCGATCCCAGTGGCGCTCGCCGGCAGGAGTGATCTTGAGGGTAGAGCTGGTACATGCGATCGAGCCGCCGCGCCATGATTCGGTGAACGCTCCGTTGAGCACGAAGCAGATGGTAGGCGTCTCGTGGTCATGCCACGGAAGCTCCGTGCCGGTGTGATGGACTCCTTCGGTCACGGTGAAACCGCCGGCCTGAACTCGGCGCACTCGAGTGGCTTCGCCCTTCACCCTCCGAACCATGCTCGCTCCCAGAAACTATCGCCTGCTCGCCGTTGGCTACGGGCTACAGCGTATGCCTCAATTCGGAAGACTCCCGTGCTGAGGATCTGTTAGCTGGCTAACAGCCAACAGCCTGACGCCCTCCCACTATAGACGCCAGCCCAGGCCGACCACACACGCTACCTACGTCCAAGTCGGCTAGCCCGCTGCAAGACCAAGGTGCCCAGGCCAACTAGCGTCAAGGAAGGAGGCCTATCATGAAGAATTCCGCTATTTTCGCGACCGCGCTAGCGGCGGTCCTGCCCGCTATTCCAGCCTGCAGCGATGACAATAACACCCCGTCGGGGGAAGCCACGAATTTCTCCGCGACTATGACTGGGGCTGAGGAAGTGCCCGCGGTGCCCAGCACGGCGACCGGCACCGCGACATTCACCATCAGCGGCACCCAGATAAACTACACGGTGAACGTCACGAACCTGCAGAACCCGGTGGTCTCTCACATTCATATCGCGCCGGTGGGGGAGAACGGGCCGGTACGGTTAAACCTGTGCGGGACGGGTGCGCCGGTTCCCGCCTGCGCCACCGGTAATGGCGTACTTGCGACCGGTTCCAACGGCACCACCGTCGGCAGCCCGCCGATCACCTTCGATGATCTGGTGGCGGCGATGCGAGCTGGCAATACCTACGTGAATGTGCATACCGATGATGGTCAACCTCCGTCGAACACTGGCCCGGGCGATATGGCCAGCGGGGAAATTCGGGGCCAGATCGCAGCGGACTGAGGTGTCCGGACATAGTGGAGGTAGGATGAGAAGACCAGCTTTGATCGCTGTGGCAGCCGCGTTGGCACTCGGCTGCTCCGGTGGGGATAACAACCCGACCCAACCCAGCGGCAACCCCGGGTCCACCGTGGCAGTCGTGAACAATCAGTTCAATCCGGCCACCATCACTGTGACGGTGGGTAGCACCGTCACGTGGCAATGGAATTCGGGTGGGGTCACTCACAATGTGACCTTCCAGGACGGCACCACCTCAGGGAATATGAGCTCCGGATCCTTTCCCCGAACCTTTCAGGCCGTTGGGAACTTTCCCTACCTTTGCACTATTCACGGGTCCCCCATGAGCGGAACAGTCAACGTGACCGCTGCCTCTGGGGGCACGGGGTCCGGCGGTGGAGGAAGTGGTGCTGGAGGTGGTGGGGGTGGTGGTGGCGGAGCGTATCCCTAGCTAGCATGAGCTAGGGTGCAATCATTCGATTCCACCCGAATTCCTCGAGCCCACACGGAATCTGCTCACTCCAGTGGGCTCGAGGCGGGGTGGACCTGCCGGGGCCCGTAGCAAAGCCGCGTCCAAACCTGTATTCTAAAATTCCGCCCTCCCCTTGGGCACGTGGTAATCCTTCTCACCCTGAGGGCGTCGTATGCCAACACCCGACGTCCCGCACGGACCGATTTGGCACGGTGCTACCGTGCTCGTAGTCGACAACGAGCCGCTGCTGCGGGAGCTCGTTCGCCGCACCCTGGAGGCCGAAGGCTTTCACGTCGAAGTCGCTCCGGACGGCGAGTCAGCATTGGCACTCATTCAGAGCCGCGAGGAGCCCTTCGATCTGGTGCTGACCGATCTGTCGATGCCGGGGATCGATGGCCGGCAGGTGTCGGAAACGCTGTCCCGGTATCGGCCGAATGTGGCGGTGCTCTGCATGTCCGCGAATCCCGATGCGGTGCCGCATATTGGTCCCGACGACATTCCCGTTCGGGTCATGCTCAAGCCATTCACCGCGGATGACCTCTACCACGCGGTCCGGGATGCGATCACTCGCTTTGCCGATCTGACGAGTCTCGCCGAGGAGGAGATCGTCCACGCCCATGCTGGACTGAGCCGTCTGGCGCAGGCACTGGAGGCGAGCCGGACGGTGCGAGTGCACACGCTGGATCTAGTGGTCGCTGCGCGGGAATTGCGCCGGATAAAAGAACAGGGGTAAATGGCGGTGCCCACCTGCCGGACACACCAAGGGGAAGAGCGACCAAGCAGCTCTTCCCCTCGGCCCAAACCAATCAGCCAGGTTAGACGGTGGCCCGGTGGAACGTCGAGATAGCAACATCGTAGCCACGTACCTGCGGCGTGCCTTCGATCACTCTCGCTAGACTCTTGAGCACTTGGGGATAGGTCTCGCGGCTATAGGTGTCCGCGCTTTCCTTGCTCTCCCACAAGCTGATGGCGAGTACCTGCTTGCCATCCTGGTCTACGAAAACAATCTCATCGTTAAAGCCATTCTGCTTCTGCAGCAGGGGTAGGATCTCCCGATCGAACATCTGGGTAAGCTCTTCCCGCTTAATCGGCTTCAAATTACAAGTGACGTGTCGTGAGTACATGAGAACTCCTGGGGAATCTATGGTTAATAGTGGGGTTCCACTATGTGATGTGCTGACTTGAAGGCAACTTAGCGTACTTTACTATATTTGTCAAGTCCGGGGGCAATACTTGTCCAGAGATGGGGGGTCGATTAACTTATAGTTGTTAACCGACCGGAAATCGATCTGGAGGATCGCACAGTGGATGTCTCGTTGATCATCAGGCAGCGACTGGAGGAGTTCGGCTTGGAGCAGCGGGAGCTCGCCCGCGCCGCCCAGGTGACCGAGTCGTACATCTCGCAGTTGCTGACCCGGCGCAAAGCGCCGCCGGCCCCGAACCGGACGGATATCTACGACAAGATGGATCGGTTCCTGAAGCTCCCCCGCGGAGAGCTGGCACGGCTGGCGGATGTCCAGCGGAAGCAGGAGCTCAAGAAGGTGCTGTCACCCGAGCCCACGCCGTTGTTCCGCGAGGTTCGCGAGGTAGTTCTCCGCAAATGTGCCCCGGAGAAGTCAGCGGATTTGCGCGCGATCTTTGAGAAGGAGTCCTTCGGTGAGCTCGAACGCCTGGTGACGCAGACGCTGCTTGATGTCGTCAAGGGAGTGGCGAGGCAAGAGCTGGAGAATGACCACTGGCTTCATATGGTGGCGGAGTTGAGCCATCGAAGCTATGAAGAGACGCGCGTGATCGTGCTCGAGTTCCTCGACACCGACATCTTCCACCTGTCCGCGGAACACTGCGTCTCGTTCCTGGATCCGCTGATCGAATCCTGGAATATCGACCTCGCGACCTTTGCCCTCGACATCGTCCTAAACCACCGAGTCGTCTCCGGGCATGTAAAGCGATTCGAGTTTACTGAGAGGAAATCAGAGAACGTGTCCGATCAAGAACCGGGCCTCAAAGAATTCCTGGAAGACCCTGCCCTCAGTGGCACAGCCACCGAGGAGGAAGTGGCCTTTCTGAAGCAGCTGAGGTTTAACGGCAAGCGGCCGACGCCTCTCTATTACTACCGAGAGTTACAGAATTTCAGAGACGCGCTCCATTTTCAAACTCTGTAACGGTCGGTCACATACTCACGAAGTCTGCCCTGGTTGGAGGAGTCCCATGTCCACTGCTGTTGCGAGCAAGACCAAGCCCAAGATCAAGATCCATCCGCTGGAGGACCGAGTCGTCATCCTGCCCTCCGACGAGGCAGAGACGATGCGCGGAGCGTTGTACATCCCTGACACCGCGAAGGAAAAGCCGACCCGTGGCGAGGTGCTCGCGGTCGGACCCGGTCGTATCGAGAAAGGCGAGCGGGTGAAGATGGACGTCCAGACGGGCGACCAGGTGATCTACGGTAAGTACAGCGGAACTCCGTATCAGGTCGGCGGTGATGAGCTGATCATCATTAAAGCGTCCGACATTCTGGCCAAGATCGGCTAATTGAGATTACTCAGGAAATGAGGATATATGGCAGCGAAAGAACTGCTTTTTAGTACTGATGCGCGCGCAAAGCTCAAGAAGGGCATCGACCAGCTGGCGGATGCCGTCGCGATCACGCTCGGTCCGAAGGGCCGCAACGTCGTCATCGATAAGAAATTCGGATCGCCGACCGTCACCAAGGACGGCGTCACCGTCGCCAAAGAGATCGAGCTGAGCGACGCGATCGAGAACCTGGGAGCCCAGATGGTGAAGGAGGTCGCAACCAAGACCAGCGATCTTGCCGGCGACGGCACCACCACGGCGACAGTATTGGCCCAGGCGATCTTCCGCGAAGGCCTCAAGAACGTCACCGCCGGTGCCAACCCGATGGAGCTCAAGCGCGGCATCGATCGCGCGGTCGAGGCCGTCGTCGAGCAGCTCCGCGGTATTTCGGTTCCCTCGGCGGGGAAGAAGGAAATCGCCCAGGTTGGTACCATCTCCGCCAACAACGACAAGGAGATCGGGAACCTGATCGCCGAGGCGATGGACAAGGTCGGCAAGGACGGCGTCATAACCGTCGAAGAGGCCAAGGGGCTGGAGACGACCCTCGAAACTGTGGACGGCACCCAGTTCGACCGGGGCTATCTGTCGCCTTACTTCGTGACCGACCCCGAGAAGATGGAGGCGGTGCTGGAAGATCCCTATATCCTGATTCACGACAAGAAGATCTCCTCGATGAAGGAGCTGCTCCCGATCCTGGAGCAAGTGGCGCAGACCAGCAAGCCGATGCTGATCATCGCCGAGGACGTCGAGGGTGAGGCGCTGGCGACCCTGGTGGTGAACAAGCTGCGGGGGACGCTGAAGGTCGTTGCCGTCAAGGCACCGGGTTTCGGCGATCGGCGCAAGGAGATGCTCCGCGACATCGCGGTGCTCACCAGCGGGCAGGTCATTTCCGAGGAGCTCGGCCTCAAACTGGAGAACGTGGCCCTCAACGATTTGGGCCGCGCCAAGCGGGTGGTGATCGATAAGGACAACACGACCATCGTCGGTGGGAAGGGCAAACCCGAGGACATTCAGGGGCGGATCGCTGAACTCCGGAGCGCCATCGAGAAGAGCACTAGCGACTACGATCGCGAGAAGCTGCAGGAACGGCTGGCCAAGCTGGCCGGCGGAGTGGCCATCATCAACGTGGGCGCCGCCACTGAGACCGAGATGAAGGAGAAGAAGGCTCGGGTCGAGGACGCGCTGCACGCCACCCGCGCCGCGGTCGAAGAGGGAATTGTGCCTGGCGGTGGCGTTGCGCTGCTGCGGGCCCAGAGCGCTCTCGACCGGATCAAGGGAACCGAGGACGAGAGGACCGGCGTCGAGATCATCCGGCGCGCGCTGGAGGAGCCGATCCGGTTGATCGCGGAAAACGCTGGCGCCGAGGGCTCCATCGTGGTGGGCCGAGTCAAGGAGTCGAAGGACAGGAACCTCGGCTACAACGCCGCGAGCGATACCTATGAGGATCTGGTCAAGGCGGGGGTCATCGACCCGACCAAGGTCACCCGCACCGCGCTGCAAAACGCTGCGTCGATCGCGGGCCTGCTCCTCACCACCGAATGCGTGCTGGTGGAGAAGAAAGAAGAGAGGCCGGCTCCGGCCGCGCCGGGCGGTGGCATGGGCGGAATGTACTAACATCCGCTGAACGTACGGCCCGCCATTTGGCGGGCCGTACGTTTATTACCCTTAGTGTCCTGAGCCTAACCAGGGTCAATGGATCCACCCGAAAGGTGACATAACGGAGCGTCCCCCGATGCGCTTCGACATCGAGAGAGAGCCGGAAAGAATCGCGAACATTCAGGCCGAACTGGCCGATCGGCACGGGCGAATGATGCAGTCCCGTGGTGCGCTCCTGCGCTATGAGACCCCTTCATTGCCGAACGCCTTCCCCCAGCTGAGTCGTATTCTGGATGGTTCGCACCACCGGGCCCAATTCCTGGATACCTATTATCACATCGAAAGCGAAGACAGGAGGATTGAACGGCTCATACCGGCAGCCGACTACTACGAGTTCGTCTTCCGTGCGGTCGCTGATAAACGCCACGCGCTGGAGCTTGGGCTCGGCCGGGTGCGCGAGCTCGAGCGCTGGATCCAGAGATACTATCACGAGATCCGCGACCCGATACTCAGAGAAGCACAGCCTTCCTATAGAGTGGTGGACCACGTCTATGCACTGAAGTCGGAGCTCGGAAACGTTCTCTTGGTGGCTCGCGGAGCGCTGGACTGCATCGCCACTCTGTTTCACTTCCTCTACGGCCCAGGCTCACGCCGGTTCACCAGTTTTGCGGATTTCACGAAATACCTGAACGAGGGTCATGCCGCTGGGACAGATCCGGATCCCGCGATGCGAGAGCACATCGCACAGCAGCTAGGCTGGTTTCGGACCCTGCAGGAGTATCACGATTACGTGACGCATTTTGGGTCCATTGACATCACATTCTATGAGCCGCAGGAAGGAGTCGTACGAACGTATCTCCAAGATGCCTTGGAAGTGCACGAGGTGGTGGCGCCGGTTCTGTCGGGTCTCGACGCCTTCTGCAAGTTCGTCGATGGCCATTTCGCTGGTAGAATCACGCAGGCCTCGCTGGGAGCCTCAAGCACCACCTGACATTTCCTGACGGAGAGGACCCGCCCTTATGCGGCCAACGAAGAGCCGATCGCAGTTTACTCGCTTTGCGAAGGGGACGGCGCGGGCGACGGGCCGGCCCGCCGCGTTCATTCTCGCAGTCGGCGTGATTCTCGCCTGGTTGCTGACCGGTCCATTGTTTCATTTCAGTGATACCTGGCAGCTGGTCATCAATACCGGCACGACCGTCGTCACTTTCTTGATGGTTTTCCTCATTCAGGCGACCCAGAATCGGGATGCCGAGGCGGTGCAGGTCAAACTGGACGAGTTGCTGCGCGCGACGGCAGGGGCTCACAACGCCCTGCTGGATCTGGAGCAGCTGGAAGAGCGTGAGCTCGACCAGATCCTGGCCGGCTACTGCCGCCTGGCCGAAAGTGCCCGGGCGAATCTGCAGAGCGGAGGCCTGGACAC
>JBKPAO010000075.1:0-8107 GCA_046726475.1 Gemmatimonadota bacterium | reverse complement strand
GCGGCAGAGCATCCTGGCCCATGAGAGCGATCTCTCCGAATGGTCGAGCATCGGATACATCGCCGGGATCCGGCGCGAGGTATTCCTCGCCGCGGGCGGTTATGATCCCGCGTATCGGTTCGCCGAGGAGTACGACCTCCGACTTCGGATCACCCGGCGCGCGCGGCTGGCACGTACGGCGGTGCCGCTCTGCCGGCTCGACCGGGCGAAGGTCCCGCTGGAGGACGAGCGGGTGAAGCAGTCGCTCCGCCGCTGGTTCACGCCGGAGTCGAGCCCGAAGAGGGGGTACGGGTATCTCTTCTGCCCGCCCGAGACGGACCGGGAGATCGAGCGCGCCTTCGCAGCGGAGTTGCTCGCGCGGGGGGCGTATCTCGAGGGCGAGACGTGCCCGGTGGCCTGCCCCCACGGGCGGACCCGGCCCACGGTGAGTGTAGTGATTCCAGTGTACAATCGGGCCCGGTATCTCGAGCGGGCGGTGGCCAGCGTGTTCGCCGGCGACTACCGGGATCTCGAGATCCTGGTCGTGGACGGCGGCTCGACCGATGGTAGCGTCGAGGTGGCCGAGGAGTTCGCTCGGCGCGGCGCGCCGGTCCGGGTGCTCCACAATCCGGTGCGCGTGGTCGCCACCTCGCTCAACGTCGGGCTCCGCGCCGCCCGCGGGAAGTACGTCGCCCAGCTCGATTCGGACGATGAGTACACCCCGTCCACGCTTCGACAGTCAGTCGCCTACCTGGAGACGCATCCTGACTGCGCGCTCGCCGTTTCCTATTATGACTTCATCGACGCCGCCGGGCGGCCGCTGGATGACCTTGGCGTCGTGCGGCACCTCGAGTACGACCGCAATGCCATCCTGCGCACGAACGGCGCCGGCGCGGTGCGCGTCTGGCACCGCTGCGTCCTGGAGCGCCTCGGCGGGTTCCGCGAGGAGTGCTTTCCCGACTATGCGGAGGACTACGACATGATCCTCCGGCTTGCCGAGCGCTACGCGGTGGGCAGGGTGCCCGACGTGCTCTACCGGTGCCGGCTGCACGCCTCAAACAGCGACCAGCGCCTCAACACTGAGGACCGTGCCCGCAAGAAGGCGCTGGCGCGTGCCCAGGCGCTCGCTCGCCGGGCCGCCCTCGTCGGCAGCGGCTCGGGCGCGGAAGGTGCCGGCCGTGACTGATCTGCTCGTCAGGGCGCCGGTGACCACGGAGCGCTTCGAGTTCTACGGCTGCGGGGTCGAGGTCAGTAGCCTCGAGCCGAACTTGGCGGCCCAGGTTCGCCGTGATTTCCTGTACTTCCGGCGCCCGGGCGCCGAATGCCAGCTCCGGATGGAGATGCGACTCGAGAACCCGCCGTATGCCGAGCTGCCGTCGGTGCCCGCGGCGTTCCTCACCCCCCGCAACGTCTGCTTCCGACATGGACAGACGATGTACGTGGACTACTTCGGCCGGGCCCTCGCTGTCTTCGATCGGAGCGCGGGCCGGTGCGTCGTCTACAGCACCGACCACGACCTGATCCACGAGGTGGTCTATCTGTTCATCCTCTCCACCGTCGGCCAGGCGCTCGACCACGCCGGGCTCCACCGGGTCCACGCGCTCGGGGTGAGCCACCGGGACCGCGCCATCCTGCTCCTCCTGCCGTCGGGCGGCGGCAAGAGCACGATGGCGCTCGAGCTCCTCCGGGAGCCGGGGTTCCAGCTCCTGGCAGAGGACACGCCGCTGGTGGACCGCCGGGGACGGATCCTCCCCTTTCCGCTCCGGCTCGGCGTGCGCCTCGGGTCCTACACCGGCGTCCCGGAACAGTACCTCCGGACGGTGCAGCGCATGGAGTTCGATCCGAAGACCCTCATCGACATCAGCTACTTCGAGGACCGGCTGGCAGTATACGGCCGACCGGTGCCGCCGGGGCTGATCCTGGTGGGCCAGCGTAACCTAGGTGAGGAGACTGACATCGTTCCTCTGTCGCGCGCCGGCGCGCTCAAGGCGCTCGTGAAGTACATGGTGGTGGGGCTCGGGGTGTACCAGGGGCTCGAGTTCCTGCTCGAGCGCGGGATCGGGGATCTGGCGGGCAAAGGGGGCACCGTAGCGTCGCGACTCTACAACTCCGCGAGACTGGTCTCCCGTGCTCCCGCCTACCGCTTCGTGCTGGGGCGAAACATCCGGCACAACACCGAGCGACTCCTCGAGTTCCTCCGGCGCGCCGATGCCTAGCAGGGCCACCGCCGCGTGGACCCTTCGGGTGATCCGGACCGCCGCCCCCCGGCTGGTGGCCGCCCTGGTGGTGCTCACGCTCCTCCAGGGACTGATCCCCGCCGGAGTGGCAATGACGCTCCGCGCTCTGATCAACGCGGCCGCCGGCTCGGGGAACGCGGCGGACGTTTCGTCCGGGCTCCTGGGCTGGGTGGCGCTCGCGTTCGTGCTCACCGCCGCCGGTGCACTCACCGGGCTCGCTGTGGACTATGTCGGCCAGCGGCTGGCGGACGAGCTCAACCTCCACCTCACCGAGGAGATCCTGGCGCACGCCTGGTCGCTCGAGCTGCGCTTCTTCGAGGATCCCGACCGCCAGGACCTCCTCACCCGGACCCAGGCCAACATCGGCGTGCAGCTTCAGGGACTGGTGCTCGAGGCGCTGAACGTCCTACGCCAACTGGTCACGGCCGTCGCACTGCTCGCGGTGCTGGCGGCCATCGAGCCCCTGGTCCTGCTCGTCGTCCCGCCGTTCTCGATTCCGTTTCTCTACTTCCAGTGGCGGCTCGCGCAGCAGCGTCACCTCGAGCAGCAGCAGCGGGCCACCAAGCTGCGGTGGACCTCGTACTTCGTCTCCAAGCTCACCGCACCCGAGTCGGTAGCCGAGGTCAAGCTCCTCGACCTCGGCCCGCTCCTGATCGAGCGGTTCCGCCGGCTGCACGCCGAGTTCCGCGATCGCGATCGGCTGCTCCACCTGCGGAACTTTCGGGGCGCCTCGCTCGCGTCGCTCTTCACCATCGGCGCGCTCTGCGCTCTCTTCGCCCGCGTCGCCGTCCGCGCGGCTGCTGGCGTGGTGTCCCTGGGCGAACTTGCGATCTTCGGCGGCGTCGCCATCCGGCTCCGACTCGCCCTCCACGACGTCGTTCGGTCCACCGCCGGGTGCCTGGAGCGGCTGATGGCGATGGGCAACCTGCGAGAGTTCCTCGAGGTCAAGCCGGCCGTTGCGGCGGGAAAGGCGCTCACCCCGGCGCTGGATCGCGGTGCCGTCGAGTTCCGCGACGTCACCTTCGCCTATCCGGGCGGCCCTCCGGTGCTCAGGCGACTCTCGCTGAGCATTCACCCCGGGGAGACACTCGCGCTGGTGGGAGAGAGCGGGGCGGGGAAGTCCACGCTGGTGAAGCTGCTCGCCCGGCTGTACGACCCGGACGAGGGACAGATCTTCTTCGACGGGGTGGACCTCCGCAACATCGCGCCGGCCCATCTGCATCAGCGGATCGGGCTCGTCCTGCAGTCCTTCGGGCGCTACGAGGCGAGTGCCGCCGAGAACATCGCCTACGGGGACTGGCGCCGGCTGCTGGAGAACCGCATGGAGGTGGAGCGGCTCGCGCGGGCGGCGAACCTGCACGAGACGATCGCGAGGCTGCCGCAGGGGTACGACACCCATCTGGGCCAGGCGTTCGGCGCCGTGACCCTGTCGGGAGGCGAATGGCAGCGGATCGCCATGGCCCGTGCTTTCGGGCGGCAGGCATCGCTCCTCATCCTGGACGAGCCCACCGCGCATCTCGACGCGCGCGCCGAGTACGAGCTCTTCGCTCGGTTCAAGGAGCTCTCCCGCGGCCGCACGACGCTGTTGATCTCCCACCGCTTCACCACGATCGCGATGGCCGACCGGATCGCGGTGCTGGCGGACGGCCGGGTGGTCGAGCTCGGCGCCCATCACGAGCTGCTCGACCGACGCGGCGCCTACGCGTCGCTGTACCAGCTATACGAGCGGCTCGCCCCCGGAGGAGCCGGCCGGGTCGTCGTACCCTCCGGCAACTCCCGGGCGTAATCCGCGATGGTGGGCAAGTGAGCTGGACAAGGCGACCAAGGGCTGCCCTTCATCCCAGCAACGCGGCCGCCGATTCCGTTGCGCCTGCCTCTCCTTGCGCGCCGAGCGCTGCAAACGCCTGGGCTGCCTCGTGCAAGAGCGTACGCCTTCCGCCACCCGGCCGGTCTCCCTGTAGAGCCGTCCTAAGTCCCGCAGCATCTCCGCCTCGGTCAGCCGCGCCCCCGTCTGCCGGCGACAACTCCCGGGCCTGCGTCAGCCGCGCCTCCGCCTGAAGGCAAGCTCGGCGTGGCAACCCGTTGGCGTGTGCGCAGGTGAGCCTTGGCAGGCGCGTTATTCACTGGCTGCCGTGGGGGGACCACGCTGGATAACAGGGTTCGAGGGGATCCGCCCAATCGGGTGGCCATCCCATGGGCCTACACCCATCCGCACGAATTGCCCACACGACAGCTTCACTTCGAATTCGGGCGGCCCACCTCATTCGGCCGAGGGTAGCTGGCAAACTTCCACACCCGCGGTCACCTCCTCTGTCGCTTTCCGGCCGTGACCGGAGCGGCTCTGTTGTCGCGACAAAGGACACCCACACCCCGTAGCGCGCTGCCGGCACGACCTCGATTCGGATTCCATCTGCTTTCAGCGGATCCCCTGGCGCGGGCGAGCTTGGCCCTGCCAGGTGGTTCGCAGGTGATTTGGCGGGTGATTTCGCGGTGAGGGGCCGCCGTACTCTTGGCGTCGTCAAGCAGGCCCGACGCCACGGACCGCGAAAGGGTTCGAATCATGAAGCTCATCTCGATTTCGCTGCCGCCGCCATCTGTCGGGTCGCGCGACACGAGCAGCCCTGGGCACCGGGGGTTGTCTTCCTCCGCGCTCGTACCCGCGGGTGTCCCGCTCCCTGTGACGGTCGGTGAGGCCGACCTCGGGGGCGGCGGGAGCCACCAAGTCGAGATTCACGCCGGATCCAACTACACAGGAGCAATTGCTATGCGACGTCTTATCCCCGCTGTTTTCGTGGCGGCCATGCTCGCCGCCTGTTCAGAGTCTCCCACCAACCCGGAGACCACCACGGCGCCTGAGCAGCGCCCGACCCTCAGCGTGACCGTTCCCGGAACCACCATCGCGATCAATTCGGCATCGTGTAGCCTGGTCAGCTCCAGCAAGGGTGACGTGCTGTGCAGCTACAACATCTCCAACCCCGATGGAATCCTCATGGACGTCATTCCACAGGCGAGAGTGGACATCGCCTACCAATGCCTGAATTCCAATACCGGGAAAGTCATGAGCACGGGCACCCAGATGCGTTTTGTCTCGCAGAAGCATCTGGGGGTAACCGCCACCACGTATTCGGCGGCCGACGAGGCCTTGCCGACTGCTTCGCTGTACATTGTCGCGAACCATGCGTACACCAAGCTCAACCCCTGTAAGTCGAGTCAGACCACGGTGGTCACGGGCTACTCCCTGCCGTACTGGTCGCTCAACCTCTCCACCAGCCTCGGCTCGGTCTGTGTGGCCTCGAACGGCAGTGTGGGGTGCAAGACGCTGTAATATCGGAGCCCTCGACCAACTCGGCACCTGCAGCCCTGCTCGAGAGCATCGAGCAGGGCTCTGCCCATCAGCCCACCATGACCAAGGAGCGACCAAGCCCAGCCCTTCCAACCTCTAGGCTCCACTGCCGTAGTTTTGCCGTAGTTTCTTCCGGGCACGAGCGGGCAAACTACGGCGGGAATCGGGGCACCGATGCTCGGAAAGTGGCCGCTTCCCAACAGGTCGCCTTCGGCTCGAGCCCAGGAGGGGCAATGAAGCCCGGCGACGACTTAGGTTGTCCCCGGAGCTCTTGTGGGGACGATTGGCGGGGTAGATGTTGACTCCTAATTTCATCTCCTCTCATAAAACCGGTGCACTTTAGGTTGGGAGCGGGCTGGGAAGTAACTATTACCCCTGGAGGCCGTGAGCGCGCCACGTATGCCGCAACCATTCCATTACGCCTTCTTCGTTCGGGATCTCTCCTCAACGCGCCGGTTCTACGGCGATATCCTCGGCTGCCCCGAGGGACGCAGCACCGATACCTGGGTCGACTTCGATTTCTTCGGAAACCAGATCTCGGCGCACACCACCGGCCCGGTGACGCCGACCCAGCATACCGGACAGGTCGAGGGCATTCAGGTGCCGATGCCGCATTTCGGGGCGCTGCTGGAGTGGGATGCGTTTTCGGCCTTGGCCGATCGCATCCGCGACGCGGGTATCGCCTTCATTCTGGAGCCCAGAATCCGCTACGCGGGACAGCCGGGAGAGCAGGCGTCCATGTTCCTCCTCGACCCCAGCGGCAACGCGCTCGAGTTCAAGAGCTTCAGACATCCGGAGCACGTCTTCACCGCATGAGGACAGCCTCCCTCGTCATCGTCGGTGCGGGCGTGATCGGCGCGAGCGTGGCATATCACCTCGCGCGCCGCGGCTGGCGCGAGATCCTGGTGCTCGACCGCTCGCACGGTCCCGGTCAGGGCAGCACCGGCAAGGCGACCGGTGGGTTCCGGGCCCAATACGCCACGCCGATCAATGTGCGGCTGTCGTTGCTGTCGCGCGACAAGCTCCGCTGCTTTACGGAGGAGACGGGGGGGAATGCGGGATACCTTCCGGTGGGTTACCTCTGGCTCGCTTCCACGGCAAGCGAGCTCGAGGTACTTCGCGCAGCCCGGAGAGTTCAGCACCACGAGGGGCTTACCGAGGCGGTCGAGGTCGGACCCGAGGAGATCGCGCGGCTCAATCCCGCAGTCGCTCACGATGAGGTAATCGGGGGAGCGTTCTGCCCCAGCGACGGTTTCATCCGTCCCCTGGGCATCGTTGAAGGGTATCTCACTGCCGCCCGGAGGCTGGGGGTGAAGCTGGAGTGGCAGGTCGAGGTTACCGGGCTCAGACGCGGACAGGACAATCGCATTGCCGTGGTGGAGACCTCACGCGGTCCGGTTTCCCCGGGGGCGGTGGTGAACGCGGCCGGTCCGTGGGCTGCCCAGGTGGCGCAGTGGACCGGCCTCGATCTGCCGGTCGCCCCGCTCCGCCGACAGGTGGCCGCGACCGCACCGACCGACCTCCTGCCCGACACCATGCCGATGACCATCTTCACGACCGACGGCTTTCACCTGCGGGTGCGGGAGGGTCGGATTCTGCTCCTCTGGCCCACGCCGGGAGTGCCGGGACGACCATTCGATACTGGCGTAGACGATGAGTGGATCGAGGCGGTGATCGCAAAGGCGCACCGGCGGGTGCCGGTCCTGCGTCGCGCGGCCATAGACCGGGACGCCTGCTGGGCGGGACTCTACGAGGCCTCGCCTGACAAGCACGCCATTCTCGGCGCTGCCCCAGGCTGCCCCAACCTGTTCCTGTTGAATGGCTGCTCGGGGCACGGGGTGATGCATGCGCCGGCCCTGGGCCAACTCCTGGCGGAGGTGATCAGCGACGGCGCGGCCTCGACGGTGGACGTCAGTCCTCTCCGGCCGAGCCGGTTTCAGGAGGGGGATCTGAATCCGGTTTCCGAGATGTTGTAGACCCACCCGCCGTAGTTTCGCCGCAGGCAGGAAGTCAGCGCCGGCATGCAGGACTATTTCAGTCCCGTGAATCGCTAGTGCGCAGCGCCAGTGTGATACCGACAAGACCGTAGTCACGGATCGCGCGATGAGCGGGCCCCTCAGTCACTCGCATTTGGTGGCTATCGCAACATACTCGCATTGATGGCTATCGCAGCGGCGATCTTTCTGATGTCTCATAGCCAAGCGCTACCTGACAGCCGCCCCGTGCCGCATTCAAAGCTTGACAGCCCTGTACCAGAGCACCATTTAAGGCTACCCACAACAAACCCATTCTCTCGAGGGGGCCCCCCATGTTTATCGTGGTTCAGCACACCATTTCCGAGCCCGCGGCGTTCTGGAACGCGGCTGACGCGACCGCGCTTCCGCCGGAAATCAAGCTCCACCATACCTTCCCCACCCCGGATGGCACCCGAGCGGTCTGTATCTGGGAGGCTGCCTCTATCGACGCGCTCCGCAACATGCTGGAGCCGCTGATCGGGAAGGTCAGCCGCAACGAGTATTTCCAAGTGGAGAATCGGGAGGGCCTCGCC
>JBKPAO010000074.1:0-33832 GCA_046726475.1 Gemmatimonadota bacterium | reverse complement strand
CCGAATGGCCCGGCGCAGTCGAGCACCGGCCCGAAAGCCCTCGGGATGCACGGACTCACCGGATCCGAGTGGCGCCCGACAGCCGTGCGGCGCGGGCACTCGGTGGAACCGGATTTACCGTGAACTCGTCACATCACCAGGCCATTCGTGACCTGGCCCCGAGGCTAGTGGCTACTGGATGGACTGAGGATGGTCTGATCGAAGCTGCCGAGACACCGGACGGCACCCCGTGGCTCCTTGCGGTTCAGTGGCATCCGGAAGAGATGCACGCCGATGCTCGAGCGCCGGAGGGCGGTCTGTTTGCGGCGCTGGTGCGGGAAGCGGGATCAGCCCGCAGCGATTTAGTGGGTGAAGGACGGAAACAGGACGCGATCGCTCACGCCGTTCAGCGCACTTCGTAGGGCGGGAAACCGCTCAGCTGCGGTTCTCAGCACCGCGTCGAGGCCGTATTCCTGGGCAAGCACATGATCGGACGCGAGCCCGAAACCGCGGCTACCGAGAGTCTCATAATACGTCACGTCGGGTCCTGCTTTGCGCAGTCGGCGAGCGGCGATATAATCGGGAAAGAGTCCACTGAGCCAGAGTGCGTAGTTTCCCAGGTGCACCATTACCTTGAAGCGCCGGTCTCCCGCGGTCGCTTCTAGGTCAGACAGGATATCGATTAAGTACTGGTGGCGCTGGTCGTCGTTCCAATCGATGCGCCACGCCCGGTCCCGTTGACCGAACTCCAGCAGCAGCGCCGACAGGTAGTCGGCGATCTCGGGGTCTTCGAGTCCAAAGCCCCGAAGCGCATGTCGGACGAGAACGTAGAAGAAGAGAGGCTCCGAGGGCAGGAGCATCGAGCGGACGGTCAGCAAGCGCTCGAGCAGATCAGGGGCGTCGAGGAGCGAGTCTGGGCCCTCCGACGCCAAGCGACGCTCGAGATACGCGCGACGGTGCGCGGAGCCACGACTGAGGAGCAGAATCACGAGCTGCAGGTCCGCTGCAGTCAGGCGGCCCCGTGTATTCGCACGAATCATGACCAACCCTCCTTCATCAAAACTCGCCCCTGCATCGGGTCGACCGGATAATACCCGGGGCCTGGAGCTCGTCCAGCGATTGACCGCTTTTGGTCAGGAGGTCGCGGGAACGCTCCGCCGGGCGTCCGTTATCGATCTCCTGGTGCGACACGTGCGGGAAAGCCTGGCCCCCAGCGAGATTGCGGTCGCCCTGTTCCAGCAGGCGGAAACGATCGACTTCGTGCTTGGGTGGCCGCCAGGACGCTCCAACCCCCGCCCCCTGCTCGAGCTGGCGAGTCGGCGGGGACCCCTACTGATCCATGATGGACTCGAGACGCTGCTGCGCGACGCCGGCCTCGCATCACCCCCTCTGACGGCGGGGAGCTGGCTGATTGCACCGTTCATCGCTAAGAGTAGAGTAACCGGTGCGATCGCCGTTCGCGGTGAGGCAGGTCGCTACGATCCGGCGGACCTGAACCTGCTCGAGGGCCTCGTCTCGCAGGCCAGCATAGCCTTGGAGAGCGCCCGACTCATCGACCTTCACGATGACGGCCGGCGGACCTGGCAGGAAGTGGTCGATGCCATTTCCCCCGCCCTCTGCATTGTCGACCGGGCCGGTGCGATACGCCGGGCGAACCGTGCGTTTGCAGACCTGGTGAATGCTCCCCCCGCGAGCCTGATTGGACGTCCCTGGCAGGCCTTCGCGCCTCCGGAATGGTCCGCCGACCTGCAGCGGGCTTTGGACCAGCAAGGAGCGGGCCGAGAGGTGGAGCTCCGGACCGGGGAACGAACGTATGCCGTTACCGCTGTACCGATTAGCAGCGCCGACCGGTCCGCCGTGGTGCTGCTGTTTGACGATCAGACCGAACGGCGCCGCTTGCAAGACCAGCTGATTCAGTCGGAGAAGATGTCGGCCATCGGGCAGCTGATTGCGGGGATCGCTCACGACCTGAACAACCCGCTCGCGTCGGTCGTTGGCTTCGCCGATTTCCTGACCGAGATTCCGAACGTACCTCCGAACATCCGGGAACCGCTCACGGTAGTCCGTGAGGAGGCCGAGCGCGCGTCGGGAATTGTGAGGAACCTGCTCGGTTTCGCCCGGAAACAGGATCACCAGCGCCGTCCCACCGCGCTGAAGCCCCTGCTGGACGCCACCTTCGTGCTGCTCCGCAACCAGTTAATGGCTCAGAGAGTCGAGGCGTTGATCGAGGTCGAGCCCGACCTGCCAATGCCCGACATCGACCCGAATCAGATCCAGCAGGTTTTCGTCAACTTGATCAATAACGCCGCCCAGGCGATCGCATCGACCGGCCGGCCGGGAACCATCGTGGTCCGGGCCCGGCGGTGGCTGGACGGAGTCGCCATCGACATCATCGATGACGGTCCGGGTATGTCGGAATCATTAGCCGGCCAGGTCTTCGAGCCGTTCTTTACCACCAAGCCTGAAGGCGAGGGCACCGGACTCGGCCTTTCCATCAGCCAGGGCATCGTCAAGGAGCACGGCGGAAGGATCATGCTGTCCAGTGAGGAGGGCGGGGGCTCGACGTTCACGGTGCAGCTTCCTCTCTCCACCCGGTCGGCGACCCCACCGACCGATGTCGATGCGCAGCTGCCACCCAAACGCCTCCGGGTTCTGGTGGTCGATGATGAGCCCCACATTCTTCATTACATGCGGGCAACGCTGGAGGCATGGGGACACATTCCTGTCGTCGCATCGGATGGGGAGGAGGCGCTGTCCCGGGCAGATCGCGAGCAGTTCGACCTCATCATCTCCGATCTTCGGATGCCGCGGTTCGGTGGGCGTGAGTTCTACGAGGAGCTCGCCCGGCGGAACCCCGCAATGGCCTCGCGCCTGGTGTTCAGTACGGGTGACACGGTCAGGGGCGACACGCTCGCCTTTCTTGAGACTCTGGATCGCCCCTACTTGCATAAGCCGTTCAGCCTGTCTGAGCTGCGCACCCTGTTGGCGGACGTCGTCCGGGAAAGCGGGATCACGCACGAACGAGGAGCAGTCCCTGCCGACGTATTGCCCGGCGCGTGAACCCAGCGATCGTTCACGTTGCTTCCGGACGGGAGTGGCGTGGGGGTCAGCGGCAGGTCTGGCTTCTTGCTCGTGAGCTGGGCAGGCGGGGTATCGCGCAGGTCGTCGTTACCACCGCCGGAAGCGAGCTGGGGCGCCGGCTCGCGGCCGACGGGGTCAGGGTCCATCCCGCGGCATGGAGGGCTGGCCTAGATCCCCGGGTCATTCCTGCCATTGCTCGGGAGCTTCCATCCTCCGCAGTTGTTCACGCCCACGACGCCCACTCACTGACCCTGGCAAGCCTGTCGTCGATCCGCCGCAGCAGACCTTTAGTAGTCACTCGTCGAGTCACCTTTCCCCTCCGACAGGGCTATTTCTGGCGGCGCGCCTGCCGGATCATCGCTATCTCGCAAGCGGTTCATGACGCGCTCCTGAAAGACGGTGTCGGACCGGAGCGGGTGGTGACCGTCCCATCCGCGGTCGACCCCAGTGTGTCCCAATGCAGCGGTCTGGACCTGCGGGCAGTTCTTGCCATTCCCCGTAACGGGCAATTGGCGGTGCACCTAGGGGCTCTGACCCCCGAAAAGGATCAGGCAACGCTGATCCTGGCTGCTGCCCGGCTGGTCCGGGACTTGCCCGACCTGCATTGGGTCATAGTGGGGGACGGTCCACTTCGGGCCGAGCTCCAGCGGCAGATCTCAAGTCTGGGACTGCATGATCGGGTTCACCTGCTGGGGGCCCTCGACGACCCCCATCGAGCGCTGGCTCAGGCGGATGTCTTTGTCCTCAGTTCAGTTGCTGAGGGGCTCGGAAGCTCGGTGCTGGCAGCAATGGCGAGGAGTGTCCCGGTCGTGGCCACGCGAGTGGGTGGAGTGCCTGATCTTTTGGAGTCGGGCAGCGGGCTATTGGTTCAACCGGAAGATCCGCAGGAGCTTGCGAGAGCCGTGCTGCGGGTACTTACCGACGGATCGGTGAGCTCGAAACTCGCAAACGCCGCGGGGCGTGAGATCAAGAAATACTCCGTCGGTGCCATGGCAGACCAGGTTCTGTCCGTTTATCGTTCGTGCGCTCATTCTCTTGACG
Organism: Gemmatimonadota bacterium; assembly: GCA_046726475.1. GTDB lineage: Bacteria > Gemmatimonadota > Gemmatimonadetes > Gemmatimonadales > GWC2-71-9 > CAVVWJ01. The sequence continues at coordinate 29,731 of JBKPAO010000074.1, read as the reverse complement.
GCTCATGATTTACGTTCCTGGCGGCTCATGATTTACGTTTGCATACCGAGCTACAATGAAGCTCCTACCATCGGGCTTTTGCTCTGGAAAATCCGGCAGGTCTTCGCTGGTTTTCCGAGGGAGTATCAACTTTTGGTCCTGGATGACGGCTCCAACGATCTGACGCCGGAGGTCCTCGAGCGGTACACCCGCGTCCTCCCGCTCACCGTGGTGCGCCACCAGGAGCGCACCGGCTATGCCGCCAGCATCGAAGAGCTGCTTCGCGAGGCGGTCAACCGAACCGATCGGCCCAAGCGTGATGCGGCGATTCTGATGCACGCCGACTTTGCCCACGGGCCTCATTTCATTCCCGATTTGGTGCGACGGATTGAGAGCGGCGCCGATATCGTGATCGCCCAAGCCCGGCTGCAGGGCGAGCCCTCGCGTACTCGCAGGTTGATCCGCCGCTTCGCACCCGTCCTCCTGCGTGGCGTGGTGTCGGTGCCTGGAGTGACCGACGTGGTCTCCGGCTTTGCCATCTTCCGGCTGGTGACGCTGCGAAACGCCTTTCGTAGCGGACCCGCTCCCCTCCTGACTGCTCAGAGCTGGGCGGCCAACGCCGAGCTCTATGAGCGGGCAGCGCGACACGCCCGTCGAGTGGAGACAATCACGAGCGTTGAACGCGGTGATCTGCGGCAACGGGGTACCCGCGTCAATCCCTGGGATACCGCCTTAGCGGTCTGGCGCTCGCGAGGATCGTTACGCCAGCTGGGACCACGATCTATCGATGGACGCAGCCCCCCCGAGGCCAGTCGGAATGCGGAGGTCGCCCCTTCGTGACCGCGTTAGGACTTCTGGTGAGCCTGGCACTGCAGGCCCCGCAACCCGCCGCAGTGCCGGACTCCTACCCCTTTGCCGTGGGAGAGAAGCTGTCTTACACAGCGAAGCTGGGAATGCTGACCCTGGGCTCGGGCACGCTTGAGGTTGCCTCCATGGACACGGTTCGAGGCGTCGAGAGCTATCGGCTGCGCTTTCGGTTGCAGGGCAAGACCATGTTTTATTCGCTGGACGACGTTCTGGAGTCCTGGATCGGCACCTCCGACCTGAACTCCCGCCGGTTTGTCCAGGACTTCATGGAGAACGACAAATCCACGAAGCGCCACTACGAGATTTTCCCCGACTCGGGCTTCTATCGCGAGCAGGGGAAAGACCCAAAAGGTCAGCCCACCCCCGCCGAGCCGCTCGACGATGCCGCCTTTTTCTACTTTGTCCGGGTCACCGCTCTCGAAGTCGGCAAGACGTACAAATACGACCGGTACTTTCGGAAGGAAAAGAATCCGGTGACAATCGAGGTATTGAAGCGGGAGAAGATGGACCTGCCTGATGGGTCAAAGGTCTCCTGCCTCGTGCTGCATCCGACCATCGACACCAAGGGTCTCTTCTCCAAGCGGTCTGAGACCCGGATCTGGTTGACCGACGACTCCCGGCGTCTTCCGGTTCAGATTCGGACCAAATTCCCGTTCGGAACGATCACTCTCCGGCTCAAGGACATGGTGCTGCCCGGAACCACCGCCTCTGCAATGAGCCGTTGAGGGTGCGGTACCGCGAGGCAGATCTGACTCGCGTCACCACCACGCCCGTTGCCCGGCGGCACAACAAAGTCGATCCCCGTCTGCTGGCCTCCGCTCCGGCAACTGACCATTCCTTCGCCGCGTTTCTCGCCAGTCTGCCACACGTCCTCGCCGCCCAGGACCTCCGCCACGTGATCGACGCGATCGCCACCGCCAAACGCGCCGGTCGTGGAGTGATTCTTCTCCTCGGCGGGCATGTCATCAAGGTAGGCCTTGGCCCTCTCGTTCGGGCCTGGATCGGGCGCGGTATCGTCACCCACGTAGCGCTCAACGGCGCAGCCGCGATCCACGATTTCGAGCTGGCGGCATACGGGGGAACCAGCGAGGACGTGGAGAGTGGTCTGCAGGATGGCAGCTTCGGAATGGCTGAAGAGACCGGGGCCGACATGAACGCGGCGATCATTGCTGCGGCCAAGGCAGGACAAGGGATGGGTGAGGGGCTGGCACGAGCCTTGGCAGCCCGGAAGGACTTACCGGGGAGGGAAGCTTCGATACTCCTCGCCGCCCAGGACCACGAAGTGGCTGTAACGGTGCACCCGGCAATCGGTGCGGAGATCATCCATCAGCACCCGTCCACTGATGGTGCGGCGATCGGAGCGACCGGTCAGCGGGATTTCCGGCGGCTGGCCGGCTCGCTACCCGACCTCGATCATGGCGGCGTGGTGCTGAATTGGGGGAGTGCCGTAATAATGCCAGAGGTGTTCTTGAAGGCGCTCACAGTGGCCCGAAACACTGGAGCCGGCCGACCCACCCACTTCGTTGCGGCCGACTTCGACATGCAGCGACACTACCGACCCCGGGTCAATGTGGTGCAGCGGCCCACTCAAGCAGGCGGATCAGGGTACCTGCTGACTGGGCATCACGAGCTTCTCCTCCCACTGCTCGTGTGGGGCGTGCTGGAGAATCTCGGTGAGGAGTGAGACCGCAATCCTCTGGGTTCTTCTTACGGCTGGGTGCGCAGCGAAGCAGCTTCCTGAGACCCGCCCGATCGCAGGCGCCGGGAGGGAGATCGAGATCGGCCGGACCATCGAGCAGGCGCTCGAAGCCGACGCTCAGGCCGAATCAGGCGACTCGCTGTACGCGCCCTACGCAACCGTTATTGCAGATGGGAGACTCCGGCGAGGGATACCCCGCTACGCCGGGGTCGCCGGCCAGGGTGAGATCGCGATCACGAACACTCAGCTGCAGATACAAGGCGCTGCTGCCTGGGGAAACGCCGAATACCGCTGGGTGTCCGTTCAATCAAACCGAGCTGAAATCGGCCGTGCCTCGTTTGTACTCGTCCCCGCGCAGGGCCGCGATGGCTGGTGGATCGTCCAGGCTCATAGCTCGACGGTGAGATAGCACGATAGGCCCTTCAACCGGCGATCATTTCCCTAACCCGAGCCGCGGTCTCAGGAGCGAAGATCTTCAGAATCAAGTAGATCACAAAGCCCAAGAAGGCGAACCACAGGATCGCGCCGAGCAGACCGATAACCAGTCCGAATAGACCGAACAGCACTTTGAGCAGGAACATCGCTACGACCGCGAACACTGCGAAACCCAAGATTTTTCGAAGCATACCAGGCTCCCCGCGTTACGAGTCAGGCTGCAGTACGTCACCACGTTTCAAATAGTTTCATAGGATCCGCGTGACACCCAGTTACGACGTAATCGTCGTCGGCGGAGGCGTGATCGGAGCGGCCTGTGCCCGCGAACTGGCGGAAACGGGTCGGCGAGTACTCGTGCTGGAAGCAGGGGGTGACATGGGCCAAGCATGGCGTGCGGCCGGGGGCATGTTGGCGCCGCAGATCGAAGCCGATGCCAGCGATGAGCTCCTCGGACTGGGCCTTAGCGCCCGGGACCATTACACCCCCTTGGCCAATACTCTCCGCGAAACCACTGGGATCGATGTTGGGCTCTGGCGCGAGGGCATCGCGCGGGTCGCGATCGACGCAGCAGAAGCCGCGGTCCTGCAGGCCAAAGTCGCCTGGCAGCAGGGTCAGGGCTACGCCTGCGAATGGCTGGAGCAGAGCGAAGTGCATCATCGTTGGCCCTGGCTGGGACCAGTGGTCGGAGCGCTGTGGGCGCCACTCGACGGCGCCCTGAATCCGGTCCTCCTGGTAGAGGCGCTGCTGACTGACGCCCGGCGTCTCGGAACCACGATCGCCACCGATCGGGTCAAAAGACTCGACCTGGAGCGAGGGATGGTGAGAGGCGTCAGCGGCGAGACCGAACGATACGTCGCACCTCACGTCGTAATCGCTGCGGGGGCCTGGTCTCCTCTGATCGAGGGTATCCCTCGCCGGCTCCCGGTTCAACCGGTGCGAGGGCAGATGGCCGCTTTCCACTGGCCCCAGGGTATCCAGCGGGCGATCGTCTACCAAAAAGACTCCTACGTACTGGCCCGGGGAGGCGAGGCGATTCTGGGCTCCACGATGGAGTATGTAGGCTTTCGGCCTGAGGTCACCACTAGCGGTATCGCTCAAATCGTCTCCGCCACCATGACGTTATGCCCCGGGTTGGTCCGAGCGAAGCTCCGCCGCAGCTGGGCTGGCCTCCGGCCGGTCACCCCTGATGGCGCACCAATCGTCGGCCCGGAACCGGAGACCCAGGGACTCTGGTATGCCACTGGCCATGGACGAAACGGAATATTGCTCGCCGGTCTCACTGGCCGCCTGATAGCCCAAATGCTCACCGGTGACCAGGCCAGGGACAGCCTGCCTCGCTTGCGGGCCGAACGGTTTGAACCAGCGTAACGCGGTCAGGGCTTCGAAGGGATTTTCCTGATGAGACCGGCCGTCTTCGCTTCAGGGTCAACCCGCAGCTCGATCCACTCGCCGCCAAGCGCATGATTCGGAACTCCGCAGAGAAGCCAATACCAACCCGCTTCGTCGGCTTGGAACGTTGTCTGGTCGGTCCCTCCGGCCGGGAGGCCAGTGGTAACCTCACGGCTCATGGCATTGCTGAACGCTGGCCGCCCACCTTCCAGTGGAATCTTCTCCCGTTGCGTCATGACGACTAGGCTGTGCCGCGACGTGGAATCGGCGTTTCGCCAGTTCCACTTCACCGTCCAGCCGAGCGGTACCACGAGCCGATCCTCGCCATTGCGATAGCCATTGATGAGCGCAGAGGCACCAGGAGCACCGGCCGTGGTTTCCAAGGAAAGAGTTACCGTGCGCTGAGCACTATCAATCGTGATCCAGGCTGGAGGTCCCGGAAGGTCCGCAGGCGCGGTTGAGACTCGAGTCTTGTCAGCTGTTGGGGGAGCAGGTGTCGAATCGGCGGCGGGTGCTGCCGGCGCTCCCGAATGGCCTCGGGCACAGGCTGCAACGCCGACGAAAGCGGTCAGCCTGGCGGCTCGAATGAGGTCAACCATGCGCCTCCTGCGGGTGCTCTGGCACCGGCTTGGGGTCGCCTGTACCTTGCGTAGCTCGCATCATGACCGGTGCATCGCTCCAGGATCTCAGTCCACACGCACACGTTAGCGCAGAAACTTAATTCGAGGAGACTCGCGATGGCGGGCCTGCTATCCAAGGAGCGAATCACCGCGAAGCCGGGCTTCAACCGTTGGCTCGTCCCGCCTGCGGCTCTCGCGATACATCTCTCCATCGGAATGGCCTACGGCTTTAGCGTCTTCTGGTTACCGCTGAGCCGCGCCATTGGCATCACCGAACCGGCCCCGGGCGATTGGAAGATCAGCACGCTGGGATGGATGTATACCCTCTTCTTCGTATTCCTCGGTTCCTCGGCAGCGTTATTCGGCGCCTGGCTCGAGCGCGTGGGGCCACGGAAGGCCGGCGTGGTGGCCGCATTTTGTTGGGGCGGTGGATTCATGATCTCCGCCCTGGGGGTCTACCTTCACCAGATCGCGCTTCTCTGGCTGGGGTCGGGGGTAATCGGGGGCTGCGGCTTGGGACTGGGCTACATCTCCCCCGTATCCACCCTGATCAAGTGGTTTCCGGATCGACGGGGAATGGCGACCGGGATGGCGATCATGGGATTCGGCGGAGGAGCGCTGATCGGCGCGCCTCTAGCCGACATTCTGATGAAACACTTCGCCACGCCGACCGATGTGGGCGTGGCCAAGACTTTTGTGGCCATGGGTGCGATCTACTTCGTCGCGATGCTGTGCGGTGCATTCGGGTATCGACTCCCCCCGCCGGGCTGGCGGCCCGCGGGGTGGACACCGCCGGCCCAGCAGCGGGCGATGATCACCATCCACAACGTTCACGTGAGCCAGGCGTGGCGCACCCCACAGTTCTGGCTGCTCTGGATGGTGCTCTGCATGAACGTGAGCGCCGGAATCGGGGTGATCGGCATCGCGTCGCCCATGATTCAGGAAATCTTCGGCGGACGGTTGATTGGAATTCCGGGTACGCTCAAAGATCTGTCGGAATCCCAAAAGGCTCAGCTCGCCACCATCGGCGCCGGGTTCGCTGCGCTGCTCAGCCTGTTCAATATCGCTGGGCGCATCGGTTGGGCTTCGCTCTCCGATTACATCGGTCGGAAACGGACCTACTTCATCTTCTTCGCTCTCGGCATCCTGCTCTATTCTGCCGCCCCATGGGCTGGGCGCGCTGGCCATGTGACGTTGTTCGTACTGATCTTTGGCGTGATCCTCACCATGTACGGAGGCGGCTTTGCCACCATTCCGGCGTACCTGGCGGATCTGTTCGGCACCCAGTACGTCAGCGCCATCCATGGCCGTCTGCTCACGGCATGGTCCACCGCAGGGATCCTGGGCCCGGTGCTGGTCAACTATATCCGAGAATACCAGATCAATCGCGGCGTACCCAACGCGCAGGCGTACAACGTGACCATGTATGTCCTCGCTGGCCTGTTGGTGATCGGATTCATCTGTAACCTGCTGGTTCGTCCGGTGGCTCAGACCTACTACATGAGCGCGGAGCCGACGCCCGCGGGTGGGGAGTCTCGGGTCAGCCGAGTCTGACGAATAATTTCACGCGGGAGCGCATAAACATGTCGGTCGAATACCAGCCTGAGCGCAGCACTACCAGCCCATGGGTCGTGGCACTTGCCTGGTTGGCGGTGGGGCTTCCTCTGCTCTGGGGCATTTGGCAAACGGTCAAGAAGGCAGCGGTGCTGTTCCGCTGATCACTGCGTCACCCACACCCGCCGGCAAAGTTTCACCTCAGCTCAACAGTGCAAACTCTTGCATCGTATAAAGTTGCATTGAAAGACACGGCCGCACCTCGGTCCGGGTCAGGTTTTTGGGACTTGACGCCGTCGGCGACGCTGTAAGATTGTAACCCGTTAAATGCTTATGGCCCCTTGATTAACCGGCGCCGACGTCGGGCGCCTATCCATTTGCGGCCACTGCGCCGCGGTCATGACCACACGATCTAGATCGCTTGTAAAAAACCGAGCCAGGCCCATCGGTGACCTATTGGGCCTTGGCCTGCCGCGCGTCGGCATGGCCACGTATCTCTCGACCCTGCCCTGAGGAGAGTACCCATGAGGACCAGTTTCCGTTGGTGGGTAGCCCCTATGCTCATCGCCGTTGCCGGCCCCGTCGCCGCTCAAGGCCGGGGCGATTGGACAACCTACGGCGGCAGTGACTGGAATCGGCGGTACTCCGAATTGAAGACGATCACCACGGCAAACGTAGCGCGGTTGGTCCCCCGCATGGTCTTTCAGACCGGCATCGCGAAACTGGGCTCGTTCGAAAACACTCCGCTCGTGACGAACGGGGTCATGTATGTGACCACCCCTTACAACACGGCGATGGCGTACGACCTGAACACTCGGAAGGAACTGTGGCGCTACGAACACAAGCTCGGCACCACGATCTACTGCTGCGGACCCAATAACCGCGGCTTTGGAATCCACGGCGGCGCGCATCTGTATATGGGTACTCTCGACGCCCATCTCGTCGCGTTCAACGCCAAGGATGGCAAGGTATTGTGGGACAAAGAAGTGGCCGACCCTGCAGCGGGCTACAGCATTACTCACGCCCCGCTCATCATCGGGGATAACGTTATCGTCGGCGTCTCCGGGGGTGAGTATGGAATCCGCGGGCACGTGACGGCGTACAATGCCATGACCGGCGACCAGGTCTGGCGTTGGTACTCGATTCCTGCGCCAAAGGGCGACCAAACCTACGATGAGAAGGCTCCGAACGGCTGGTGGGGCACCTGGGCCACGAAGGCCGAGGAGAGCGATCTCCATCGCGACATTACCAAGGAAAAGGCCGACAGCGCCAAGTACGCGGACACCTGGCAGCGTGGTGGCGGCGGCGTGTGGACCACCCCGGCCTACGACAAGGACCTCAACGCCATCTTCGTGTCGGTCGGCAATCCTTCGCCGGACCTCGATGGCAGCCTCCGTCCCGGTGACAATCTCTACACCGACGCCGTGGTTGCGATCGATGCCACCAGCGGCAAGACCAAGTGGTACTACCAGACGGTTCCCCACGATGTCTGGGACCTCGATGCCACCTCGCCCCCGGTGGTCACCACCTTGGGCGGTAAGAAGGTCGTGGTGCACGCCGGGAAGACCGCCTGGGTTTACGTTCTAGACGCCAACACGGGCAAGCTGATCCGCAAGACCGAAAATTTCACTCCGCAAGAAAACATGTTCGCTCTGCCGACCGAGAAGGGCACGCGGATGCTCCCCGGCGCCAACGGCGGCTCGGAGTGGTCTCCTATCTCGATCGATCCTACCCTTGGCTACGCTTACGTGGCCGGCCTGCACCAACCGATGAACTACATCACGCACAGTGCGCCCCTGGAGAAGGGAAAGCTCTGGCTCGGCTCGGCCTTTGTGGCCATACCGGGTGAGGAGCAGTACGGTCTCTTCTCCGCGGTTGACCTGAAGACCGGGAAGATCGCGTGGCAAAACAAAGTCCCGCAGCCGATGATGGGCGGGTCCCTTGCCACCGCGGGCGGCCTCACGTTCACCGGTGAAGGGAACGGCAACTTCAACGCATACAACTCCAAGACCGGTAAGCTCCTCTGGCAGTTCAACGGGGGGGCTGGGTGCAACTCCGCTCCAATGACGTTCCTGCACGGCGGCGAGCAATTCATCGCGGTCGCCTGCGGCGGCAACTTCCAGATCAGTTACCCGCTGGGAGACGCGGTGTTCATCTTTGGCCTGCCGGGTAAGTCCCCTGTTATGGGCGCTCCGCAGAAGGGGGCGAGCAAGTAGCATCGGAGCGGCGGGAGCCTGGAAACGGACTCCCGCCGGAGCGCTGGGAGCATGGGTCTACGGCGCTGGAGCTGGATGGCGTTGGTCGTCAGCCTGATCTTCACCGGCAGCAGTTGGAGCCGGGGCGATCCGGAGCCCGATTGGCTTCGGGTGAACGGCCATGACTGGAAGCTGATGGATGCCAATTCCCGCCTGGCATACGTCGAGGGATTTCTGGCGGGAGCGGCGCTTAGTCAGGCCGCGAGCGGGGCTCGGGACACGGCGGGAGTGCGGGCCGGGCTCGAGGTGCTGAAACGGGATGGGAGGTTGCGCTTTCCCTTCAGCGCGAACGTCTATGCCAGTCGAGTGAGCGATTACTACTGGTGGAAGGACCACCTCCCCCTGCCGACGTGGTACGCATTCCTGGAGGTGAATACTGCGCTTGGACGTTCCGTTGCTGACTCAGTGCCATGAAGGAGGCAGTTGGAAGAAACAATCCGGAGTTGAGGCTGTCGTTGGCGGTCATCCTTACTATGAGGGAGACGCACCTATGAAGCGAGTCGCACTGTTGTGTGTGGGTCTGGCGGTGGGCGCGGCTAGCGCGGCCGAGGCACAGTTGACAATGCAGATGAGTAACGGCTGGTCCTTTACCTTTTCCGGCAATGTGAACGCGTTCGCCATTTACGAGAGTCAGGATGAGGACGGCGGGACCGTCGCCCCCGGCGGCCTGGTCGGCGTCGGCGGAAAGGGCTTCAACGTTCGCACCGGGCTTCTGCCTGCCTTTGCCGTGTTCGATGCCAAAGGAAAAGAGGGGAATACCGATCTCGGTGTGCACTTCGGCTTTGCGCCGCAGATTCAGTGCGGCACCGATGACTCGGGTGCCAGCGTACACGACTGCTTCGGAGCCAACATCGACATGCGCCAGGTCTATCTGACCGTGGGCGGCACGTGGGGCCAGATTTTGGCAGGTCGTGAGATCGGACTCTTTAACCGGCAGAATATCCTCACGGATCAGACCTTGTTCGGTATCGGCGGTACAGGGGGCATCAATGGCGGGGGCACGACACTGGGGCGCATCGGCTACGGATACATTTATCCGAATTTCGTGGCTCAGATGACCTACTCCACGCCGGCCGGCAAGCCGGGCCAGCTTTCCATTGGCCTGTTCCAGCCTACCGGACTCGCTGGTGACCTGGGCACCGTCTACGACCAGACTCAAGTCCCGCGAGTCGAGGCCGAGGTGACCTGGAAGGGTGGAGACATCATGCTGTGGGCCAACGGCACCGCCCAGAACGCCAAGGCCACGGCGGCTGGACCTGTCTTCGACGAGTCCAAGACCGCAGTCGGCGCCGGTGGCGGGTTCCGGTTCGGCAAATCCACGTTCTCCTTGACCGGGTCGGGCTACTGGGGCAAGGGCATCGGCACGACGTTTCAGTTCAACGGCGTTGGAGGTGGGAGTGGTGCGGTCGGCGGACTCGGAGTAGGTTCGGATGGAGAGCTCCGCGACTCCTACGGATTCATCGGGCAAATCACCTTTACGCCGTCCAACAGCAAAGTGACCATCGCCGGCAGCTACGGGTCGAGCTTCCTCAAAGCGACTGACGGCGAGCCGATCGATTTCAAGACCGAGAATACCTTGATCTCCGGCGGCATCTACTACCAGGCCACCAAGTCGCTCAAGGTCGTTGGCGAAGGCAACTATGCTTGGACCAAGGAATCGGTCACCGACAACCCCGAGAACAAGACCTTTGCGCCAACGTTCGGACTGATGCTGTTCTTCTAGCATTCATCTTGTTCCGTATGATGGCGGCCTTCCTTCCCGGGAGGCCGCCATTGTTTTTATCGAGCCCGTTACATTTCGGACACTCTCATTTACGCTGGAGCACCCAGATGCATTACCGTGTGTGGATCGCGGGAACTCTTCTCCTGGCGGCATGTGGCCAGCGTTTGGCCGATCAGACGAGTATCCGCACCTCCGCGAGCCCCGATCAGACCTTCGAGTGCGTGCGGAAGCAGCTGGATGCATTCGGCTATAAGCGGACCTCCTACGATACGGACGCGCGTCGTATCAACGCCACCAAGATCGACATGAAAGCCCGGCGCCCCGACACCCAGTTCCGCCGACTGCTCGACAAGCTCGAAGTGGAGGTGTCGCCCCAGGCAGATGGTCAAACCAGCATGCAAGTGGCGGGGCGCACCTTCGCAGAATACACCACTCAGCGCGGCCCCACCGAGGTCGAGGAGAAAGCGTCGCAGGAAGTCCGCTCGGCTAGTCAGCAGCTGGTGGAGCGTTGTCGAAGCTAGCTCCCGGCCTGCCGCCCCAGCTAGCTTCCACGCACACGAACTCTCTTTATGGAGTGAGAAACCCGCGGTGGCCGTTCCTCTGGTACAATTGACGCGCCAACCCTCGGATCCTGTCCCAGGTGGGAGCGCGTCCGCACCGTCCCAACCCGCGCGGAAGCCCAGCTGGCTAAAAGTAAAGGCCCCGGGCGGCGTCAATTACGCGCACATCAAGAACTTGATGCGGGAGCTCGACCTCCACACTGTATGTGAGGAGGCGAGGTGCCCTAACGTTGGAGAGTGCTGGGAGCATAAGGCCGCAACGTTCATGATTCTGGGGGATGTCTGCACCCGGAACTGCACCTATTGCGCTGTCTCCCACGGTACTCCGACGGCATTCGACGCGCTGGAGCCAGTGCGCCTCGCTGAAGCGGTGGCCCGGATGGAACTCCAGCATGTGGTGATCACCTCCGTCGATCGGGACGACCTCCCAAATGGCGGGGCTGAGGCGTTTGCCGGTTGTATCATCGAGATTCGACGGCGCCTACCGGATACCTCGGTCGAGATCCTCATTCCCGACTTCAAGGGGTCGGAACGCGCCTTGCGCATCGTCATGGATGCACGGCCCGACATTCTCAATCACAATCTCGAGACCGCGGAGCGACTCTATCGGTTGGCCCGGCCTGGGGGGCGGTACGATCGTGCCCTCCAGCTGCTCGCAAACGCGCGGCGCCTTGCACCCGATGTACTCACCAAGTCGGGAGTCATTCTCGGCATGGGAGAGGAGTGGGACGAGGTCATCACCTGTATGCGGGATCTCCGGCGCAGCGACGTCAACATCCTCACGCTGGGCCAGTATCTGCGGCCATCGGCGAGCCACCTGCCGGTGGCCCGCTACTACAGTCCCGATGAGTTCGACGAACTTCGTGAGATCGGCCTCTCCCTGGGCTTCACCCATGTGCAGGCGAGTCCTCTAACCCGCTCCTCGTACCACGCCTGGGAGCAAGTGACTGCCGCCAAGACCGGCAGTCATCCTGAGCGCAGCGAAGGACCCCTCGGCTCCGCGCGTCCCCAGCGAGGCGAGGGATCTCTCCAAATGCAGCCGGAGGGCGTGTAGTGGCCGAATCCACCACTGCTCGCCCCAAATCCAAGTCCAAGGGTCTCGACTCCGCTCGGGCCGATGAGTATCGGGGCTGGCTGCGGCAGATGCTCCTCATTCGTCGTTTCGAGGAAAAGGCCGGCGAGGCATACAGCCTGGGGAAAATCGGCGGGTTCTGCCATCTGTACATCGGACAGGAGGCAGTGGCGGTCGGCAGCCTCGGAGCGCTAGGGACGGACGACTATATCGTCTGCTCCTATCGCGAGCATGGTCACGCCCTGGCGCGCGGAATCCGTACTCGCGCCGTCATGGCCGAGCTCTTCGGCAAGGCTGCGGGCTGCTCCGGAGGCAAGGGGGGGTCGATGCACCTCTTCGACGCCTCGCTCGGGTTCCTGGGCGGCCACGCCATCGTGGGGGCACACATTCCGCTGGCCACCGGCATGGCGTTCGCCGCCAAGTACCGCAAAACCGACCAGGTAGCAGTCTGCTATTTCGGCGAGGCGGCGGTAAATAACGGCGCCTTTCACGAAGCGCTCAACATGGCGGCACTCTGGAAACTGCCCGTTATCTACCTGTGCGAGAACAATCGATACGGAATGGGCACCGCGCTGGAGCGCGCCAGCGCGCTCTACGACATCTCGGAGCGCGCCTGTTCCTACGATATGGTCAACGAGGTGGTAGACGGACAGGATGTGCTCACCATGAACGCCGCGATGGAGCGGGCGGTGCAGCGGGCCCGAAAGGAGAAGCTCCCGACCTTGCTCGAGGTTCGCACCTATCGATTCATGGGGCACTCGATGTCGGACCCAATCCACGGCCATTATCGGACCAAGGAAGAAGTGGAAGATCAGCGCAAACGGGACCCGATCGCGGTCTGGTCCCAGCGCATGATCGAAGACGGGCTGATGGACGAGGCGGCGGTGCGCGCCATGGATAAGGCCGTGATGGAAGAAGTCGAGGACGCCTACCAATTCGCCGACCAGGCCCCGGATCCCGAGCCGGAGGAGCTGTTCAAGGACGTCTACGCTGAAGAAAAGCGTGAACAGTAAACAGTGAAGCGGGTCCGGCTCACCCTGTTCACTTTTCACTGTTTCCTCTTCACTACGAGCGGTGGTCTATGCCGACGCTGACATACAGAGATGCGCTCAACCAGGCTCTCCGCGAAGAGATGCAACGCGATCCCTCGGTCTTTCTCATGGGAGAGGAGGTCGGCGTCTATCAGGGTGCTTACAAGGTGAGCCGCGGGCTACTGGACGAGTTCGGGCCGATGCGGGTGGTCGACACGCCGATCACCGAACTGGGCTTTGCCGGCGTTGGAGTGGGTGCGGCGATAGTCGGATTGCGGCCCGTGATCGAGTTCATGACCTGGAACTTCGCCCTTCTGGCGGTGGATCAGCTGGTCAACTCGGCGGCCAAAATGCGGTACATGTCGAATGGCCAGGTGGGGGTTCCCGCGGTGTTTCGAGGCCCCGGAGGAGCCGCGCTCCAGTTGGCGGCTCAGCACTCGCAGGCATTCGAGAGCTGGTACGCTCACATCCCCGGTTTGAAGGTGGTCATGCCGGCGACCCCTGCCGATGCCAAGGGGCTGCTGAAGAGTGCCATTCGCGACGATGACCCAGTCATTTTCATCGAAGGCGAGATGCTGTACAACACCAAGGGGGAGGTGCCCGAGGGCGAGCACATCGTCCCGATCGGACGGGCCGACATCAAGCGGGAAGGCAGTGACGCCACCATCGTTTGTCACTCGAAGACGGTGAGCGTCGCGCTGAAAGCCGCGGAGCAACTGGCAAACGATGGCGTTGCCGCCGAGGTGCTCGATTTGCGGACGATCCGCCCGCTCGACACCGAGGCGGTACTCAGCTCCGTGGGCAAGACCCACCGCTGCGTCGTGGTGGAGGAGGGCTGGCCCTTTGCCGGAGTGGGTGCCCAGGTCGTCGACACGATTCAGTGCGAGGCCTTCGATGAGCTCGATGCACCAGTGCTCCGGGTGACCGGCGCCGATGTGCCCATGCCCTACAACAAACAGCTGGAGAAGGCGGCGAAAGCCGATCCGGCAAAAGTTGTCTCGGCCGTGAATCAGGTTTTGTACCGAGAATAGGCGAACCCAGGAACCGCGGATGACTACGAAGGTCGTTATGGAAGCCCTCTCTCCCACCATGGAGGAGGGGCGTCTGGTCGAATGGAAGAAGCAGGAGGGCGAGCCCGTCGCCGTGGGCGATGTCTTAGCCGAAGTCGAGACCGACAAAGCGGTGATGGAGCTCGTGGCGCGGGCCGGCGGGACGTTACTCAAGCACATCGTCGAAGCGGGCGCCACCGTCCCAGTTTCGGAGACGGTGGCTGTCATCGGCGAGCCTGGAGAAGATGCCGGCGGGGACGGCGGGAAGCGGGGAGGCGGGGAAGCCAAACGCGGCGACGGTCAGCCGACTCAAAAGGCTCCTGAGCGGGAGTCCCAGGCCACCCAGCCTGCGCCCGATCGGCAGCAGCCCACCTCGATGCCACCGGCACCTCCAGGACGGACTGCGACCGAGAGCACGTCGGGCCCGCAGCAGGCCAAAGCGACTCCGTCATCCCCTGTCCCAACTCACTCGGGCGATCGAGTCAAAGCCTCACCCCTCGCCCGACGGATTGCGGCCGAACGCGGTGTCGACCTGGGAGGCGTTGCCGGCAGCGGCCCCGAAGGACGGATTGTCGCGCGGGACGTCGAGGCCAGGCCCTCCGCTGCTCCCCAGCGACCGGCCTCAACTCCAGTCACCGCCCCGCCGCCTCGCAGCCCCACTGCCTCGCCTTACACGGACGTCCCCCTCACGCAGATCAGGAAGACGATCGCCCGGCGGCTCGCCCAGTCTATTGGACCCATCCCGACGTTCTACCTGACCACTGAAGTGGACATGGGTGCCGTCTGGACTGCGAGGGAAGCGATTCAGGAAGCGTGGAAGCGAGGAGGCGGGGAGGCGGGGAAGGAAGTAAAGGTCTCGTTCAACGACATTATCATCAAGGCCGTGGCCATGGCGCTCCGGCAGCATCCTGCCTGCAATGCCTGGTGGCAGGACGATCACATCCGCTATTGGAACGAGGTGCACGTCAGCATGGCCGTCGCGGTCGAGGAGGGACTGATCACGCCGGTGATCCGAAACGCCGATCTGAAGACGCTCCGGGAGATCGCCGCGGAGTCGCATGATCTCGCCGCGCGCGCGAGGGATCGGCGGCTTCGGCCCGATGAGTACACCGGAGGGACGTTCTCGGTATCCAACCTCGGAATGCTCGAGATCGACGAGTTTACCGCGGTAATCAACCCACCAGAGGCGGGCATTCTCGCCGTCGGGCGGATCGCCGAGAAGCCGGTGGTGCAGAACGGCGCTATCGGGATAGGCCGCCGCCTGCGGCTGACCATGTCCTGCGATCACCGGGTGATCGACGGTGCAACCGGCGCGCAGTTCCTGAAGACGTTGAAGGGGATGTTGGAAAACCCGCTGGCGCTTGTTTGGTAAAGCGTGAACAGTGGGCGGTAAACGGTGAACGGGGTCTCCACCTTGCCACCCCGTTTACTGTTCACTGTTCACCGTTCACGCTTTTCTAACAGATGAGGGACACGTGGCAAACGCGTTCGACGTAATCATCGTCGGTGGAGGTCCCGCCGGATACGTATGCGCCATTCGGGCCGCCCAGCTGGGGCTCGCCACGGCGGTGGTGGAGCGGGATAAACTCGGCGGTGTCTGCGTGAATATCGGGTGCATTCCCACCAAGGCCCTACTGCACAGCGCCTACGTGGCAAATCTCCTGGCTCACGATGCCAAAGAGTTGGGGATCGACGTGGGCAGCGTGAAGACCGACTACGGGGTCGCGATGCGCCGGTCACGGAAGGTCTCCGAGCAAAATTCGAAAGGCGTCGATTTCCTGATGAAGAAGCACAAGGTGACTGTGCTCAAAGGGACCGGCGTGCTGGGTCGCAATCGCACCGTGCGGATCGGCAAAGACGAATACCAGGCCAGAAAGGCCGTGATTATTGCGACCGGGTCGCGGGTCAAAGGAATTCCCCAGATCGGTCTGGAGATCGACAAGACCACGGTTATCAGCTCGGACGAGGCACTGTTCCTGGAGAAGCCCCCGGCCTCCCTGGTCATCGTCGGCGCCGGCGCCGTAGGCTGTGAGTTTGCGGACATCTTCAACGCCTTCGGCACCAAGGTCACCTTGATCGAAGCGTTACCCCGTATTTTGCCGTTCGAAGATGCGGAGTCTTCCGACGCTCTCAGCAAGAGCTATAAAAAGCGCGGCATCACGGTGGTGGCAGGCGTGAAGGTCATGAAGGCCAACGTGCAGAAGGACAAAGTCTCGCTCGAGATCGAGAGCAACGGCAAGACCGAAACCGTGGAGGCGGAGAAGGTCTTGATGGCCGCGGGTCGCGCCGTCAATACGGAGGGACTGGGGCTGCAAGAGGCGGGGGTACAGCTCGACGAGCGTGGATTCGTGAAGGTGAACTTGGCCACGCTCGAGACGACAGCCCAGGGCGTGTACGCGATCGGAGATGTGGCGGGCCCGCCCATGCTGGCCCACAAAGGGAGCCGCGAGGGAGTCGTCGTGGCGGAGCGGATCGCCGGTCACCACCCCCAGGCGATCAAGTACGACAACGTCCCCAGCGTCACCTACTGCCATCCCGAGGTCGCCAGCATTGGGCTGAACGAGGACCAGGCGAAACAGAAGAAGCTCGACTACCAAGTCGGCCGTTTTCCCTTCAGCGCCAACGGACGTGCCCGAACCGCGAACGAGACGGAAGGGTTTGTAAAAATCATCCGGGATAAGAAGTACGGTGAGATCCTGGGCGCTCACATCGTCGGTAGCCACGCCTCCGAAATCATCCACGAGCTCACCGTGGCCCGGGAAAATGAGTACACGGTCGAAGAGGTCGATCTGGCCATCCATGCCCACCCCACCCTCTCGGAGGCCATCGCCGAGGCGGCACTCGATTCGATGGGGCGGGTCATCCACATCTGAGTCCAATGACTAGATCCACACTCGGTCCCTTTGGCTTTGTCGCCACCTCCATAGCCTGTGCCGTTTCGCTGGGTCTCCTCATAATCACCGCGACGGTGCTCGGGGTAGATGCGCTGAGAACGCAAAGCGGCGCCGGAAACCTTGACCAGTCGTTCTATCTGCTCGTCGGAGGGACGCTCGGCGGCATTTTGCTCGCCGGATACGCCGGCTGGCGGCTTCTGGATCTGATCCCGTCAACCTACCGTCGAGGCGCGCTCTCCCTGGTCTGTGGATTCGCGACTGTGCTCCTCATGCTGATCTGCATCCCTGTGCATCAGCTTTTGGGCCGGACCGGCCTCTACCTCCTGCTCGGCGCCTGTGGTGTCGTTGCGGCGTTATTGGGCCGACGCGCCGCCAGCGCGAGGATAAACGCGTGAGCCCGCGTCTCCTGGTCTATGATCTCGGCCATCAGCCCTATGCTGAAGTCCTGGATCTGCAGCGGACGCTTTGCCGCCGGCGGCAGGCCGGTGAAATAAGTGATGATCTGCTGCTCCTCGTCGAGCACGAGCCGGTGGTCACGCTGGGAAGGGGGGCGAGGGCGCAGAGTATGCCCCTTTCCGCCGATGAGCTGGAGCGCCGGGGAATCGGCGTCTATGAGGTCGAACGGGGAGGAGACGTCACCTTCCACGGGCCGGGACAGCTAGTCGGGTATCCGATTCTCGATCTGCGAAACCACCGCGAGGATTTGCATTGGTATCTGCGCAGCCTGGAGGCCGCCCTGGTGGAGGCGCTCAGGAAACTGGACATCACCGCCGGCTGTCGTCCCGGACTCACCGGGGTGTGGACCGGCGGGCGCAAGATCGCCAGCATCGGCGTCCATGTGAAGCAATGGATTACCTATCACGGCTTCGCGCTGAACGTACATACCGACCTCTCCTACTTCGGCCTGATCGTGCCCTGCGGCATTGCCGGAGTCACCATGACCAGCGTCGCGGCGGAGCTGGCCCGTACCGATGTCGCCGGATTGGAAGACCAAGCCCGCCGGGCGGTTATCGAAGGAATGTCCAAGGTCTTCGATGCCCCGGTTGCCTTTGGGAGACGAATCGACTTTTCTCCCTACTATGGCCGACTCGACCAGGCGCCCGTCACCTGATGCCCAGGCTGACCAACGGATCAGAGAAATACTCCGGGCGGCGGAGAGCTGGTCCCGCGAGGCGCCCCGTGCGCTCATGCCGGCGATTCGCGCGGTGTGTATCCGCCTGGCCGAGATGGTCGCCGACCAACGGCACTACCTGGCGCCTCTGCCGGAGCCCCAGGAGTCGGAGCGGCGAACCGTCCTCTCCCTCGTCGCCGACCGCCTCCGCTCCCGCCCAGTCGTCGAAGGAGTAGAGCAATATCTCAAGGAGTTAGAGGAATTGGAGCTGCGGTCCACCGGATCGTGGGCGGTCGTAGCCTCGGCGCAGACCGAGTGGATTACGACTGCCATTCACTATCTGGAGAGCTGTGCCGCCAGGCTGCCGCCCGGAGAGCGGCCCGACCCCTACTGGGCTGACGATGTGGTCGCCGGTGTCATCGCGTCCGTGCGCGCTTTAATCGGCGTGGACGAGTTGCACGCACGCACCGAGGCGCGCTATTCGGGGCCCATTAAGCGGGTCTCGCCCGATGAGGGCGTGTAGACCTTTGCGGCCAGCAGCTCGAAGAACTCTCCAAAGATTCGGATGCCATTCCACAGCTGGTCGAGATCGAGCTTCTCGTTCGGAGAATGGAGCCCATCGTCGGGAAGTCCGATCCCGGTCAGGATGACCGGTGCCCCTCCTAGTCCCAGCTCCGGCACAATCGGAATCGATCCGCCCGACCGCACGTGAACGGCCTTACGGCCGGTCACGAGCTCGAACGCCTCATCCAGGATCTCGAAGGCCGGTGCGTCCACGTCCACCTGCACTGGATTGCCGCCGTGCAGCAGGGTCACCGTCACTTCGGCCCAGGATGGAGCAAGCTGCGCCACTACCCGCTCCAAGTCGCGCATGACCGTCTCGTGATCCTGCCCGGGAACCAGCCGCATGCTTACCTTGGCGGTCGCCTGCGCCGGAATCACCGTCTTGGCCCCCTCGCCAACAAACCCTCCCTTGATCCCGTGAATTTCGAACGTCGGCAATGCCCAGACTCGTTCGAAGACAGTCCGATCCTTGAGTCCGGTCAGCGCTTTGCCGGTCACCTCATGGCGAATGAACTCTTCCCGATCGAACGGTAGCTCCTTCCAAGTCTTCAGCTCGGCAGGCGTGGGTGGTTCGACTGCCTCGTAGAGATTGGGCACCAGGATCTCGCCACTCTCGGATTTCAACTGGCTCAGCAGTCGAACCAGAGTCTCGATCGCGTTAGGCGCAACTCCTCCGTACGCCCCCGAATGCAAGTCGCGCTCGAGCGTGCGCACCGAGATCTCCGCGTAACACATTCCCCGCAGAGCGGTGTAGACCGCCGGCCACCCCGGTGCATAGTAGGACATGTCGCACACTAGGGCCGCGTCGGCGCGAGTGCGTTCGGGCTCCCGTCGCAGGAGGTCGTAAATGACCTTACCGCCCGACTCCTCCTCGCCCTCGAAGATGAAGTGCACGTTCAGAGGAGCGCGGCGACTGGAGTCGAGCACCGCCTCGTATGCCTTCAGCAGGCAGAACACCTGTCCTTTGTCGTCCGAGGCACCGCGTGCGTAGAGCTGGCCGTCGCGAATGGTGGGGACGAAAGGGGGAGTCTTCCACTCCTCGAGTGGGTCGGGCGGCTGGACGTCATAATGGCCATAAATCAGGAGGGTCGGCTGCCCCGGAAGTTTAGGACCTTCTGCCCACACGACTGGGTGCCCTGGCCCTTCGATCAAATTCACCACCGGACATCCCAGGCCTCGAAGGTGGTCTCTCAACCAGTCCGCGGCACGCCGGCAGTCGGCGGCGTGAGCTGGGAGGGCGCTGACGCTTGGAATAGCGAGAAGCTCGGTGAGCTCTCGGAGCATCCGACCTTGCTCTCGGCTTATGAATGTGGTGTCCATAGACTCCTGGCCCTGCGGGAGGAGGAATTCGAGTCAAAAGCCAGCGGCCGCCGACAGACGAGGAGGCCAGAGGTTACCGAGTGATGCGAGGAGTCTACTGCGAGGGATTCGTCGACGCGCTTCCCACCGCCCGTTCCAGCCGCGCGAACGCGCTATCTCCCTCCGCTCCCGCCATCAGACTCTTAAGGGCGCTGACACTGCTCCGAATATCGCGAGCGTGCTGCTCGTACCAGCGCTCGAACCAATCCAGGTGCGTACGATAGATCGTCGCACCGATCAGCTGGGCGTTGTTGATCGGCCGTTGGCTGAGGCGCCCTATGTGGTAGGTCCGAAGCCTGCTGCCGATCGGCCCCTCCAGCTGAGCGCGAGCCCAGGCGCCGGCTTCCCGTCTTCCCGCCTCGAGGGTGGCAGAATCCGGATGCTGCTGGTAGACGGAGTCCAGCCGGGCCACCAGGGTCGAGTAATAGTCCGCCAGAACCATCTCATCGTGCCAGCGATTGGCCGCCTGTTGCGCGCGTAAAGTATCGCCCCGCTCCCCGAAAAACGCCTCAGCGGAGCGGTATCCTACCAGCTGCGCGAAACTTTCGTTGAACGGCGTCGCGCTTTTGACATACAACGTGTTATGGGCAATCTCATGAAATACCGTGGCTGCCAGTTCCACCGAATCGCGATCCAGCGCCGTCGAGAGCAGGGGGTCGTTGAACCAGCCCAGCGTGGAAAATGCCGACGAAGGACGGAGGTAGGTGTCGAACCCACGGGCGGTGAACCGGCTCGCTTCGCGCTGGGCCGACCGGACGTCAAAGAAGCCTTTGTAAGGTATCCGGCCGACGATGGGATACTTCCACGTATGGGGACAGATACAGTCCTTGGGAGCGGCCTGAAGCACCAGGAGGAGTGTGTCCCGACCGACATCGGCGTAGGTGGTGTAGGTCTCCTTCGCTTCCAACCCGAGCCGGGCCGCATAGTCCCGGCTATCCATGACCAATTGCAGAGAACGCCGCACCGCAGGAGCGACCGAGCTGTCCCGGATCATCCGCTGGAGCGGTTGCCGCGACTTGAGGATTCGGGTTTCCTCGAACCCAGCCCGGGTCACGTAGCGGACATCGTCACTTGCCAGATAGGCCGTTCCATACCCGGCGAAGAGCGCGGCCACGACCACGAAGAAAACCATGCGAGTCAACGAATCCGGACCAGCGCGATACGCGGCTGGACAGTCGTCGACAATGCGCCTCCCGTCCCATTGGTGAGACGGAGGTCGACGGGGCCGGCGCTGGGTGGCTGTACCACCAGCACATGATGGCCAGAGCCGGCCCGCAGGGTGCCGGAGTGTTCGTAGGCCGTGCCGTCGGTGTTGTCCGGCTGGAGCGGATAGGGCTGGCTGTTGCTGTCCGCTACTGCCCGAAAGTTCCAGCTCTTGTACCGCAGCCGCGCCGTTGGCTCCGAGAAGCCGGGAAGATCATCGAGATAGTTGGCCAGTTGCCATTCACCGACCAGGGTGCCGAAATCCACTCCGGTTCGCGCAGTCACGTTCGTGCTGCCGACCTGGTTGGTCGCGACCAACGCCCGAGTGAGCTCGGTGCCTAGGATAGAATCAGCCGCGAAGTGGTCGGCTAACCAACGAACGAACAGCCAGTTTGCTCCTCGTTCCTCCAGCTTTCCGGTGGAATTGCCCGGCTCGATCAGGAAGAAGCTCTCCGGCGACGCCAGGTATTCAAAGGCGTTGACCACGTCTCCGCTGCCTAGAAACTCAGTCGCACATGAGCCGGTGACAGGGCATTCTTGATCGGGGACCAGACGGCCGCCTAATTCTTCGGCAAAATGGGACAGCCCTTCATTCAGCCAGGTGTCTTCCGAGCTGCCCCCTCGGATCAGCACGTGCTGATTGAAGCTGATCATGTGCTGGAATTCGTGGATGAACGTCGCCGGTAGCCTGCTGGTCGCTTCGGCCTTGTCGACCGTGCAGTCCGGATTGCCGGGATCGGGAACCAGTCCGTAAAAGATTTCAGCTCCGTTGGAGCCGGGATTGGAGGAAGAACTCGGCAGCAGATCGCCACCGAAGAAGTAACCCAGGATGATCCGACCGCTTGAGTTACAATCCGGACTCAGCGCATTGACCTTTGGCGTCAGCAACACGATCACCACTCCGTCGCCGTCGATATCCGACTCCCGGCCGAACGCTGTGGTATCGATGCTATACAGGTATTGATCGAACAGGGTCCTGACCTGATCCAGATCGGTACCGGTGTAACCACCCGGTGGAGCGCTATCGTCCACGAAAATCGCCACCCGATTCCCGATCGATTGTGCGGTGGCTGTGGCCGGCACGAAAGTAGTGCAGGTGTCCGAAGCGCAAACGTTGAACGTCCGCTGCTCATTGAGCACCGGCGGCACCGGTGCGGCGCCCGGCTGACGCGACTGGCTGAAGAGCGCGCGCGATGGCTCGCCGGCGAGCCCCCTCTCCCTCTCCCGCAACATGGCATGGAACCGATCTGGCGTGAGCCTCGGGCGGAATGCGGAGAGCATTGGCGAGGGCAAGGCGGGCGGGGCAGCAGTGGCTGCCGATCCCCCCATGATCACATAGGGCGAGGAGATGCCGTTGTCTGTTTCCTGGCCCGCGGTGGACACCGGAACGTACAGGTGCTCCGCTCCGGTTGCGCCGGCTGCGGGCAAGCGGACACAGGCGCCGGCCTGGTTAGGGTCGATGATCTGGTGCTCACCCACGGCGAGCACACGGGTGCTGCCCTCCGAGCAGTCCAGCGAGACGGTTCCCGGGCCGGTGCTGTCACTGCATCCGGCTAGGAAATATCCTGCGAAGATTGCGATAACAGCATACCATCGACGCACTAGTTAAACACTCCGGGTAGTGATTGGGATTTGGTAACAGGAAGAAGCCCACCGCGGACATGGCAAAATAAGGCGCGGCAACGGCTTTTGACAATCTCACGGCCTGCCGGTACTTTCTCTCCGTGTCCGAGAACAATCGGCTGTCGTCGGTCAGGTTCGGTGCTGACGGACTGGTGCTGGTCGTGACCCAGGAGAGCCGTTCAGGCGACAGCCATAGTGTCGCCAGCGCCAACCGGGATAGCGCTCGATTGCACTCTCTCCACCGGCCTGGCTCCCTACTTCAGCAGATCCCATGGCTATGGGAGAGACTTCGGGACACATCCATTTGGATGTGACCGGGGTCCGTCTGGGTCGGACCAGTGACTCGGTGATCGGCCGCGGTGTTCCGCTGGAGCTATAATGTCCTTCGTTCATCTCCATACCCATAGTGAATACTCGTTGCTCGACGGGGCCAATCGGATCCCGGAGCTGGTTGGGCACGTCAAAAAGCTGGGGATGGACAGCCTGGCCGTCACCGACCACGGCAACCTACATGCGGCGTGGACGTTCTACGAGCACGCCCGCGCACAACAGATCCGACCCATTCTGGGATTCGAGGCGTACCTCGCCTTCGGATCGCGAACCCTCCGCGAGAAGCCGGCGTGGGCCCCCGCACCGTACAGTCATCTAGTCCTCCTCGCCCGGAACCGCGCCGGCTACAAGAATCTCGTCCGCCTCAGTTCTATCGGCTTTGTGGAGGGGTTCTACCGACGTCCCCGAATCGACAAGGAGGTGCTCGCGGCCCATTCCGAGGGCCTGCTCTGTCTCGCCGCCTGCCTCTCCGGCGAAGTCGCGCTCTATCTCCGCCAGGGCAAGTTCGAGGAGGCCCGGCGAAGTGCCGAGTGGTTCAGCCGGACCTTCGGTCCGGACGGCTTCTGGCTTGAAATTCAGCAGCATGGGATATCGGAGGAACGGCAGGTCATCGAGGGAATGCTTCGGCTGGGCCAGGAACTCGGCATCGGCGTCGTG
This sequence comes from Gemmatimonadota bacterium, assembly GCA_046726475.1. Classification (GTDB taxonomy): domain Bacteria; phylum Gemmatimonadota; class Gemmatimonadetes; order Gemmatimonadales; family GWC2-71-9; genus CAVVWJ01. The sequence goes on along the minus strand of JBKPAO010000074.1, from coordinate 5,757 downwards.
GCAACCAACGACGCCCACTACCTCCGCCGGGAAGACGCGGAGTCGCATGATGTGCTGCTCGCCATCGGCACCGGCAGCGATTTGGATGATCCCAAGCGGTTCCGCTTCCTCGGCCAGGAATCCTATGTCAAGTCCGAAGCCGAGATGCGCGCGTTGTTCCCCGATCACGTGGAGACGTTGGCCAATACCGCCAAGGTAGCGGATCTTTGCGAGTTCGATTTCGAGAAGCGCTACTTCCTGCCCACCTTCCCCCGCCCCGCTGAGTATGCCAGCGACGAAGAGCTCCTCAACCAGCTCGCCGCCAGAGGGGCTGAGCGTCGCTACGGTTCCCCGCTGCCCCCGGAGGTGCAGGACCGGCTGACTTACGAGCTCGGCGTCATCGAGAACGCCGGCTACGCGGGCTACTTCCTCATCGTCCAGGATTTCATTGCGGCGGCGCGGGAACGAGGAATACCGGTCGGCCCCGGTCGCGGATCCGCCGCAGGATCTCTCGTAGCCTACGCCCTCGGCATCACGGACGTTTGTCCTCTGAAATTCGACCTGCTGTTCGAGCGTTTTCTCAATCCCGAACGGGTGTCGATGCCGGACATTGATGTCGACTTCTGCTTCGAACGTCGGGGCGAGGTGATCGAATATGTTCGCGAACGGTACGGCCGGGACAGCGTAGGGCAGATCGTCACTTTCGGGACCATGAAGGCTCGCGCCGCGGTCAAAGACGTGGCCCGAGTTCTCCGGATCCCCCCCGGGGAGGCCGACCGCATAACTAAGTTGATCCCCTCTGGTCCTGCCTACAGCCTCAACATCAAGGACGCCGAGAAGAAGATCGACGAGCTCCGGGATCTGGTGCGGAGCAATCCCGCCTACCGCCGGCTGGTGGACCTGAGCTCCCGCATCGAGGGGATCTCGCGGCACATGTCGGTGCATGCCGCCGGAGTCGTGATCGCGCCGGGACCGCTGGCCGAGTACGTGCCGGTCTGCACTGCTCCAACGAAGGGGGCGGGTGCCGCCTCGGACGGGGAAGAGTCCATCATCACCCAGTACGAGATGGGCGCGCTGGAAAAGGTGGGCATGCTCAAGATGGACATGCTCGGCCTGAAAACGTTGACCGTCATCCACGACACCTGCGCGATGCTGGCGGCGAGACATGGCTCGGCACCGGATATGGGTGCCCTCGAGCTGGATGATCCAGCGGTCTACGAGCTACTTCGGCAAGGACGGACCGCCGGGATTTTCCAATTCGAGTCTCCCCTGGCTACCGACACGCTGCGGGCGATGCGGTGCGACCGGTTCGACGATCTCGTCGCCAGCAACGCCTTGCTCCGCCCGGGCCCGCTCGACGCCGGCATGCATACGGTCTTCGTTCGCCGGAAGCTGGGGCTCGAGAAGGTGACGTACCCCCATCCCTTGCTGATGGAGATCCTGGAGCCGACGTATGGCGTGATCACCTATCAGGAACAGGTGATGCGGATCGCCAACGTGCTCGCGGGGTTCACTCTAGCCGAAGCCGACGTGCTGCGGAAGGCGGTGGGAAAGAAGGATCAGGAGCTGGCCAATCGCGAAGTTGCCAGATTCGTCGAGCGCGCCGTCGGGCAGGGACATCCGCGCCTCATGGTCGAGGAGCTCGGGCGCCAGATCGTCACCTTCGGCCGGTACGGATTCAACAAGTCACACTCGGTTGCCTATTCGATACTCTCCTATCAGACCGCCTGGCTGAAAGCTCATCACCCTGCCGAGTTCATGGCAGCGCTGCTTTCCTCGGAAATCGGCAACACCGACAAGGTCGTCCAGTATATCAACGAGGCCCGCGAGCTCGGACTGGACATCCTTCCTCCGGATGTGAACGAATCCGGCTTCAAGTTCACCGTCGTGGGTGAGCGCCGCATCCGGTTTGGCCTCGGCGCGATCCGCAACGTCGGCGAAGGTGCTATCGCCTCGATCATCCAGGGTCGCGACACCGGTCCCTACACCTCCATCGCAGATCTGGTGGAACGGATCGACCTCCGACTCTGCAATAAGAGAGTGCTGGAGTCGCTCGTCGCCGCCGGCGCGTGCGATGGTCTCGGGGGCCACCGGAAACAGCTCATCGAGGCGCTGGAGCCGGCGCTCGGAGAGGCACAGCTGCTCCAGGCGGAACGAGAGGCGGGTCAGGGATCGCTGTTCGGGGACAGCGGAAATAGCGGAAGCGGCGGAACGTCGAGCGCAGATGAGGCTTCCGCTTCTTCCGCCTTTTCCGCTCCTTCCGCCTACCCCGACATTCCCGCCTGGACCGAGGCCGAACGACTCGCGAAGGAGAAAGAGGTCCTCGGCTTCTTCATCTCCGGGCACCCGCTGGAGCGTTTCCGCGACGAGGTGGAGTTGTTCGGCACCCGCACCACCGCAACGCTGGACCAATGGAGCGAGCACCCGGTCAACGTGGCCGCGGTGATAACTATGGTGAAGCGCCAGATCTCCAAGAAGACGGGGAAGGAATACGCGCGGCTCGTGGTGGAGGACTTCCACGGTACCGCGGAAGCCATCGTATTCCCGGAGGCCTGGGCCAAACTCAACCAGATCATTCTGCCGGATTCGGCGTTGCTGCTGTCCGGCGGATACAGTGAGCGCGATCGAGGCGAGGACCAGGCACCGTTCATCGTCGAGGGGGCGCGCCCGTTGGAAGAGCTGAAGGCCTCGGGCGCGCTGGCCTTGAGCCTCAGCTGGAGAGCACCGGCAGCACCCGAACCTGCGGCGCTCAAGGAAGTGGCGGCGCTGTGTTCGGCTCACCCCGGCCCAGCCCCGCTCTACATCGAGTGGAGCGATGGCAACGGCGAGGCCGTGCGGCTCCGCTCCCGCCGGATTCGGGTCGCCGCGGAAGACGATCTGGTTCGTGCTCTGCGCGACCTCTTGGGGGCAGGGTCGGTCCACTACATCAAGGTGGGGTGAGCTGGTGCCCTCCGCCTATACCCTCGATTTCGAGAAGCCCCTCCTGGAGCTGGAGCGCCAGATCGATGATCTCAAGCGAATCGGCAGCGAGCGCCAGATCGACATCGAGGGAGAGCTGCAGGGCCTGACCACCAAGCTCGAGTCACTCCGGGCCGACATCTATCGCAACCTTACCCCACTGCAGCGGGTCATGGTGGCGCGCCACCCTCGCCGGCCCTATAGCCTCGATTACCTGAGCACGATCTTTACCGACTTTATCGAGCTCCACGGCGACCGCTTGTACATGGACGATCCGGCCATCGTCGGCGGCTGGGCTCGACTCGGCGGCACCTCGGTCATGGTCGTGGGGCATCAAAAAGGCCGCGATACCAAGGAGAACCTCAAACGCAACTTCGGGATGCCTCATCCGGAGGGCTATCGCAAGGCGCTCCGCCTAATGAAGCTGGCTGCCAAGTTCAGCGCACCGGTGATTACTCTCATTGATACGCCAGGTGCATATCCCGGACTCGGCGCCGAAGAACGCGGTCAATCGGAAGCGTTGGCCCGGAACATCCTCGAGATGTCCTCCCTGCCGACTCCTTCCATCGCGGTGGTCATCGGCGAGGGTGGGTCCGGGGGTGCGCTCGCGCTGGGGGTCGCCGACCGGGTGCTCATGCTGGAAAACTCGGTCTACTCGGTGATCTCTCCTGAAGGTTGCGCCGCCATCCTCTGGAAAGACGCGAGCCAGCGGGAGCGAGCGGCAGAGGCGCTCAAGATCACCGCCGAAGACCTCCTGCGGCTCAAGGTCATCGACGAAGTGATCAAGGAGCCGGTCGGCGGGGCGCACGTAGACCCCGACGGGGCTGGAGAAGCGCTCCGGGAGGCATTGATCCGGTACTTGACCGAGCTTCGCAAGCTGAAACCGGAGAAGCTGGTTCGGCGCCGGGCGGAGAAGTACGCCGCCATGGGCGCGTTCAGCGAGGCCTAATGGGACAGACCGTCGAAGTCCGCTTCAAAGGGACCCGCAAAGCCTACTTCGTCTGGCCCGACGAGTCCGATCTCCTGCGAGTGAAGGACTGCGTGGTCGTGGAGGTCGAGCGCGGCCGCGACCTGGGTCGGGTCACTGCGGTGGGAGACGTCGCGACCAAAAAATGCGGCGGCTGCACCAGCTGCGCCGTGGGAGAAACTGCCGAGGAGCCGGCTCCGCTCAAAGCGGTCCTTCGCCGCGCCAGCGAGGAGGATCTCAAACTACACCAGGAGATCCGCCTGTCGGAGGAGGAGGTCCGCCAGAAGGTCATCCAGCGAGTTCGGGCCCACGAGCTCCTGATGAAAGTGAGTGACACCGAATGGCAGTGGGACCGGAACAAGCTCACTATCTATTTCACCGCCGATAAGCGAGTCGATTTTCGCGCGCTGGTGCGCGATCTGGCTTCTCTGTTCCGTACCAGAATCGAGCTGCGGCAGATCGGTGTCCGCGACGAAGCGGCCAGGCTGTCCGGTGTCGGACGGTGTGGCCGGGAATATTGTTGCTCCACCTGGCTCAAAGAGCTGTCGCCCGTCAACCTTGGTCTCGCCAAGGACCAGCATCTCTCGCTCAACCCATCCCAGATTTCTGGGGGGTGCGGCCGGCTCCTCTGTTGCCTGAAATACGAACACGACTTTTACGTCACCGCGCGCAAGCGCTTCCCCAAGGAAGGCAAAACGCTGAAGACCTCGGTCGGGCCGGAGAAGGTGATCGCGGTGGATATCTTCCGCGAGCGGGTGTTCCTCCGGCACGAGGAGCTCGGCTCGCGCATCATCCCACTAGCCCAGCTTCGCAGTGAAGTCGAGCAACTGGGTGAGACCTTCCCCACCGCTGAGGCTCGCGGCCGCCGAGGACCGCCTGGGAGCACGGAATCCGGCATTAGGAACTAGCAAACCTTCGTCTACCATTTATACTCCCCAACAACATAGCCGCAGACGAACGCTGCTCCCGCTCCGCGGCGCAGATATCGCGGTATCTGCGGGCATTGCGTTCGGGCACCCGCGCATGCGGGTGTGCTGCGGCTTGATTGTGTCTGTATTTCCGGAGTAGGAGCTGGACGTGGCGAAGTTTTTCCTGACAACTGCCATCGATTATTCCAACGGCGATCCCCACCTGGGACACGCGCTGGAGAAGGTGGGTGCCGACTGCATCGCCCGCTACCGCCGGCTGCGGGGAGATCAGGTGCACTTTCTCATGGGCATGGACGAGCATAGCCAATCGGTGCTTCAGGCAGCGGCTCGCGCCCAGGTCCAGCCGCAGGAGTGGGTGGATCGGATGGCGGGTCGATTCGAGGAGTTCTGGCGGCGGCTGGAGTGCAGCAACGATGACTGGATCCGCACGACGGAGCCGCGCCACGCGCGCTCGGTAACAGAGCTGCTGCGCCGGATTCAGCGACTCCGCCCCGACGATCTCTATATCGCGGAGTATGAGGGTCTTTACTGCACCGGGTGCGAGGAGTTCAAGCAGGAGAGCCAGATCGTCAATGGGCGCTGCATAGAACACCCCACCCTGGAGCTCATCCCTACCAGGGAGCGCAACCACTTCTTCCGGCTGAGCCGCTATCGGGACCGCCTCCTCGAGCTGATCACGGCGGGGAAATTTCTGGTCGAGCCCGCGATCCGGCGCAACGAGGTGTTGCGGCTCCTGGAAGGCGGCTTGCAGGACATCTCAGTATCCCGCCTCCGGCAGCCATGGGGCATTCCCTTCCCCGGCGACGCGGAGCAGACGGTCTACGTCTGGTTCGATGCCCTCATCAACTATCTCTCCGCCACCGGCTTTCCCGACGCCGGATACCAGCGCCTCTGGCCGGCAGACTTACACGTGATCGGCAAGGG
>JBKPAO010000073.1:0-26402 GCA_046726475.1 Gemmatimonadota bacterium | reverse complement strand
GCCCGAGGCTGCGGATGTGCCGCCTTCCATTCATCTTGGAGTCTCTGCCGCTCGGCGGTGTCACTTACCGTGGCCTTGAGCCGGTTGAATTCCCGCTGTGCGTCAGCGTCCCAGACGGCCGCCTCCGGCGACACGAATGCGGGGACGAAGGTGACCATCACGACCCCACCGTTCTTTTTCAGTCGCACCAGGATGGAGTCCGGCACGTTGCGCGGGTGTTCGGTCAGCGCTCGCGCCGATGAATGGGAGAAGATGACTGGTGCTTCGGCCACGTCGAGCGCATCGCTCATGACTCCGGGAGAGACGTGCGACAGGTCCACCAGCATACCCAGCCGGTTCATCTCCCGGACCACCTCACGGCCAAACTCGGTAAGACCATCGTGCCGCGCGGTGTCGAGCGCGGCATCCGCCCAATCCAGGGTGACGTTGTGGGTGAGAGTCATGTACCTGGCGCCGAGAGCGTAATAGGAGCGCAAGGCACCGAGGGAGTTCTCGATCGCATGGCCACCCTCCATGCCGAGCAGCGAGGCGATCTTTCCCCGTTTGAAGTCGCGCTCGATATCGTCGGCCGTGAGAGCGAGCGCAAGTTGGTCGGGATAGCGGGCAATCATCCGTCGGGCGATATCGAACTGCTCAAGCTGGATCCGAGCGTAGCCGCTGTCCTTGACCTCACCGGGGATATAAATCGACCAGAACTGCGCGCCGACTCGGCCTTCCTTCATTCGCGGGAGATCGGTCTGCTTGGGAGCAGTCCGGCGGATGTCGTATGCCGCGACGTCCCGGGGTGCGGTCTTCGACTCCCGGATCTCCCAGGGAAGATCGTTGTGGCCATCGATGAGCGGCGTCGATTGGAGCAGCTTCCGGGCATGTTCGAGAGCGGCATCGCGCGACTGAGCGGCTGCGGGAGAGGACATGAAGATGGTAAGAAGTAAGAGGTAAGGGGCGAGAGGGCGTAGGGGGATCATGTGTATTCCTAATTACAAGGTTGCGGTTCAAGAAATTTGCAGCCCACAAAACGACAATCTTAGGTTGGCCACCGTCTTACTTCTAAGTGCTAACCTCTCACCTCTTACCTCTTACCTCTTACCTCTCACCCTCTCTGTATCTGTACCAGCTCCGGCCGATGCAGGAACTCCGGGCAGATGGTCCGATCGTACTGGTACGGTCCTCCGGTCTCCGCGTCAGTCCAGGGAAAGCCGCGGCACACAGCCGGGTAGTGCGGCTCCCCATGAATGGTGCAGACGTTCTCGAGAAGGAAGACACACCGTCCTCGACGCACCCGGGTCCGCCACTCACCCCACTTGGTCCGGTAGATCAGGTCGGGACCGTGGGCCTCGGAAATCGCGGCGGCTTCCTCGTCACTGAGGGTGACACCGTAGGCGCAGCATGAGGAGTGGTGAGGACAAGGGAAGCACGGTAGCGACGGGTAATCGCCCATGCGCAAAATTAGCGGGGTGCGGCAAGCGCCACCATAACAGTCACGATCTCGTGAGCCGCGGCGTGAAACGGGATACTGCGGCTCGCGTCATCCAGCCTGATCTCGTACAGCATGTGCTCGTCGGCTCGTGCCCGGTGAGCCGAGCGCACTGGCGAGTCGAAGTGCCACAACCCCGCTGCCGGACGGTCGGTCGAGTTGTAGCAACGGAGAACGAGGGCATTTCCGTGCTCGGCGGGCTTGATGCCGGAAAACACCAATCCGCTCCCTTCCAGGCGAATGTCGATCGGTGGCACACTCAGGGGAGATGCCTGCCGCAGCCAAACCGGGCGAATCGGCAGAAACAGATCCTCCCACAGCTCCGGCAGCGCACTTCCACTCTGGAGTTGAGTTTGGGTGACCGGTGCGCAGGCGAGCTGGAGCCGCTCGGCACCGAGACACTGAGCCATTGGCGTAGGAACCGGCCACCCGGCGTGCCCGGGCCGGGTTCGGAGCTCGTCCCGCGATAACTCGCCTACCGAACGCAGCACGGTGAAAACCAGGTCACCTCCGCCATCCAGCTCGTACTCGAAGAACCCGGGCGCAAATACCGCCAGGCCCCTGCTTTTTCCAGCGTGTGCAACGTAGCGCAGCGCTGGCGCCGTGGTGACCGGCGTCTCTCGAGCGTAATCGCGCGCATTCAGGTTTGACGGCCTTCTCTCGACCGAGCCAAACTGGGACCCGGCAAATGCAGTTCCTCCCGGCAGGCCGGTCGGCAGGCGGAGGCGAAGGCGGTGGTTCACCGCCTGATTATCAATCCGGTAGGTGCAGCGAACAGCGGGGCTACCTGCGTGGAGCGATACCGTCAGGTGAACGCCCACTCTGCCACTACCGCCGTCCTTGGGCGAACGGCCTGCACTGAGTCGCCAGCGCACATCCAATGCGGCGACGAGCGGCCCCCGTGCCGCAACGCGGACGCTCGCGGGACCGCGGCTTCGCTGAAGGCGATCCCGGGGAGGCGGAGAGTAACTATAGGTGTCTCCCTCATCGAGGCTGGACTCCAATGCGAAGAGATTTCGATAGCGCTGGCGGCTTCGGCGGTCGCTGACGTCGAGCGCGCCGTTGGGAGCCACCCGCACCTCCAGGAATTCGTTTCCAAGGCGGACACCGTCAGCCCACGCAGGACCGGTGGCCAGTCGATCTCCGGTCCCGATCTCGAGAGTGGAAGCGGACATTCCGTTCTGCTCTGAGGCCATGAACGCGACTCGGGTGCAGTCCACTTCATCCTGATCGGGATAGTGGTGAGGAGCATCAAGTCGCTCCTGAGTCCTGGAGTGACCCAGTGTTTGAACGCCCACGACGTCCGCACCGCTAATCAGGTGAAATGGGCGGCGGCCAGTGCCTTCCCGCGGAAGACGCTCTCCCGGAGGGCCGACCAGAACATCGCGCCGGAACCAGGTCACATCGGCAATGACCACCCCCGTTCTCCGACGAGGCACCGGGTTCCACAGCACCAGCTGGGGGCCGGCTGCGGCGGGATCCACCCGTACCCGGTCGGGGTCGTTTCCGACCAGCTGGTCGAGCGCCGTGCGGGCGACCTCGGATGCCATCTTTCCGGCGTCATCGAGCCGGACCGCCACCCTCGTCGTGACCTCGTCACTGGTGCACCCGGCTATGGAATCGTGGAACTCACTCTGCAGCAGCAGACGCCAGCCATGACGCAGGACTGACCGCGGGTCACTGCCCCGGTAGGCTGCGCACAGCGCGGTGAGTGGCTCCGCGACACGTGACAGCGCCAACTCAGCCTCCGCGTGCCGCCGCTTGAGTGGGGCCCGGGTCGCGTGGACTCCCTGGAGGGTCCAGGTGTATCCATACGACCAGCGAAGCTCTCCTTCAATAGTGGCAACACTCGCAGCCTCCGCCGCGGCAGCGGTAAAGAAGTCCTGGAGGCGAGAGATGCGGAACTCGCTCGCGGGCTCGAGCTTCGCCAGGAGTGAGCGCAGGTCAACAACTGCAGGGTGAGCCGCATGGTGGTCTGCGCCAACAAACACGGCGACCTGACGAGTAGCCGCCCGAGCAACCAGGGAAGCCCGAGTCCGGGACCAAACCCTGGGCAAACGCTCCGGATCGGCCGGCAAGGCAGCTCCTACCTCATAGCCGTCGGGCGGCAAATGATAGAGCAGCACCTCCCGGCCATCAGGACCACGCCAGCGGTAGAGATCGCGATCCTGGCCGGGCTCACCGCCGAGCCCGCGCCAAACCACCCCGAACCGAATGCCGAACTCCCCTGCGAGCTGAGGCCACACCACGGGGTGGCCAAAGGCGTCGGGGGAGTACAAGACGTCGGTACGACCACCGAGACGATCGGCATCGCAATTTCCAGCAAGGAGATTTCGGATCAGCGATTCGCCCGAAGGGATCAGCTCGTCGGCCAGCACATACCAGGGACCGATCTGAAGCCGGCCAGCCCGCACCAGCTCGCCTACTTCCGCGGCGCGCTCGGGTCGGACTTGGAGATAGTCTTCCAACAGGACGGTCTGACCATCCAGCAAAAAGGTCGAGCTCGATTCGGAGGTTAGACGGTCGAGGAGGTCATCCAGGACGGAGACCAGCCTGGGCAGGAAGACGCTCTGCGGGAGGTACCATTCCCGGTCCCAGTGGGTGTGCGGGATCAGATGGAAGGTGTACCCGGGCATTGCCGGGAAAACTAACCCGACCTACTCGTACCCGGTGAATGGCTCGGTGAGGAGCCGGATTCCTAGAGGTCGATATTGGAAGACGTGCGTGATGCGGACGGAAGACGGAAGCTGCTCGACTCTGCTCTCGACCAGTTCGAGATTGGGATCCCGGTCGAGCCCCATGCTGTTCAGCCGTTCGGCCTCGGCCTTTGCGACGTCACCGGGAGTGGGCCGGCTGGCGGGATACGCGTCCTCATGATTCCGAACTAAGGCCCGCCAATGGTCGTCACCGGCCCGCTCGACCGATTCCCGAATCCGCTCCCGGGTGAATGGCATTGGTTGTCTCGATCGACTGCTGGTCCCGCTCAATGAGGAATACCGCAGACAGAATCAGGAAACCCCCTGCAATCGGTGCAAACCGAATGTTGCCGAAGTAGTAGCCCAGCAGGACGAACATCGCTACCAGGCCGAGACAGAACCACCCCGCCCAGCGCCGTAGCGTGTCGACGAAATCCATGGATCGGCCCCCCGGAAAGGTAGACGCCTCAATCATGGGCAAGGGCAAAGCCGAGGTCTGTACCGCAGGTCACCGAGCGGTGGTGACCGCGAGAAGGCGGGCAGCGGACTGGAATCGGTCGCGGTCGAGCAGCGCCGCGACCGAGGCAAGGGGAACCTGCATGCGACCTTCTGCACTCATGTGCAGGTCTATGACGTCGCAACCGGGGCCGAACCAGCGGCTACTGGGCTCCAAATCGGAGGGGTACACACAGCCGGGGAGCGCTCCGGCCGCCAGGGCGGCCTGCGAGCCGATGCCGGACTCGGGCATCGTTCCGGCCCAGAGCTTGGCGCCATACTCCTGCGCGATCCGGTAGATCCGACTCACCTCCGTCAGGCCGCCGACCCGGTGCACCTTGATGTTCCAGACCCGGGGTCCGCACAGCTCGGTGATCTGCCGGGCCGCGCGAGCATCCTGCAGCGTCTCATCCAGACAAATCGGCGTGCGTAGCTCTTGAGAGAGTCGGGCATGGCCCACCAGCTCGTCGGGAGCGAGCGGTTGCTCGAAGTAGAGGAGATCGTACTCGTCTAACGCACGGAGGCTGGACTCGTGCTGCGGCCACTCATAGCTCCCATTTGCGTCGATGGTCAGCGGCAGACCGGAGCCCGCCATCGCGGCTTTGGCCGCGCGGACCGGGGCCGAATCCCAGCCGGGCGCAACCTTGATCTTCACCCGCTGGTACCCGCGCGCGACTGCATCCTCCACCCAGCGGCTCAGAGTACCCAACGAACGGTCCTGGGGAATTCCGAGCGCCACGCCGCACGGGATACTGCTCAGCGGTTCTACCTCCAGTCGCCGCGCGAGGAGCTGCGCCGGGCTGCTTTGACACCGGGCCGCTTCCAGATCCCATAGCGCCGTATCGAGTGCAGCCCGGGCGAACCGATTACCTCGGATACCGGCGCGGAGAACGGGGTCGGCTGTTTGGGCCGATTCCACCGATGCCGTTAGAAGCCGGGGGATGAGCACCTGTTCCAGGAGGTACCGGGCTCCCTCCAGGGTCTCGTCGGAGTAGAAGGGCAGCTCGAACGGCGGCGACTCTCCCCAACCCTCGTGTCCCTCGTCGTCGTGCAGGACCACGACCAGCGAGCGGCGGTGGGTCATCGTGCCGCCGGAAATGATGAATGGTTCGACCAGCGGGAGGGTGAGCTGGTACAGCTCGACACGCGCTATCGGCATGGCACGAGGAGTTTGGCCGTTAGGGTGATCGTGGCTGTCTCGTGGCGAGTGATTCCGAGGCATTCACCAGGTCGAGAAACCTCAGTTCCCCTCCCTGCCGCTCCAACGATCCCTGCGACTCCAGCTCGAGCATCCCCGCGACCAGACCGTCTGTAGGATGAAACACCAGCGCGTGCAGCGCGCGCTGCGTGCGGGAGCCTTCGGTGGCGGGATACTCGGACAACGGAAGTTGGAAGTAGGTGTGGAGCTCTACGCTCTCACACCCCAGGCGGGCGTATTCCAGAATGGCGCGTCCGGAGCACACGTTTCCCGTTCCCACGAGAGGCGGCCCGTTCGCTCCGGCTTCGCGGGCGGCGTGAAGCACGCGAAGGTTCCGCTCACTGAGATCGTGTCCCCCATACGCTACTCCAGAAGCTGGGTCCCACAGACGATTGAATACGATGAGCGCGTCGGCAGCGTGGGCCGCCTGAAGCATCTCCAGCTGGAATGCGTCGTCGAACCGAGCATTCATCAGTTTCAGCGCGAGCTGTACCGGCGTCCCAAGACCCTGCCGAATTTCGCCCGGAACCTCACGAAGCCACCGGAGGATCTGCGACTTCTCCTCCGCCAACGCATCCCCGGCAAGAGTGGGGGAGAAGTCCTTTTCCAGCGGGAGCGGCTCTCGCCCCCAGGCCCGGGCAAGCTGCCTCGTTGTATTGCGATATTCCAGAGCGCGGAACGGCTCGCCCAGCCGGGGCAAGTGGTACTTCACCGAAGGCACCACCACCATGGCGCCGGAATGGGTGAGGTCTGCTCCGGCACGCACCAGATCGAGATACTCATCCAAGGTCCGGTCCCAGCCCCTACCCTTCCACGTTACCGTCCACCCTTCCCGACCACCGGCAGAGCGCCGCGGCTCGACCTTCATCCGGGTCTCATGAATCGCCCATGCCCCCATCGTCCGCATGCCCGAGGGGTCCTCGGCGATGACCGTCTTGAGAACCACGAAAGCCAGACCCGCGGCGCGGTCGGTCTCCAGCTGGTCCTGATTCAGGGAGAGTTGACCGGAACCCTTGCCGATTGGATGAGGAATGGTGAAGCCCAGATAACGGGCGGTGAGGTCGACACGGTAGGTGTCCCGCACATGCCCCGCGAGATCACGGGGAAGGTCGCGCTTGAAGCGCTCGAAGTCACGCTCGAGTTGCTCGCGCATCTCTCACCACGCGCTCGACCACTTCGCGCTCCGACGGTGGAAGCGGCGGACCCCACGGGTCGTCGCAACTGTCCGGCGGCAGCGACCCTTCGGCGGCTGCGGCCCAGAGGATCCGGCGGATGTAGCCCTCCATTGGCTCGGTGAAAGTTGCGGCACCGAAGCGGTCGCACAACTCGGATAGAGAGACGAATCGGGTCCAATCCTCGGCGACGCTGGCCCGCACGAGGTCCGCCGGTAGATCGGTGAGCGCTGCGCCCATTCCGACCAACGCAGCCCGGGCGCCGAGCAGGAGCGAGTAGCCCAGAAATCGATCTTCTCCTGTGATGAGAAGCTTTGACGGGTGGTCCCGCATGACGGCCGCGATCCGCTGAAAGGTCATCACCGAGTCGAGCGTCGCCACTTTGATTCCGATTACCTCCGGCAGCTCCATGATGCGGTGAAGGGTGGCGTCGTCGTAGGCAACACCACCCGCCGCCTCATACAGATAGAAGGCGATGACCGGCAGCTCCCGGCCGAGTCGCCGGTGATAGCCCACCGGGTCGGCCGCCTGGGGGAAAGCAAGCAGCGCATCGACCTTTCCTCGCCGGGCCTCGATCGCCATCGTGATGTCCCGAGCACCGGCCACGACGACGCGATCGGGAAGCGCTTCCCGCCAAGTCTCCAGGACTTCACGCCGCTGCTCGGCAGTGAGATACGGACCGCGTCCAGTGTGGGCCCAGATGGCGACGCCTCCAACCGGTTGGCCGCTCATCCACCGGGCATAGTTCCGCTGTGCGGCACCGTCCATTTCCTGCCCGCGGAACGGAACAGGAACGGCAGGAATCAGGCTTCCCTCGAGGCGCTCGAGCAGTGTGCTCATTTCGAAGCGACCTTCGGCATTCGGGCAAGGCTCTGAGCGTTGCTGCTCTCGATTGCCTCGCGCTGTTCCCCCGTCAGATCGAGCAGATCGAGCTTCGCCACGCTGGTCTCGGGGATCCTCAGCGGCTGCCCGGTGCCGAAGACAAAGCGCTCGACCCCGATGGTTCCGATTAGCGTTTCCAGGTGGTCCTCGGGCGGGCCCCAAATCCAGCTGATGTCCCACCAGATGCGGGCGGCTTCGTCGGGAGTCGAGCCAAAGTGCACTTCCTCGATAAAGCTGCGATCGGCGTGGGTCACGATCAGCCGAGCTGAGGGATCGCTCCGGATCAGGGTTCTAATCGCCCACGGCGGCAGCTCGCTCGCGCGATCGTTCGGATGCCGCTGACGTCCATCTTCCAGGCGGACCGCGAGCATGAGCGGAACGCCAGCCGCTCCGCACGCTGCGATCAGCGCCCGAATCTCGGATCCGGCCGGCTCGAGCCCGTAATGGGTCGGATCACAGCGAACCGCCGGTGCTCCGCCCAATTGAGCCTCATGCACCGCCTGCTCCCATCCCGCTAGCCCGGGATGCACCGCCGGTACCGGACGAAGCCGGTCATACCGGCCGGCGGTCTCATAGAGCCAGGAGTTGCCGGCCGCGGGATCTCTCCAGAACACGCTCGGAAGGTGACTGATCCACGATTGATCGATGAGGACCCGGTCCAAGGCCCGAAGCAACGCCTCCGGCGAAGTGCCCGGCACCCGGCGGAACGGGTAGGCGCCTACGAAGCTGTTGACGTCAACGCGCATCAATCATTGGGCAACGCGGCGTTCGGAAAAATGCGGGCGGCGTTCTGCCACCGGATCTGCTCCAGCTCCGAGTCCGAGAGGAGCTGCTCGAGATAGCGCAGCTTGGCCCAGCCGGTATCGATCGTGAGATCGCAGCCCCACAGGAGCCGCTCTACTCCGATATGTTCCACACACGCCTCGAGCATACCGCCGTCCACTCCACTGCCCGACAGGTCTATGAGGACATTCGACTGGTGTTGCACCGCGGCGAGCGAATGAATCCAGTCGCCACCGCCTCCGATGTGCGCCAGGATGAAGTTGACCCTGGAATGACGGGCTGCCAGCCTACCCAGCTCGACGCCGTCACTTGCCTCCTGCCCCGGATACTCCCGGCGGCGATGCTGCCAGATATGGTGCAGCACTGGTACCCTGCGCTCCTGTGCTACCCGGCAAATCGGGTCGAGCAATGGGTCGTCGGCCCGGCGACTGGCGGCCAGTTTTATCCCGATCATGCCGGCATCGAGGCACCGGCTCAGCTCGCCGAGGGCGTGTTTCTGAAAATTCGGATTGACGACGACATAACCCCGGATCCGATCCGGATGCGACCGTTGGAGCCGGAGCAGGAAGTCATTCCCGTACTCGATATCCCGCGGGGAAGGAAAATAGATCGGCGAGGTTGCGCCCCAGCTGCCAAGAATCGAGGCCACGTGCACCGTAATCCCAACGCGCTCCCCGGCCCGCAGCCGGCTGGCGTTGCGTTCCCGCCAGTCGGCACGGGGTGAGCGATCGTGCAGGAAGTGCGCATGAACGTCGACCAGCACTCGACGCTACCTCTCCTCCTCCTCCTGGTCGAGGTCGTCCGGGATCCCGCCGAGCCCAGCTTCATCTTCGGTGTGCAGCGTCAGGTCGAGATCGGTTTCCTCCATCCGCTGTTCCTCCAGCACACCGTCCTCATCATCCACATCGTCGAGATCGTCGACGGTTCGTTTGCGCGGTGCCATATCACCCTCCGAGGTCACATCAAATCATCGAGGCCTACACTCCCAATCTAGGCAGGTTTGCCCACCGCGGAGAGGGCCTCAGCGAGCTGCTCGAGCGATCGGTCGATCACCGGCTCTGTGTGGGCCAGGGAAACGAAGTTGTAAGCGGAACGCTTGAAGAGGAGCCCGCTCTGGGCGCACGCTGCGGTCACGCTATGTGAAACCGAATCATCGCCGTACTGGAGAAAGCACATCTGAGGGATTCCGCCGACCCCAGTGAGCACGTCAGGGTGTTCCTGCGTGAGGACGCGGAGCCCGCTCAGCAGTCGAGTGCCGACCCGTTGCAGGTGATCCGGGACGTGCAGCATATGCATGGCTTCGAGTGTCGCCTTTGCCGCCGCCAGAGATACGAACTCCGTGGCCAACGTGGAGGAGATCCAAGTGCGACTCACCTCTGCCATCACGCCGCTCCTCCCGCCCACCACTGCGAGGGGAAAGCCGTTGGCAATCGCCTTACCCATCACCATTACGTCGGGCCGGATACCGTAGCGCTCGCAAGCACCGCCGATCGCCAGCCGGCATACCGTTTTTATCTCATCTATCACGAGGAGCGCGCCGACCCGCGAGGTCTCCTCCCGGAGCACCCGCAACCACTCCTGAGAGGGCTCGGTGACAACGACCGGCTCGAAGACCACCGCAGCCAGTCGGTCGCCGGCTGCGCGGATCAGCTCCCGAGCGAGCTCCGGATCGTTGAACGGGAGCTCGCCATACAGCGACCGCGTGGCATGGGGGACTCCGGCAGCACCCTGACACCAGTCGAGCCAGCCATGATAGCCGCAGCCCAGCACCTGATCGCGCCCCGTATGCACCCGCGCCAGGCGAACGGCGGCAGCCATGGCCTCGGCGCCGGTCTTGAGGAAGCGGACCCGTTCGATCCAGGGGATCATCCGGCACAGCGTGGCCGCTACTTCTTCCTCCAGTACCGGAGCTAATGGGCCCACGACGCCGTTCTCCATCGCGCCGGCAGCGGCGCGGGTAACGTTCTGGTGCCCGTATCCCAGCGCGACCGAGCCGAGTCCCATGATGTAATCGATGTACTCGCGGCCCCTCTCGTCCCACACATGACAGCCCGCGGAGCGGATCATCCTGGAAGGGAGCGTGGGATCGTGCGATCCGAAGAGCGTTTCGGGCCGCTTGCTGCCGGTGGAGGTGAAGCCAGCGATGTGCTCGGTCAAAGAACCTCCCCGAAGGTTACCTGGGCGGGGCAAGCGGTTGAGCCCGGCTCAACGGAGCTCCAGAGTGCCGAACCTCTCCGGATCCTGCCGATCGCCGCGGAGCCAAACCCAGCCGCCACCACCGCTCCACACCAGCTGTCCCGCTCGCCGGGTTCGGTCGGGCAGCATCCGGTTCACCAGGAGATCGAAGCCAATTTCTTCTCCTGGGGTGGTGGTCGGCGCCCAACCCGCCGGGACAATCGCTACGGTGATGGTGTAGCCGTCCTCAGTCGGTTGCCAGCTGCCTCGGACAGTGCCGGGCTCACCAGCCGCATCGGACACCGATCGGATGATGAGCTCCCCGTTGCTCGACGACGGGACAATGAGCCAGCCGAGCATCGCTTCTTGCTCCGGTTGGCGCAGGTAGACCTGAATCCCGTCGAAGTGGATCTCGTCCGGTTCGTTGTCGAGGCGCAGTGGAGCGGCAGAAGGATCGCGCGCCTTTATATCGGCTTTGGTCACCTGCACTGCAAGGTAGATCCCCTCGTCGCTCCAGTTCACGTAGGCCCGGGCCGAGAACTCCTCCGGGCCGGGGTACGGATCCTCGCTTTGCCGATACTGATCGTCGTGGTCCAGTTCCAGCGGCTCTCCGATATCGAAGCCTTCGAGCGTTCCGTCCAGCTCGGGAGAATGAGCGACCGGGAGAGCGATTCCCTTAACTCGCATCGGCCGGTCCAGTCGAACCAACGGCTGGAACGCCCGCAGCGGTGGTCGTTCTCCACGGAGCCTCACTAGACCGTTGGAGGTGCGAACCTCCCACCCTTCCGCGGTAGCAAGGTGGCGATCTGCTCCCGCCGACGTCTCGACCTCGATCGCGACCTCCTCAACATTCACGCTGCGAACGGTCTCCTGCGGCTTAGGGGATTCGAGCACCGTTACCAGACGAAGGTGTCGCCCTCGACTCCGAATCAGATAAAAAGGAACCGGTCCACTGGTACCGGGAGCCCCGGGCCCAAGGACGCGAAGAAGATCACCCGGGAACTGGAGGTGCACGGCCAGGCTAGCCCCTGTGCTACCGCACGCCCGGAGTACCACCGGAGCCTCGGTTGTGGGTACGAATCTCTCGACCTGTTGGACGAATTCGTCCGAGAGTTCGTCCGGTTGCCACCGGCCGGGCGACACCAGCTCGACCGTGCCACTCAAGTGCAGTGGAAGCTCCAGCAGATGATCATCGCCCCCGGAGAGCTCCACGACATCGAGAACGTACGCCGGGCCGGCGACGACGGTGCGGGAGAGGTCGCCGAATCGTCCCCGCGCCCAAGCCCACTCCCCGATCTCTTCGAAGTATTCGCAGACCGCGTCGCCTCTGAATTGCGACTCGCCATCGAGCCGAGGAGCATTGTGCGCCAGCGTCGAGCGATACCAGAAGAGATCGCGGGCCACATACGATCCGGTGCCGAAGTCAGGAAGCCAGTACTCACCATTCTCGTGGAGCACCATATTGAGCCGGTCGGGATGGCCATGTCCCCCACCGTGCTGCCCGCATTCGAGACTGACATAACGATTGCCCGACCGCAGCACCGCCAGTCCCTGTCCCTCGAGAAAGGTGCTGGTAGCTGACCATACAGGAGGATTGTCAGGAATCGCTGGAAGCATTTCCAATAGGGACCACCAGGACAGATCGGCGCGGGTTCGATGCCGGTCAGGCGGCGGCTCACCCGCTTCGTTCAAGTAGGAGTCAAACGTTTGCGCGGGCGGCGCCGCCGACTCATACAGGCGCTCAAGCCAGTCCCACAGCTCCGGCGACGGTTCCGCAGTTTGATTCAACCGGGCCAGACCGATCTCCCACAGCTCCAGGTACATCGGCTGGGCGAGCGACACCCCGAACCGCGAGTCTTTGCGGGCTGGAAAGGTGAAGTCCGGTAGTGCGGTTATTGCCGGAGCGCGCAAGGCAGCGGCCACTCTGGCTGCGAGCCGGGGATCTGCCAGCATGTTCACCCCTGCCTGCTGAGCCCAGCGCATGGCGAGAAACTGGCCGCGCAATGCAAAGAGGTGATAGTTGTCTCCCTCATACCACATCCCATCGGGCCCGAAGCCCTGAAGCAAGTGGGCGAGGATCCCGCTGGGTCCCTCGATGACCCGGGTAGCCAGCTCCTCGTCCTCGAACCAGACGGCGACGCTCGCCAGGGCGGCGTTGTGCCAGGTTTGGCGGTTGGAGAGGCCTTCATCGAATTCCCCGATAAGCCCAGCAGACTCGTCGGCCACGGCAGCCACGATCTCGGCACTCTCGTCGCTCAGCTGTCCGGCCTCGCGCAACAGGAAGGCCGCGGCGAGATAGTTTCCCAGCCAGATCGATTCGAGGTAAGTAGAAAAGAACAGATGACTGGGACCGAGCACGTTGTCCCGGTTGGGAAACTCCGAATAGTTTCGGTATGACAGCAGCAATTGATTGGCTCGACCTACCGCATCGGACCGGTCGCCCAAGACACCGAGCACCGCAAGGTGAGCAGCGCGCTCTGCCAACCAGAGATGCTGGTAATGAGCCCAGGCGGCGTCGTGCCGTTCTCCGCGAAAGCTCCTGCCGCACCGAGGGCATCGGTGCTCGGCTGGGCTCCAGGGATCGAACTCGAGACGGGTGGCGTCCTCCGGACACACCCCACCGTCCGCCGTCAGTACCGCCTTGGCTCGCGGGACCGCTGGCATTAGGTCGAGTACCGGCTGGGCGCGCTCGGCGAGGTGGCTGAGCAGCCGAGAGAGGTCACCACCTGCGGCGATCTCTACTCGCCGGGCTTCCAGCTCGTCGGCGGTCAACACAGGTAGACACCCCTCATCGCCCACCTCACCGGCAGCAGTCGAACGCCAGCCTGATTAGCGGCTTCGAGCAAAGGCGAGGGATCATCCGGCGCCAGGAAGAACATGCAGCCTCCCGCGCCAGCGCCCGCGGCCTTCCCGCCCAGCGCACCAGCCTCGATCATCAGATTTTCCAGCTGAGCCATCTCCGGAGTACGCATCCGATCATCCAGCGCCTGCTGGTGGCACCAATTGTCGCTCAGCAGCCGGCCGACTGCCGCGCTATCCGCCGCTACGAGCGCCCGGCTCATCTCCTCCGCCACCTGGCGAAGACCATGGAGCGCCGCGAGTACCCGTGCATCGCCTTGCTCGTATGCCCGCATGACTCGCTCGATCGTCGTTCCGGAGAAGCGCGTCGCGCCGGTGTAGCACAACACGATGCGACGGCTGAGATCGGCCATGAACCCAGGATCGAGCCTCAGTCGCTCGACCTCCACCTCTGGATCTTGGAATTGCAAACGGAGGAAACCGCCCAGCGCCGAGGCAAACTGATCCTGACGGCCGCCCGGAATACCGGCTTCGACTGCTTCCAGACGGCAGGCGGTTTCGGCGATCTCGATCGGGTCGGGACTTTCACCCCGCGCTGCTGAGAGCGCTGCGACCAGCGCGACGTCGAGCGCACCCGAGCTCCCTAAGCCTGAGCCGGGTGGCGCATCCGAACGGGTGGTGAGCGTGCAGGCTCCGACAGGAAGCATCCGAAGACCGGCCTTTAAAAGGTCAAGCCGCCCATCGCGAACCAGGGATCTGGAATCGGCGATTTCGAGCTGGTCATGCAGGTCCTCGGAAACCAGTCGAAAGCCGCTCCCACCGAGTCGCACCTCCGCGTGGGAGACGAGCTGAATCGCGGCAGTCACAACGACGCCGCCTTCCTGAATCGAGAACGGCGGAACGTCGGTCCACCCGCCGGCGAAGTCGAGTCGTACCGGCGCCGAGGATTTGAACTCCGATCCACTGTGCGCCTCCCCGCTCATCGGTCGACCCACCAGTCGTGCACCGTCGGAAGCTCTCCCCGTAGGTCCATGGTGACACCATGGAGTCTGCGGTTCATTCCCTGGAGCCCTCGCGAGTGATACAGGAAAGCCACCGGGAGTGAATCGGCGAACATGCGCTGCGCCCCCTCGGGATCCGCGGGCGCGCGCATCCCGGCCAGTTCGGCGAGTGGTTGGAGATACCCCAGGCCCAGGTCTCCCGGGATACCCAGCATCGCGGCCTGGAAGTCGTGAGCGTTCCCGTAGACTCTCGCAAGAAACGCAGAGAGCTCGAGTTGCCGTATTCTCACGTCAAAACCTGCTGGCTTGAGCCTGGCCTGAACCATCTGCTCCAAAGCGGCTTCGCCACTGCCGACTGTCAGCAACTCAAACGGAACCGGCGCGATGGGACGCGTGATACGAGACGCCGAGACTTGGGCCACCGGGATATAGTGCGGCGCCGCCGGAGGAACCGGCCCCGCGGCCGGAGTACCGAACCCATAGATGTAGCCATCGACCAGCTCCTGTCGGTCGATTGCCCCGCTGAGAGCGCGGCGGACCGACAGCCGATCAAACGGCGGGCGACGGGTATTGAAGACGATCCCGTCGGTCCAGAGGATCGGATAGCTGAGTACTCGGAGATTCGGATCGCGGCGCACAAACTGGGCGTGGGCAGGCTGGATCCCCGCTACATCGAGCTCCCCGGAGGTGAGCGCCGCGAGCTTTGTAGTCGGCTCGTTCACCACGACCACGATAAAACGGTCCAGGCGGGGCGGTCCACCCAAGACTGCCGGAAAAGAAGAATCAGCGGCGAAGACCCAGCGCCGGTTGGGCTCGTGGGCCACGAAACGGAACGGGCCGTTTCCTACCGGGGCGTTGTTCCACGCCGCCTGCCGCAGGCGATGATGCGGAACGGTGTCCAGCAGGTGCGCCGGGAGTATGGCCAGGTCGGTCAGCACATCGGGGAAGGCCGCGGGGGTGGCACGGAACTGCAGCACTACGGTCGACTCGGTGGGTGCCGAGACCGATTCTAGCAAAGCGAGGTCGTTGGCGCGAGGATAGCCGGTGGCTGGGTCCCGGGCAGCGTTCAAGGTCCAGACTACGTCACGAGTGGTGGTTGGAGCCCCGTCGTGCCAGCGTACCGCCGTCTCCAGCTCAAAGCTGAGCCGCCGACGATCCCGGGACCATTCCCAGCTTCTGGCAAGGTAGGGTCGGGGAGCCAGCGTGCTGTCGTATCGAGCCAAGGTCGTGAGCAGCACGTAGCGCTGAACCTGGCGAGCGAGCGGATGCAGCGTTAGCAATGGGTTGATGCTCTGGAGGTCGGCGCCGGAGGCGAACAGTACCGTGGCGCCGCGCCGACTCGCGGTTGAGCGGCAGGCGGTCGCGAGCAGGAGAACCAGCAGAGCCCAGCGGCGCGCAGAGAGCACGGCGTATTCTATCTCCTCCAAGCTGGAAGCTGCAGCGCACCGATCCCGGTGACGCCTAGATTGGTGTCATGCTTCAGGCCCTGTTCCGGCGCGCGCTCGCCGGCCTTGCGGTGATCGTCGGGGTCGTGACTCTCATGTTCTTCTTGATCCGTCTTGCGCCAGGGGACCCAGCTGTGCTCCTGGTCGGACCGACGGCTTCCCCGGCCCAGCTTGCGGCTCAGCGGAAGGCGCTGGGACTCGATCGTCCTCTGGCCGAGCAGTACAGCACCTGGCTCGGTCAGTTCGTGCGCGGTGAGTGGGGAACGAGCATCGCAACCGGCCGACCAGTACGCGCGATGATCGGTGCGGCCTGGCCGGCCACGGTCAGCCTCGTGGGAATTTCTCTCCTGCTGAGTTATCTGCTGGGTATCGTCGTCGGAGGCATCCAGGCATCGCGCGGGGGCGCCGCCGATACCACGCTCTCGATCATTACCGTGACTTTGTTCGCCCTCCCCGGCTACTGGCTGGGGCTGATGCTGGTCATGGTCTTCACCTACTGGCTGCGAGCGCTGCCGGCGTTCGGCGCCGCGGGATTCGATGCGGATTTTCTCAGCGGCTGGGCCCGGATCGCGGATCGACTCCGACATCTCGCGCTCCCCCTGATAACCCTGACCCTGATTGGTATCGGCGGGACCGCCCGCTACGTCCGGGGAGCGATGCTCGACGTCCGGGGCGCGCCCTACGTGGCGATCGCTCGGGCCAAGGGACTCTCTCCCTGGCAGGTCACGCTGCGGCATGTGCTCCGGAACGCGCTGATCCCGGTCTTGACCCTGCTGGGACTCTCACTGCCAGCACTATTCTCCGGAGCGGTGTTCATCGAGGCGATCTTTGCCTGGCCCGGCGTCGGCCGAGTCATGGTGGAGGCTGTGGGAGCCCGCGATTATCCCGTGATCATGGCGGCCACCGCGGTCAGCGCGGCGCTGGTGGTAGCGGGTAATCTGCTCGCCGAAGCGCTCGCCGCCTGGGCCGATCCTCGTCTCCGGAACCCGCAACCGAGCGGGACCGGCTGATGCCGGCCGGCGGGAGTCTCCTCTCCGATGGACGCGCCCGGTTCGGCTTGGCCGTCATGGCGCTGGCGATCCTGATTGCCGTGTTCGCTCCGCTGCTCGCGGTCGATCCCTCGGTCCAGCGGGACATCGTCGCGACGCGGTTCCTGCCGCCGCTGCACACTGACACCCACGGCACGTTCCATCTCCTTGGCACCGACCGCTTCGGGCGCGACGTATGGGCGCGTCTGGCCTTCGGTGCACGGGTCTCGCTGGGTGTCGGAGTGCTTGCCGTGCTCCTGTCAGTGACGATCGGTACGGTGGTGGGCGCGGCCGCCGGATTCTGGACCGGACCGATCGGAGTGGCACTGTTGGGACTCACCGATTTCGCGTTGGCGCTCCCGCGGGTGGTGCTCCTCCTCTTGCTCGCCTCGCTCTGGCAGCCGAGCGCCGCACTGGTCATCGCGGTCCTGGGCCTCACCGGTTGGATGACAGTTGCCCGGATGGTTCACGGCGAGGTACGGGCGCTGGCAGCAAGACCGTTTGTCGAGAGCGCCGTCGCGCTGGGAGTACGAGCACCGCGAGTCCTGGTCCGACACATTCTTCCGAACGCGCTCACGCCGGTCATCGTTGCGGCCGCACTGGGAATCGGGAACGCGATCATGCTCGAGGCGGGGCTTTCATTTCTCGGGCTGGGCGTGCAACCCCCCACCCCTTCGTGGGGGAATCTCATCGCCTCCGGGCGGGATACTCTGGTCAATGCCCCCTGGGTGGCGACCGCGCCAGGAGTGGCGTTGGTGATCGTGGTGGTGGCGGCGACGTTGCTGGGAGATGCGGTACGAGATCGACTGGATCCGGCTCAACGCAGGCGGGAGACGGTCTGACTCAGCGGCCGGTGAACTGCGACGAGCCGAGCACCTCGTCGATTCTCCGCTCCAGCACATCGAGGGCACCCGGAGCTGCACACCCGTGATCATGCACGACACGCTTGGTCCGTCCCTGCATAGTCACTGAGGTCATGACGGTAGGCAGATCGGTGGCATAGCGTCCGCAGGTCGGGTCGGCCGAGGTATAGCTGTCCGCAAAGGAGAAGTAATCAGCTTCTTCGAGCTCGCTGAGAAGCGCGGTAACCGAATCGGCCGGAACCTGACCGGTCGCCGCCCCGATGCGCCGGACGTTGGCTGTGCCCTCGTAGGTCAGCGCTCCGGTGGGAGTGACCGCCAGACGGTACACCGGGCACCGGCCGAAGCACGCAGTTCTTTCCAGGGTAATCGCCGGCGTAGAGGTCGCGTCCTGCGCCGGGGAGCTCTCCTGGGAGGGTGCTGCAGTCTGTCGGGGGGCGCAGGCGGCGGCATGCATCAGCAGCACTAGTGCCGCTGCACGCATCATGGGGCCACGCTGACGCGCCGGCGGCTGCTGGTAACGCCGTTGGAGAGCAGTAGGTCGACTTTGGATTTGGCGGTCAACAGCTGCACCTCGCCTCCGCGAGCGAACGACAGCACCTCGCCGGTATCGGGGTCACGCACCATAACCATCGGATAGACCCGATGGTCCCACCGAAGCGCAACGTGCCCTCCAATCTGGCGCCGAACCTGAACCGCATCGGTTCCGGCCGGGACCTGGCGGAAGGCCGCGGGGGACGCGGACACTGCCGTCTCCCTGCCTTCTCCGCTGAGTCGGATGCTGGCCAGGCCGCCTGCCTGGAGGTCCGAGAGCGGTATCGCAAACGCGAAGCTCCGGGGAGTCCCCGGGAGATCTGCGACCTGGGCCATCTTGAACGAATGGGCGAACAGCACCGATCCGTCGGCGGAACGACCTTCGATCGAATACGGCCCCCTCTGGGACGGCAGGCGAGGCCGGGCTGTGATGTGGAAGGCCGGCTGGAGTACCAGCCCATCGTTGCCGAGATGACCCCAAACCAGCAACGACGGCTGAGGGGTTTGGTCAGCCATGTCCGCACTCACCGGAAGACTCGACAGGGGAGCCAGGTAATCGAACACGCCACGATACGTGTACTCGCTCACCCACTTCGAGGAGCAATATCCCATGATGTCGCTGGACGAAGCAGGCTTCAGCGTGGGTTGCGCGGTGGACAGGTCGAGTCCGTAGCTATCAGTCAGACCGCTCGGGTCGGGATAGTTGACGTCGAGATCGGTGGGGCCGCCGCACGGCGCGTGCCTCCGTCCCCAGTTGTGTGCCAGCTCATGCGCCATGACCACCGCGGCACTAGGCATCGCGTCCCATCCCATCGCTGCGTGAGAGGCCAGCGATGGTTCGCTGACAAAGGCGATGCCGGCGACCCCTGACTGATAGGAGACTTTCGCCACGCCGTAGTAATACCGGCCGTCTGCCAGTGACGCGGCATCCACTTGATCCAAAACCTCAAGCCATCCGGCCCCATCCGACTCGAGCGTGGTGCTCGTGGTCAGGGGTGTAGCCCGAACCTGAATGTCTACTCCATCGAGGGGATGCATACTCCGGGTGACATCGAGAAAGTTGCTCTTGTTCGCGTCGGTAACGTTGCCCTGCTGATTAGTCCCGGTTTGGAGGATCGGCACCATCGTCACGCTCAGAATGGGCACAGACCGAATATCGGTCGGAGACAGCACGAAGACGTTATCGCTATCATTGCTTTCAGGCACCAAGTTGGCGGGATCGACTGTGGCTTCAATGCTCAGACCCGGTTGGATCAAGGACCCGGGGACCCGGTAGTTCCACGAATTGTTCAGAACGCTCTCATCCGCGGCAGTCGGCACGGTAGCCCTGTTTGGATTAAGCGTTATCGGACTGCCCTGCTGAGATGAGTTGACAAGAATCCGAAGCTGGACCACGGGAGCTGGAGTGTTGGCCTGGTCCGCCACCGGGAAGACGCGCAGGTAGGCATCCCGGTTCCGTACCAGCGGAACGCTGGCTGAAAGGTCCTGAGCGCTCTGAATGAGATACATGCCGCCGATACAGAGATTCACGGCTCCGGATCCCGCCGGACCGTAGCTCACGTTCGCGACCGCGGTCTGTCGGGCGACAACGGTCACGGTCTGTGCAGTGGGAGTGGGCGTATTGTTGGTGCAGCCCGCCGAGGCGGGATTGGCTGCGCTCACCGTGTAGTCGCCGGGAGCGAGCCCGTTGAGCGTAGTAGTGGAGTTTAATGGATGGCTATAACCCGCGGGGCCAGTCACTGTGACCGCGGCCGTGCGGCTGGTGCCCAAGCCGGTGATATTGACGGAAAGACTCCCCGTCGCGGTCGAATAAACCACGCTGGCAGTGGACTGGTTGCTGTTGACTGTCACCGACTGCGTCACCGGATTGGGCGAGTACTGGGCTCCGCCGATGTTGACGTCGGTGGCAGTCACGGCGTAAGTGCCGGGCGCGAGCTGGCTGAGCGTCTGGGTAGTGGTCACACTCTGATTGAACCCACCCGGTCCGGTAACCGTCACCGTCGCTGCCGATCCGGTGGGGAGACCCAAGATCGTTACCCTGAGGCTGCCGCCGGTGCTCGGCCCGCTCGGACCTCCGTCGCATCCCAGCAGCACGAGCAGCAGGAGCGAAACAGGTTTGAGGCGGGCGGCGACACTCATCTGGCATCCTCGGTCGAATCGGTCGTAACGTGGTGGACGGGGGAGTTCTTGCGTTATGCACCGACGCCGATTGCGTCTTTGGCGGACCAGCCGACCCGGAAGGTTGAACCGGACGGACCGGTTTCCTCCATTAAAGCGCGTGGCCTCTTGGAGTTAGCTGGCCGCGCCGAGCACCCGAAAGGCGCTGCTCCCACCGGTACGTAGCGATCACCCAATCAAAAGAGTGACAAGGCCGGCGTGGACCATTTCAACCGGCCTAGGATTGGCAATACCCGCGCCAGTGGCCCGGTAAGGATGAAATGAGCTTCAGCTCGAGGCTGAAATGGCACATGAAGATATTCGCTACGAACCGAGAACCCGCGACGTAGCGAGTCGCGGAACGGGTATCTCAAAGCGGAGGCGTCAGGCGGAGGAGATTCGGAGAGAGAGGCAGGGGCAGAGGCGCTCATGCCGCATCGCCTACTACGCGGCGCTAGTACCTCCGTTCCGCTGCCCGATGCAGCGATGGACCTCAGCCAGGAGACGCTCGGCTGGAAATGGCTTGGGAAGGAGGCTGCAAGGCGACGCGATTCCCATTTCCGCGAGAGCCGCGGAGGCATATCCGGACATCAGAATCACAGGAACGTCGGGATGCGAAGCCGAGAGCGCGTCCATCAGCTCGACTCCGTTCATGCGTGGCATAACGATGTCGGAGACAACCGCCTCGACCGGCACTCCTTGATCCCGCACCATCTCGAGCGCCTGCGCTCCGTCAGTCGCCTCGACCACGGAGAACCCGTCTCGCGCGAGCACGCGGGCGGCAAAGCGCCGGACTGCAGTCTCATCATCCACCACTAGTATGGATGCTGTGGTACCGCCGTGCGCCGGCGAGGCGGGTGAGAACTCGTCGAGTGTTTTCATGCCTTTTTGTCGTATGGGGCGGGAGCAATGTAATACCCGAGGCATGTCGTCACCACCCCGCTTTCAGATTCCGTCACCTCGGTTCCCGGCCGACATCCCCACCCGCAGGCTCAGCGGCCAGGAAATCGTTCGCCTGGTCGCAGAATCTTCCCACTGGCGTCCTAATTCTCCAGCAAGATCTTCGACCGGATCACGGCCCGTTGCTTCCCGGAACCGCCGGGTAGCGGACCAGGTACCCACATATCCCAGCAGCTGGCCCAGAGTCCATCGCTCCTCCATGACAAAGGCCGGTGGCACCAGCTCCGGAAAGGGAAATGGTAAGGTCCGGTAGCCAGACTCGACATGACGTCGGTCGGCGGGCCAGAACGGCCCCACTATCTGCGAATAGAAGTGGCTGAGAATGTGGTCTGCTCCCTGATGATCGATATGAGTGATTCCGTAGGTCCAGACCGCCAGTACCCCGCCGGGGACGAGGACCCGCTCCACCTCAGCGTAAAATGCGTCGAGCTCCAGCCAGTGGAGTGCTTGTGCAACGGTGACCAGGTCGACGCTCCGATCATCCAGACCGCTTTGTTGGGCGGGGGCTACTCGATACTCCACCTTCGGATGGGGCGACGCTTGCGCCAGCATCGCCGCGCTGGCGTCGGTCCCGATGACGCGACCAAACCACTGGGTCAGCGGCAGCGTAGCCTGACCGCTACCGGCGGCACAGTCCCATGCCAGCTCCCGGCGGGGAGCAACGCTAGCGAGATAGGTAAACAGGTCGCTGGGGTAGCCTGGCCGACAGCTCGCGTACGCCGCTGCGAGCGCAGAGAAGTGGTCGGCGTAAGGCTTCATTTTCGGCGCAGCAGGTCTAGAACCTCCTTCACCGGCAGTGCTTCCACGGTACCGTTCCGGGAGCGCACGGTGGTTGCCATGAACAGGGAATTGTAGATCGCCTCCTCGGTCGCATCGGCAGCCGCCTGAAACAACTCGGACAGCGAGTCATTCGCGAGATCGGTGACGGTACGCCGCATCTCCTCGGGCCGGCGCCGAACCTCAGCGCTGGTGGAGAAAGCGATCACGTAATCTCCGGAACCGTTGTCCATAACGGAGCCGGTCCTCGCGACGCCGATGAGCGCCCGCGCCGCCAGGCGCCGGAGATTCCGCTCGGAGAGCGGCGCGTCCGTTGCCACAACTATCATGATCGAGCCCTTGGCCCGTTGCAATGCTGCAGAGCGCTGCACGCCGGTGCGCCCCAGAGCCCGGCCCACCGGGACACCCATAATGTGGAGATCGCCGCCAAAATTCGACTGCACCAAAACACCCACGGTCCAACTGCCAGCTCGAGTTCCGGTCCTTCGTGAGGCGGTACCGATGCCTCCCTTCCAACCGAACGCGACTGTGCCGGCACCAGCACCAACACTTCCCTCGGCAACCCGTCCACTCGTGGCGGTCGTCAAGGCAGCTCGCACCTGATCGGGAGTGATAGGCCGTTGGCGGATAGCGTTGAGGACGTACCCATCGTTGGTCTCACCAACCACGGGATTGATCGAGCGCACCTCAGCCATCCCTGGCTGCTCCAGCAGATAGGCGACCATCGCATCGGCCGCCTTCCATACACAGAGCGTGCAGGTCAGCAGAATCGGAGTCTCCAGCTCGCCCAGCTCGGCCACTTGGGTGATACCCAACAATTTTCCAAAGCCGTTGCCCACGTAAATGGCTGCGGGGACGCGCTCGAGAAACAGGTTACCCGGATGCGGGAGAATCGCAGTGACGCCGGTATGCACCGAATCACCCTGGATTACCGTGGACTGACCCACCAGAACGCCGGTGACATCGGTAATCGCATTCAAGCGGCCGGGTGGGAGCGTGCCCGGCGCGATGCCGAGTTCCCTGGCTCGGACTTTCTGTTGCGCGGTCAGTGTCACGACCACGCTCAGGAGAAGCCCAGCCGCCAAGAGCATCCGGCGCGCGACCCTTGCTGACAACTGTGGCCTATACCGGAGGCGGGTCTGACAGGGAAGCTTCCAGCCGATCGAGCAGTTCCCTCTGTGCCGAATTGATCTTTTCCCGCGCAATGTCAGGAGGAAACCAGGCACATCGGTCGACTTCTGGAAAGGTGAGCCACCGGCCCGAGCCGCGAGGCCACTCGGTCTTCATCGTGTTGCTGGTGACCTGATCAGGATCCGCGTCACCCTCCCACGCCCAGGCATGCACCACTTTGCCGGCCTTTTGCCGAATGGCACCCAGCGAGATAAACGGCCCTACCGGAAGAAGGCCGGTCTCTTCCCGAAACTCCCGGCAGGCGGCGTCCAGCAGCTCCTCACCCGGCTCGGCCAATCCCTTCGGTATGGTCCAGGCGCCGGCATCTCGGCCCTTCCAGAACGGGCCACCGGGATGTGCCAGAAATAGTTCAAGCCCACCGGGTCGCCGGCGGTACAATAGCAGTCCGGCACTGGCTGCCTTCGAGGTCAGGAGTGAACTCTCAGCGCGCAAAAGAATCCGGCGGGGTCGGGGAGTCTGCGACCGCTAGCGCTGTCGAGCGTCAGCTCGAACCCAGGCTCCGCCTTCCACCAGCCCCAGAACCCATCACCGGAAACCGCCGTGATCGTCAGGTGCTCGACGTACGCGTCCAGGGCGCCCGGCTGCCCCAACCGTAGGTGCGATCCCGCGAGCACGACGCCGGGGTGGGCAGGATCGCGTGATCCAGCGTCAGCACGCCAGCGACGGTCTCCCTCTGTCGGATCCAGCCATCCGACCAGGTCGCGCACCGCCCCTCCCACGGCGACAGCGCGCGTGCCGGAGTCCACCGGCATCAAGTGCAGCCGTCCGGAGGAGGTCACGCTCGGCGCCGGCTGCGTGCGGACCTGTACCAGGCGATAATCGCCCGCCAGATCGGCGGAAGGGATCGCAACGGGGTGCTGAGCTGTCTCCGGCACAGCGGGACCGCACTGTTCCGGCGGAGCAGCGGAGGGATGGGGATGACACCCCATAAATATGAGAGCGGCAACACCGGCGAGAGGTCTCACCACCGGGTACCAGACTCTCGGGTTCAGGGTCATGGTCAGGCTGAAATGCGATTGGAGAGTTTGTCACGAGGCTCAGCCCGGCCAGGGCGGAACCGATTCGAACGTACGACCATTGTACTTCAGAGTCTAGAGTCCACATGGCCGGAGAGCCGAAAACATAGTAGCCTTAAGAAAACCCTCTTCCTGATACCTTATGAGCACGCGTCGCTTGTTGGGCCGCCGGCCCTCGACCCCCGTTCGAACCACGACTAGTTCACCGCCGGGGCAGAGCCTGCCCAGCGATGTGCTGGGCCAGACCTGTCGGCGGGTCGGCATCGTCAGTCTCGTCTTTGCCTCGCTCTGGGCCCTCACGCTACTCATGAACAACGTGGTGGCCAGGTGGTTCGGCGAGATGGCGTTCATGCCGGATGTCTGGCCTTTCCCCGGAAACCTGGTGGCAGTGATTGGGGTTGCGAGCTCGCTCGTGATGACGGCGCTGGCTCGCCGGCTCAGCGGTAAGTCGATCCTGCTGGACGTTGGATCGGGCTACCTGGTCCTTCAATGCTTTCTGACTTCCATCCTGAGCCAGTGGGCGCCAGTCCCCATTAGCCCACGCGTGTCCTGGGTGTGTATCCCCCTCCTGTTCTATCCGGCGATCGTGCCGAACACTCCGCGAAAGACCCTGGTGACCTCGCTGCTGGCGGCATCCACCGAGCCATTGGCCCTCGTGCTGAGCCACCTCCGCGGCGTGGAGGTTCAGCTGAACGCGTTCTATCTCCTCTGGAACTTTCTGCCGACCTACATCTGCGCCTTTCTGGTGGTGATTCCGGTCAAGATCATCCATAGACTCGGCCAGCAGGTGCGCCGCGCGCGTGAGCTGGGAAGCTATCGGCTGGAGGAACCCCTCGGAAAAGGCGGGATGGGTGAGGTCTTCCGGGCAACCCATCAGATGTTGGCCCGCCCCGCGGCGGTCAAGCTCATTCGATCTGAGGTCATCGGGTCCAGTACCCCCGCAGCCGCTCGGGTCATCACCGAGCGCTTCCGGCGAGAGGCAGAGGCAGCGGCGTCGCTCCGGTCGCCCCACACCATCAGCCTCTACGATTTCGGCGTAGCCCAGGACGGAACGTTTTTTCTGGTCATGGAACTGCTGGACGGACTCGATCTGGAAACGCTGGTGGAGCGGTTCGGGCCGGTACCGCCGGATCGGGTGGTCTATCTGCTGCGACAGGTGTGCGCCTCGCTCGCGGAGGCCCACGGCCGAGGATTGGTCCACCGCGACATCAAGCCCTCCAACATTTTCACCTGTCGTCTCGGACTCGACGTCGATTTTGTGAAGGTGCTCGACTTTGGCCTGGTGAAGGCGATGGGCGATGGCGACCGCGAAGCGACCCTGCTGACGGCGCCGGACGCGACCACCGGCACTCCGGCGTATATCGCTCCCGAAATGGTGCGGGGAGACCGGGTGGCGGACCATCGGGTCGACATCTACACCCTCGGTTGCGTCGGCTACTGGCTGCTCACCGGCCGCCTGGTCTTCCAGGCCCCCAATGCCATTCAGCTGATGTACCAGCACGCCAACGCGACCCCGGTCCCCCCATCGCAACGGAGTGAGCTGGAGATCCCGGCGGTGCTGGACCGCGTGATCCTTTCCTGCCTTGCGAAGCACCCGGAGGACCGCCCTCAGTGCGCGCTCGAGCTGTCCCACCTTCTCGCAGCCGCGGTTCCCGAATCGTCGTGGAATCAGGAACGAGCGCATCGCTGGTGGGACCGCCATCACCCGGGAGGGACCGCGCTCCACCTACCCTGTGAAAAGCGAATGCTGAGCAAGACG
>JBKPAO010000072.1:0-4910 GCA_046726475.1 Gemmatimonadota bacterium | reverse complement strand
TTGCGCGTGGGCGCTGATGGCGCCACACCCGGCGAGCATCGCGCCGAGGAACCATCGAGCTGAGTGAGACACGGCAACTCCGAACGACTGGACGACGAAGGAAAGTCCCTGGAGGGACACGGCTCAGGGCAGGGAGGCAAGTTGGGGGCCGCTACGGCAGGTAGCGGTAAAGTGAGGATTTCAGCGGGGTTGCGTGAAGCCGACCTTTCAAAAAGCCAGCCGCGAACGCAAAAAGCAGCAGCGGGGCTTACAGGCTCATCCGGAACGATCAAACGACGTCAGGCGGTCTTGACCTCGGCTTGACTGGCCTCAGGCACACTCTCCGGTAGCAGGCCAGTTCGCTTCCCGGAGGGTCCGATGTTCACCACCCAGGTCATCGCCAGCCATCATTCATTCATTACCGCCCATGTGCAGCAGTTCCGTGCAACCGGAAATATGTCAGCTCTGTTCAAGGCGTTGATACTCGTGGTCAGGCAGCACCGCACCCTCGAGCTGATCTCCGGAGCATACTGTACTCTCTTTCATCCCCCCTCGGTGGTTCGCCGCGGCCATCTGGATTCGGCGTTGGCTACGATGCTTCGGGACAACAGCGCGATAGCGCCCCAGGGGACACTGACCCGTGAGATGATCGAGGAGCGGTATGGCGGAAGATTTAGCGTGGCTGCTCTGCCGCGAGACTTTCATAGTGCGCGAGCCGAGAGCGTTTGCGAAAACGGCAATCATCTGGTCATCGGAGAGTATGGCGAGACCCCGAGGATT
The DNA here is from genome assembly GCA_046726475.1 of Gemmatimonadota bacterium. Lineage (GTDB taxonomy): Bacteria > Gemmatimonadota > Gemmatimonadetes > Gemmatimonadales > GWC2-71-9 > CAVVWJ01. The sequence continues at coordinate 4,151 of JBKPAO010000072.1, read as the reverse complement.
GCCTACGTCACGCCGAATGCCTGTGTCGTAAGCGAGCATTATCGCCGCGTTCCCGGGGTCCGGCACATCCACTCCATCGAGACCCATGGAGATTCCGGCGAGTTCCTGGTGTCCACCGGAGACAGCAGGAAATTTCTGGACCTATGGGTGGCGAGCGGAGGCGGGGCGAGGTTCGTTCGAAGACTGAAGAAGCACCTGGCGGGGTTTACCGCGGCGATCAGAGTCAACGGCGACTACTACTTCGGCACCGATTTCAGTAGCCGCCCGAATTGGATCGAAACGTTGGCCGGAGCCCGGTATTTCTTTCCCCAGAAGGCTTACCGACTGCACGTGACCGACTTTCACGCCTTGCTGGACCGCTACCTTCTGGCCATCAACACCGAACTCGTGGTCGTGGGCGGCAGGAAGACTCTTTCGGTATTTGATACCCTCTCCCGGCGCTTCATTTATTGTGAGTACTGGCCTGATGCGGAGCTCCGGGCCCTCAGGCACGCTGCGTAGCGACCACTCTCCCGCCGGGCTGCCATGGATATTCGCTGCTTGACCCTGGGCTCCCGTGCTTCTAACTTTGCAGGTCTCCCCCGGATAGGGGGTTATTCGTTAACTACGCTTCAGGTTTATGCCGACCATCAATCAGCTCATCCGGCGCGGCCGGAAAGATGTCGAAGCCAAAGACAAGGCCCCGGCGCTGCGGGACAATCCCCAGAAGCGAGGCGTGTGTACCCGGGTATACACCACCACGCCCAAGAAGCCGAACTCCGCGCTGCGCAAGGTCGCGCGCGTGCGGCTGACCAATGGCTTCGAAGTCACCGCCTACATTCCGGGTGAAGGTCATAACCTGCAGGAGCACTCGATCGTTCTCATCCGCGGCGGCCGAGTGAAGGACCTGCCCGGAGTCCGCTATCACATCGTGCGCGGTACCCTCGACTCGGCGGGTGTGAACGACCGGCGTCAGAGCCGTTCGAAGTACGGAGCCAAGCGACCCAAGGCCGGCGGTGGCGCCGGTGGCAAGGGAGGCAAGTAGTGAGTCGCCGCAACAAATCGGTTAAGCGCCCGGTCCCGCCCGATCCCCGGTACGACAGCCAGACCGTTTCCAAATTCGTGAACAACTTGATGTATGAAGGAAAGAAGAGCGTGGCCGAGGGAATCTTCTACACGGCCATGGATCTGATCGAGGAGCGCACCAGCCAGCCCGGGGTCTCCGTGTTCAAGCAGGCGGTAAACAACGCCAAGCCCACGCTCGAGGTGAAGAGCCGTCGGGTTGGCGGCGCCTCCCTCCAGGTCCCGGTGGAAGTCCGTCCCGACCGGCGGACCGCGCTCGCCATGCGTTGGATCATCCAGTTTTCCCGCACCCGGACCGAGAAGACGATGGCGGAGCGGCTGGCAGCCGAACTGATTCTCGCGTCGAAGGGTGAGGGCAATACGATCAAGAAGAAGGAAGACACCCACCGAATGGCGGAAGCCAACCGGGCGTTTGCTCATTACAGGTGGTAAGCGGGACAGCGGGTCAGGAAGGTCAATGCGGGGGCGCCTGGAGAGAGGCGCCCTTTTCATACCTCCTGGCCTGGCGGTTTTCGGGTACTCCTGAGGGTTGACAGCAGGTTCCAAGTCACTATTTTCCCCGGGCTTGGCGCTTTTGCCGCCGGCAACATCGGATCACGTGACCGAGATGTCTCTGAGCCACCTCTGATCCTCCAATGACAACGCGTGGGATCCGATGGATCCTCATCCAGGGCGAAAGCTCGGATGTGCGCGGAGCGATACCACGGGAACGGTCCCGGTCGGTCGCCCCGCTTTTTCGTTAGGGGTAGGAATGGCCCGACAGACAACCCTCGATCGCTATCGCAACATCGGCATCATGGCTCACATTGATGCCGGGAAGACGACTACGACCGAGCGGATCCTCTACTACACCGGCAAGAACTACAAGATCGGTGAGGTCCACGAGGGCGCGGCCACTATGGACTGGATGGAGCAGGAGCAGGAGCGCGGCATCACCATCACCTCCGCTGCGACCACCTGCTTCTGGACCCGGAACGGCACCCCCTACCGAATCAATATCATCGACACCCCTGGACACGTGGACTTCACCGTCGAGGTGGAGCGCTCGCTGCGCGTGCTGGACGGGGCCGTCACCCTGCTCGATTCCGTCGCTGGGGTAGAGCCGCAGACTGAGACCGTGTGGCGTCAAGCCGACCGCTACGGAGTCCCCCGACTCATCTTCGCAAACAAGATGGATCGGGTCGGTGCCGATTTCGATCGCTGCCTTGCCATGATCCGCGATCGGCTTACCAAGAAGGCGTATCCGATCCAGCTCCCGGTGGGCTCGGGTGAGATGTTCACCGGACACATCGACGTGCTGCGGCGGGTCGAGGTGGTGTTCGATGAGGAAACCCTGGGCAAGACCTTCACCGAGTTTCCGGTCCCCGAGTCCTATAAGGAACGGGTCGAGGCCGCTCGGCACGAGCTCATCGAGGCCGCCGTCGAGCACGAGGAGGAGCTGCTGGAGAAATATCTTGGCGGCGCCGAGCTGAGCTATGAGGAGATTCAGCGGGCCATCCGGAAGGCAACCACCTCCGGGTCGATCGTGCCGGTCCTCTGCGGCGCATCCTTCAAGAACAAGGGCGTCCAGGCGCTGCTCGACGCCGTGATCGACTACCTGCCGAGCCCGACCGACGTTCCCCCTATCGTGGGGCACCTGCCGCTGCACGACGAGACCCACATCGAGCGCTGTGCCTCCGATGCCGAGCCGTTCTCCGCGCTGGCATTCAAGGTAGCGACCGATCCCTACGTTGGCCGGCTGACCTTCTTCCGGGTGTACTCGGGCTCGCTCAAGTCGGGGAGCTACGTCTACAACAGCACCAAGGACAAGCGCGAGCGCATCGGCCGGCTACTGCAGATGCACGCGAACAAGCGGGATGAGATCGAGGAAGTATTGGCGGGCGACATCGCGGCGGCCATCGGTCTAAAGGAGACGCGCACCGGCGATACGTTGTCGGACGAGGAGAAGCCGATCATCCTCGAGGCGATGAAGTTCCCCAACCCGGTCATCGACGTCGCCATCGAGCCCAAGACTAAGGCCGACCAGGACAAGCTGGGCACCGCGCTGCAGAAGCTTCAGGAGGAAGACCCAACCTTTCGGGTACGCTCCGACCAGGAAACCGGCCAAACGATCATTGCCGGGATGGGTGAGCTGCACCTGGAAATTTTGGTGGACCGAATGAAGCGCGAGTTCAAGGTCGAGGCGAACGTCGGCAAGCCGCAGGTGGCCTTCCGCGAGACGGTAAAGAAGGCAGTCACCAACGTCGAAGGTAAGTTCATTCGCCAATCCGGCGGCAAGGGTCAGTATGGCCACGTGGTCATCAACTTCGGTCCGAGCGAACCGGGCCTTGGCTTCGTGTTCGAGGACAAGATTGTCGGCGGTGTAATCCCGCGCGAGTTCATCAAGCCGGTCGAAGCCGGGATTCGCGAGGCACTGGAGAACGGTGTGCTCGCCGGCTACCCGATGGTGGACGTGAAGGCGACGCTGGTGTTCGGCAGCTATCACGACGTGGACAGCTCCGAAATGGCGTTCAAGATCGCGGGCTCGATGGCAGTGAAGGAGGCGGCACGCATGGCTCATCCCGTCCTCCTCGAGCCGGTGATGGAGGTCGAAGTGGTGAGCCCGTCCGACTTCCTGGGCGACGTGATCGGCGACCTCTCCAGCCGCCGGGGGAAGATCGGCGGGATGACTCAGCGGGGCGATGCGCAGGTTGTGGCAGCCGATGTGCCGCTGGCCGAGATGTTCGGCTACTCGACCACGCTCCGAAGCATGACCCAGGGGCGTGCGGTGTACACGATGCAGTTTGATCACTACGAGGAAGTGCCGAAGAACATCGCGGAGCAGATCATTTCGAAAGCTAAGAGTTAGTAGCTCTGAGCTATGGGCTACTCCGTGCACCGACGCGGCTCTTAGCTCCTAGCTATAGACACGGAACTCAGGATACGAGACCAGCATGGCCAAAGCCAAATTTGAGCGTACCAAGCCGCATGTGAACGTGGGCACGATTGGGCACGTGGACCACGGGAAGACGACGTTGACGGCGGCGATCACGGCGATCCAGGCGAAGAAGGGGCTGGCGCAGTTTACCGCGTACGACCAGATCGACAAG
>JBKPAO010000071.1:0-5934 GCA_046726475.1 Gemmatimonadota bacterium | reverse complement strand
ACCAGGAGACCGACGTGCTAAAGGAAGCGCCCGACCATCATGACGCAGACCTCGTGCTGAAGATCTATGATCTTCGGCGGGAAGCAGTGATGCGCGAGTCGCGTACTGCTATCAACGCCAAGTTCTGGCCCCGGAGCGCCGAGGAGGCGATCGCCGTGACGGGGAACGACCATCCACTGAATGTCGCGTTCCGTCAGACCTCGGGGTACTGGGAGATGGTGTACGGGATGGCGCGTCATGGAATCGTGCATCCCGATTTTCTGGTGGAGAACAACGGTGAGGGATTGTTCCTCTTTGCCCGGGTCGAGCCTTATCTCGCCGCCTTCCGTGCCGCGGCTTCGCCCCGCTCGTTTCGCAACGCGGAGTGGGTCGCCAAGAATTGTGAGACCGGACGGTTGTTGATGGAAAGCTACCGGGCCCGCATCAAGCGGGCGCTCGAGAGCCGGAGCTGATTAGGAGCCTTGGCTGGCGGCGGCCGAAACCGTGGGATGTTCGCCGGTGTCGCTGTCGACCGAATCGATGCGGATCACGATGGCGGTGATGTTGTCCAGTCCACCGCGCCGGTTGGCTTCCGCGACCATCCGGTCGACCCAGACCTGCGGCCCACCGTCAGAACCCAGAATCTGAAGCAGGTGCTCATCCTCCAGCATGCCGGTCAGTCCATCCGATGCCAGAAGCAGGACATCCCCCTTCTCCAGCGTACCGAAGTAGATGTCCGGAACCACGTCGATGCCCGCCCCGACGCACCGGGTGATCACATTGCTGTAGGGATGTACCCGTGCCTGATCGGGGGTGAGGAGACCAGCATCGACCTGTTCCTGCACATAGGAGTGGTCCTTGGTGAGTTGCTGAAACTGCCCCTCGCGGAAGAGGTAGGCCCGGCTGTCCCCGACCTGGCCAATGAGGTAGCGCTGCGGGAGCAGCACCAGCACGGTGGCGGTCGTGCCCATTCCGCGCTTGTCCTGCTCGGACAGGGTCCGTTCGAAGATGGCGTCGTTGGCGGCGCGGATCGCGCGCCGCACCCGCTCCCCGGCCTCTTCGTCGCTCAGTCCCCGGAGAGAACCAATCTCCTTGGAGGTTATCCTGACCGCCATCTCGCTCGCGACCTCGCCGGCGGCGTGGCCGCCCATTCCGTCAGCCACGATGAAGATGCCGTTCTCGGCCAGCATCAGGTAGTTGTCTTCGTTGCCCGAACGGACGATACCGACGTCGGTGCGAGCGGCGCAGGTGAAGTGCACTGGACTCCGTTAGTAGCTCGACAGCAAATAAGCGAGGATCGCCACCAAGATGACTAGTCCGACAACAGTCAGGGTCGAAGGACTCTTCGGGCGCGGTGGGGCATTGTGAATCGGGCGCCGAGGCCGGGGCCGGGCACGGGGTGTCTCCACTGCGGGTTCGGCCGCTGAGACCGGCTGCGACGACGGCGACTCCGGAGCGACGATACGCCCCATCATGCGGGTGCGGTCGCTCGGCGCGGGCTGGAGTGATTCATCGAGCGGCTCAAACAGTGCCGCCACGTCGCCGAACTTGATGGTGGTTCCCGGGCTCAGGGGCATCTCGCCCGTCAGCCGTTCCCCTTCCACAAAAGTGCCGTTCGTCGACCCCAGGTCGGTCAAAATCCAGACGGCTTCCCGGCGCTGAAGCTTGGCGTGCATGGTGCTCACACTGGGGTCCGCGATGACAACGTCGTTGTAATCGCCCCGACCGATGTTGGCCACCGGTACCTTAATCGAAAGCCGCCGACCCTTGAGGTCGCCGCTTCGCAAGAGCAGCGAGGCGAGGGGAGCCGTCACCGGGGAGGGTGGGGTGCTCCGAGCGGACTCCGCTGAGGGTGGGGGAGGAGCATTGGTTGGGATGCCGAACATAGTGTCCGAGAGCCGGTGCGCGGCGCCGGCCGGCTGGGCGGCCGTACCCGCGTCCGCGACTGGCGCGGCGGTGCTCTTGGGCGGGGCCGGGGGATCGGCGTAGAACCGGAATTCGTCGTTCCCGATCCGGATCACGTCGGCGCGTGCCAGCCGGTGAGTTTTCCCGATTCGCTCGCCATTGACGTAGGTGCCGTTCACGCTCAGGTCCACCAAAAGGTATCCTTCCGAGTCGACCCTGATCTCCGCGTGCTGGCGTGACACCTCACTGCCCGAGACCACCACATTCGCGCTGGCATCGCGGCCGAGTATCAGTGAGCCAGACCCGATCGTGTACTCGCGCCCGTCAGTCAGGCACACGAGGCGTCCCCCCGTCTTTCCCGCCGGTGGCTTCGAGCTCTTCGGGGGAACCAGATCGGCAAAGGCACCGGAATCGAACAGCTGCGTGCTGCCTCCCCGGGTGGAATCAACCACCCGGAGCTCATGGGTTCCGATCGCGATTTTGTCCCCATGCAGTAGGGGAGTGGGCTCAGCACCTAACCGTACACCATTCACCTTAACCTCTGCTTCTTGCGCGGCCACCCGAATGGCCGCCGACCCCGGTGGTGTTGCCTGGACCACCGCGTGCCGGGGCTGTACCCCTTCCCCACCGAGCACTACCGCATTGTCCGGGGCCGAACCTATGACTGTCTCACCGGCGGCGACGGCATACCGCTCGCCTCCGACTTCCAGATGAATCATCGATTGATCCTACGGAGATCGAGCGGGAAACGTATCCGCCGGTTTGTGACGAAGCAAGAATTTGGGCTATGGCCAGGCATCAGGCGATCTTCCGGACCTCTTGCCCCCGCAATTGCAGCTGGTACAAGCGCTGATAGAGTCCCTGCATGCCCAGTAGCTCGCGGTGGCTCCCCCGCTCCCGAATCTCTCCGTGCTGCAGCACCAGAATTTCATCGGCATGCAGGATGGTGCTGAGCCGATGGGCGACCACAATGCTGGTTCGACCGGTCATCAGCTCGGCGATCGCGTGCTGAATCTGTCCCTCCGCCTCGGCGTCAACCGAGCTGGTCGCCTCGTCCAGGACCAGGATGGTTGGGTTGAGGGCCAGAGCTCGGGCGAAGCTCAAGAGCTGCCGTTCTCCCACGCTCAGGCTGCGGCCCCGTTCTCCGAGGCGATGCCCATAGCCGGCCGGCAGACGCTCGATGAAGCGATCGGCGCCGACTCGGGCGGCAGCGCGCCGGGCGGAGTCCGGCGAGACCGGCGCATCCAGCGTCAGATTGTGGAGGATGTCCCCGACGAACAAGAAGAGATCCTGTTGCACGAACCCGATTAGCGACCGAAGATCCGAGGTCGAGAGCCGCCGGATATCCACGCCGTCGATCAGGATTCGACCCCGATCGGGATCGTAGAAACGCAGCAGCAGGTTCACAATAGTCGTCTTGCCCGCCCCGGTGTGCCCGACCAGCGCGATGGTCTGGCTTGGGGAGGCGGTGAAAGAGACATCCCGCAGCACCCACGGTCCCTCCGGGCTATAGCGGAACCACACATTCTCGAACCGCACCTCTCCACGCACCGGCCGGTGCAAAGGCACCGGGTTTTCCGGCTCCAGCACAGATACCGGCTGGTCGAGAAGGGTGAACACCCGCTCCGACGATGCCATCGCGCTTTGGAGCAGATTGAACTTTTCGGAGAGATCCTGCAGCGGCTGAAAGAAGCGCCGGGTCAACTGAATGAAGGCCGCCAGCACTCCGACGGTGAGGCTGCCGCTCAAGGTTCGGAGACCGCCGTAGTACAGCAGCAGTGCCATGGCCACCGCGGTCAGTACTTCCACCACCGGGAAGAATACGGCGTAGATCGTGATCGATCGCAGGTGGGCCCGGAGGTGCTCGCGGTTGAGCTCGGCAAACCGGGCTGCGGAGTCCTCTTCTCGGCCGAAGAGTTGAACGATCCGCATCCCTGACAGTTGCTCCTGGAGATAGGCATTGAGACGCGTCAACCGGTATCGGATGTCTCTGAACGCCTGCCTGACTCGCTGGCGAAAGATGCTCGCCGTGAGCCAGACCAGCGGAATTACCGAGAAAGTGACCAGTGCCAGCCGCCAATCGACCAGCAGCATCATGGTCATGATCGCGAGCAAAGTGAACACGTCCCCGAATACAGTGACCACCCCGGAGGAGAACAGCTCGTTCAAGGTCTCGACGTCCGAGGTCACCCTGGTCATGAGACGCCCCACTGGATTCCGATCGAAATAGGCGATGCTGAGTCGCTGCAGGTGGCCGAAGATCTCCATCCGGAGATCATACATCACGCGCTGGGCGATATAAGTAGTTAGCAGGGTCTGTCCGTACTCGACCGCGAAATCGACCAGGAGCGCGGCAAGGAGGAGCGTTGCGAGGGTGCCGAGTAGACCGATATCGTGGTGCGGGATGGCGACATCGAGCGCCCGTTGGGTGAGCGCGGGCCCGACCAGCGCCAATCCCGCGCCGGCCAGGAGCAGAACGACGGCAATCGCGGTAAGTGCCCGATACGGCCGCAGATACACCAGAAGCCGCCGGAACAGCGCGGCATCATAGCCCTTGTCGAGAACGTCGTCCTGTTCACTCATGCATTGCCGGGGTTGTCGGACCGCGGGAAACTGGCTCTGGAACTTGCGAGCCGTCCAATGTGGGAGCCTCGACCCCCTTGAGTCCGTGCCGGACCCAGCCGGAGAAGACGAGGAACCCGAACGCGAGCGTAAAGTAGCTCAGTGTCAGCCGCCAGATCAGAATGTAGATCGGGGTCAACTCGCGAGGGACGTAGGACGACATGACGGCTGCCGACAGTACCTCTCCCACTCCCGAGGCTCCCGGGGTCGGCGCGAAGTACAGAAGAAACATCACTAAGGTCTGCACCAGCAGAATGTCTACAAAATTGGTGTGAATGCCCAATGCTCGGAGGGCCACGTAGCCCGCCAACAGCTTGTTGGCGTGCGATGGGCCGGAGAGGATTGTCGCCCAGAAGAGCGCCAGCCAGCCTCTCGGGCTCTTGAACGCTACCACGCTTTCGTGGGCCTGATCGATTCCGGCCTGTAACTTCTCCAGGCGTTGGCCCACGCGTCGGCTGCGGCGCCCGATGGCGGTGGCGGCCCGTTGGATTACATCCCGCACCATGCGCGGAAACACCAGCACCACCGCCATCAGCAGGCCGATGCCGCCAATGATCGTCAGGCTGCCGAGGAAGAGATCGAACAGGGACAGGCCGAGCACATTCCCGTGCTGCCCGAGGGAGCGGCCCGCGCCAAACACCACCGCCAAGGGACCGGCGATAGCGAAGAACAGCACGGTCGCCACGAAGCTCATGAACGTCGAGGTAACCGCGACCGGCAGCGGTACGCCATGGCGCCGCATGGTGTACATGGTCATCGGCCCGGCACCGGAGTTGAGCGGTGTGATATACCCCGCCCAGGCGCCCATTCCACCAGCCAGGATCATGCCCTTAAGTGGCGGATTGGGATATACGTGCCGCGCGACGACCCAGAGACGTAGTCCACCGCCGATCCAGTCCAGGGACGCCAGGGCCACCCCGGCCAGGATCCAGATCCAGTGAAGCCGGCCAATCGCCGCGAGGAACGCGGGAAGATCGTTGCCATAAAGGAGCGTGACCCCGAATCCGGCGAGTGAGGCGACGACGAACACCTCGAAGCCGCGCAGCAACAGCTTAGGGGTCAGAAGGGCCATGGATCGGAAGAATAGCGGAAGGAGCGGAACCAGCGGAAGGAGCGGCACGCAACGAGTCTTTCCGCTCTTTCCGCAATTTCCGCTATTTTCCGCCCATGGATCCCGTCATTCGAATCGTCAACGCTCGCCAGAACAACCTCAAAGGCATCAGCGTCGATCTCCCACATCGCAAGCTCATCGTGGTGACTGGGCCGTCAGGCTCGGGAAAGAGCACTCTCGCGTTCGACACCCTCTACGCCGAGGGACAGCGCCGCTATATCGAATCCCTCTCCACCTACGCCAAGCAGTTTCTCGACCGGATGCCCAAGCCTCAGGTGGACCGGCTCGAGGGACTCGCGCCTGCGGTCGCGATCGAG
>JBKPAO010000070.1:0-18521 GCA_046726475.1 Gemmatimonadota bacterium | reverse complement strand
CAGGCCCGCAACGATACGTTCAGCCCGAGCAGGTTACGCAACGCCGCCCTCGCGGGCGTTGGGATGTTAGCCTGGAAGTGGTGGCGCAACCGGCACTCCACGACCCAGCCCAGGAACTACCAGGACCGAGCCTTCTCGGATACCCACACGCCGTCGGGTGAATCGTTCTAGAATCGGAGCGTCATTTGGCATTCGGGACCGCGCTTCACCGATAGGTGAGGTCGCGGTCCCAAGTCTTTGTGGCACTTTGCGATCAGGGGCAGACCGGTGGTAACTTCTTAACCAAGAGAGTCCGACAGGCCACCCTCCCGGGTGGCCCCGTCCAAGCCGCCCTCGACCGGCTGCTTTACAGTCGGTAACCCACCAGAGTTCCTGGTCCAGTCCTTAAGAACAGCATCCCAGAGATATCGTCCACTGCGTAGACCGGCTCCTTCTCCTTGCCCAGGTCCACCCGCGCCCGCGGCTGCCCGCTCGCTTTGTCGATCTGGAGGAGCACGTTCCCCTTGCCTTCCGCTGCCTTAGTCAGCATGAACACGGAGCCGGGTACGGCGAGTGATGCCTTGAATCGTTTGGTTGCCATCGCTGCCGATTGGCGAGCATAGCCCTGGAGCTGAGCACCACCCTGGCTATACGCCGTCGCCAGCTCGCCGGTGATGCGTTGCATCGCGGGATCGGAGGAACGGCGTGATGCCTGGGCGAATGCGTCGCCGTAGGCTGAAGCTGCCGCACCGTACAGGCCGGCCCGGACCGCGTCGATTGCGTGCAGCGCGCGGAGCAAACCCGGCAGCTGAGGAGCCGGGTAGTACGCCTGCAGCTTCACCTGACCGTCACGTCCGATGACCACGAGGTTTTGCGGCGCAATGAGCAGGATCCCCTCGGGCCGAATCTCCATGTCCACAGGATCTTCGCCGCCCTGCAGCTTGATCTCGCCGCCGAGCGGCTTGAAGGTGCCGTCTTCCCGATTCACCGCGTAGAGCTGGCGATCACGATTGGCGAACACGTACATCGTCGACCCCTCGTTGACGTGGTGCAGGGAATACCGGTCGGCGTTGTACTTGTTCGAGCTCATCGGCTTGCCGCTCTCGATGGCATCCTTGAAGCGAGGCTCACCCTTCCCGAGATCGATGACATTCACCTCGGCGTTTGTGGCGGCATCGGGTCGCGAGACGTACAGCAGACCCGCGTCCGTGAGCTCGGCGTAATCGAGCTGGCCTTTGATTTTCACGTCCTTCTTGAGCCGAAGCGTCGCATTGGCGACGTCGAGCACGTTCACAAATGTTTTGGATTCTGCGTCCACCGCGAGGACGGCGGCATCACCCGCGATCAGGGCATCGATCACGTTGCCGCGCATCTTGATCGGCTTCGATGCGATGGTCGAGCCGTCCTCATACCGAGCAACGTTGAGCCCGGTCTGCACGACTCCGTTCACCACCGTCCGGCTACCGGTTTGGTCGCCTTCAGGAGCGGCTTCCGGCAGGATAATGATTCCGGCGGGGTGCTGCACAATGTCGTGCACCCAGCCGTTTACCGTGGCGGGCTTGGCCCAGAGCGGCTGACCATCGGCGAGACGATAGGCCATCAGCCGATCGTCGAAGCTCACATAGAGACGGTCGTTGCGATCGATGGAGGGATAGAGCCGGACATGCCGGGCTGGGTTCCCCGCCTTGGCCGTTGGGAGGCTGGCCGACCAGCGCACCCCGCCGGACCGGGCATCCAGCGCTCTCAGTCCCATGAGCGTGTGCACCACGATCATCTCCGGGCCGGCCTGCATGACTTCCAGCGCGGTACCCTCGGAGACGCGCTTCACCAGGCCCTGCACGAGTCCACCGAGCCCCTTCTTCTTAGGTTCGGTCTGCTCGAACAGGGTTTCGCTGGTCCAGCGCTGATCACCGGTCGCAAGATCGTAGAGCGCGACAACGGGGGGCCCACTCGCTCGACGCCCATGCACCAGCAGTGTCCCAGTCTGTGGCAGAACACGACGGGTGACGATTTCCGCGAGGCCCAGCCTGCGGGAGTCGAAGACAACCCCGCCGGTCACCGGATCGAAGACCACGAGGAGACCGGGTCGCGCCGCCTCCATAAGCAGTGAACCCTCGACCATTCGCACGCTGTCCGGATCGAGTCCGCCCAGCTCAGGTTTCTCCCACATGATCTGTCCGCGTTCGATATCCACGGCGGAAAGGGAGCCGTCGGTCGAGACCAGCAGGGTACCGGCCGGCGTCACCTGCTGCCAGCGGATGTCCTGCTTGGTCTTGAGGGTCCACGCAGGTGCTGAACGGTCGGGGCCAGGCGGGGATACGCGATGGGCCGAGACCGGGGTGACAGTTTGCCCGTAGGCAGCGCCCTGGATCAGGGCAATGAAGCCCAGCGGCAGACAGGTCCCCAGCAATTGCGAGGGAAGGCGATGAGCGAACACGGCGTGCACCTCTGGCTAGCGGTCGCGGGGTCGGGTCGCGCCGTCAAAGGCAGATGCCGTGCCATCGAAGCTGGGAGCTAGGAGCTGGGAGCGGGAAGCGAGATGCTGGGAATCGGGCTAACGACCCAGTGGATTCGAGGGAGATCGCTCCCGACAAAGGGCGGCGACCTGCGAGTTCAGCTCTCCTTCGCCCAGGGGCGACCAACGACGATGGTGATGTTATCGGTCCCCCCCGCCTCAAGCGCGTCCTGCAGCAAATCTTCGCACACTTGTTGGGCGGAGGTCATCGTGCTGAGCCGGTTGCGGATCTGTTCATCGGGGACGTGCCGGGTGAGTCCGTCACTGCATAGCAGCACCACAGTGCTCCAGTTCATGTCGAATCGAGTGACCACCGGCTCGGTCTGTCTGCCACCCAGCGAGCTGGAGAGTGAATTGGCCAGGCGGGTACTGGCGGCATCCGTCCGGGTAATCACGCCCAGATCTATGAGCTCCTGCGCCATGGTTTGATCCCGGGTGATCTGAGTCAGCTCTCCGCTGCGAAGCAGATAGCAGCGGCTGTCGCCGACCTGAAGCAGGTAGGATTTGGGCCAGACGCCAAAGTACAGGGTGAGAGTGGTGGCCATGCCCCGATAGTCGGGATCCTCCTGTCCCCGCCGGACCAGTTCCGCGTGACACTGGAGGGCACCCTCCTCAATTGCCTGGATCAGCTTCCCTTCGGCCTGGCGGTTGGCAGCGTAGTAGCTCTCGATGCTCTTGGTGACGTACTGGATGACCGCTTCGAGCGCGATCCGGCTCGCTTCTTCACCCTTGGCTCCTCCACCAACACCATCGGCAACCATCGCGACGAATGCGAGCCGCTCGGGGTCGGCCACCAGTTTCTCAGCGTCGGGCAAGCTGGTCATCCGGATGTCGACCTGCTTTCGCAGGGAGCAAATGAGGAAGTGGTCCTGATTCTCGGTCCGGACCTTTCCGGGGTGGGTCACTCCGTATACATCGATCTCGTCGTCGCGGGGCTTGCGCTCAACGGTCACACCTGCATCGGTGATTTGAGGGGCGGTCATGGCTGCGTGGCTCCGTGGGTGTTGGTCGAATTAGCGCTTTCTGAAGCCGGTTTCCAGCGGTCCTAAATTCACCTACCAAAATAGCTGTTTCCGAAGTAAATTTTCGGGCTGTTCCGGCTCCTGGGAGATCGATTGCCGTACAGCATGACGGGGTTCGGCGCTGCGGAGGGCCCGGTGGCCGGCCGGCGGCTTCGGGTAGAGATCCGGACCGTCAACCATCGCTATTTCAACCTATCCGCCAAGCTGCCGAGTGAGCTCAGCGCAATGGAAGTCGACATGCGTGAGCGGCTCCGGCGGGATTTCGAGCGGGGGCACATCACCGTGCAGGCTCGGTGGACGGAGGCTGCGGAGACCGATCCTGGATTTGGGATCGATCTCGATCGCGCACGCCTGGTCGCGGCTCGGTTGCGAGAGCTCCAATCGGCGTTGGGCCTCGGCGGAGAGATTACCGTCGATCTCGTCGCCCGCCAGCCGGACGTGCTCACCCATTCCGTCAATGGGTCGTCCGAGATCGGGTGGGCTGACGTCGAGCCCCTGGTCGCGAAGGCGGGACAGGAATGCCGGGCGATGCGCGCCCGCGAGGGCGAAGCGCTTAGCCGGGAGTTACGGCACCGCCTCGATCTGTTGGAGCAGTCGGTGGAGCAGATCGGATCGCGGGCGCCCGATCGTCTGGTGCGAGAGCGCGATCGCCTCAAGACGGCGGTTGCCCAGCTGCTGGACGGGAGAGCGGTCGACGAGGAGCGACTGGCGCAGGAGCTCGCGTTCCTCGCGGACAAGCTGGACGTCACCGAAGAGCTGGTGCGGTTCCGCGCGCACGTTGCTGCGGTGCGTGAGACGATGTCGGGCGATCAGCCGGTAGGCAAGCGGCTCGGGTTCCTGGCCCAGGAACTGGGTCGAGAAGTGAACACCATCGGCTCTAAGGCGGGCGACGCGGAGATCGCGCAGCTGGTGGTCGCCATGAAGGGCGAGCTGGAGAAGTTCCGGGAACAACTCGAGAACCTGGAGTGAAGCAGTTTTTTCTGGTACTTTCCGCACCCTCAGGTGGTGGGAAGACGACTATTGCGAAGATGTTGTTGCAGGGGCGGGACGATCTCGGCTATTCGGTCTCCGCCACCACCCGACCCAAGCGGCCCGGTGAGCGCGACGGGGTGGACTATCACTTCCTGAGTCGTGACGAGTTCGTCAGCCGGCAAGAGCGGGGCGAGTTTCTCGAGTGGGCCACGTACGGCGGCGAGCTCTACGGCACGCTCAAGAGCGAGATCGAGCGGATCTTCGCACTGGGGCGCCACGCCGTGCTCGACGTCGAGATAGAAGGGGCTCGGCAAATTCGGAGGAACTTTCCGAATTCGTTGCTGCTCTTCGTACTGCCTCCGTCGGCGGAGGCCCTGGTCGAGCGACTGGTCGGGCGGAACACGGAGGATCCAGCGCTGGTGCGAGAGCGGATTATCCGCGCGGCCGACGAGCTGGCTGCGGTTGCGGAATACGATTACGCGATCCTGAACGAAGACCTGGTGGTTGCCGTCGCCCAGGTCGCCGCCATCCTCGAGGCGGAGTCGTGGCGAGTGTCGCGGCAAGACACACTGCCCGATTTCATCGAGCAGCTGCGGGGAGATGTGGTCAAGGCGGCAGAGAAGATTGGTAGGGAGAAGACTGGTAGAAGGAAAGTCTAGAGTCTAGAGTCAAGAGTCGAGGCATCCAGTCTCGGCCCCGCACTTTCAACTCTCGACTTTCGACTCTCGACTTTAGACCTCTGAGAAGGATCGACAATGCGGATCATCACCCCAAGCGAAGTCGCCAAGCAGGCGGGCAACAAATATCTCGGCGTGCTGGTTGCAGCCAAGTTCGCCCGATACCTGAACGAGTTCCCCAAGGACCATCTGGCGCGGCCGAGCGAGAAGCTCACGACCAAGGCCATGCAGGAACTCGTCGAAGGCGAGCTGAACTACAAGCTTCTCCGCCGCCGCCGCTCCGAGGCTTGACCGTGTGGGCCGACCGGCACGTCGTCCTCGGCGTGTCTGGCGGTATCGCCAGTTACAAGAGCTGCATTCTCGCCCGGCGGCTGGCTGAAGCCGGGGCTGCGGTCGACGTAGTGCTTACGCGGGGAGCGGCGGAGTTTGTGGGGCCGCTCACCTTCGAGGCGCTGACTGGGCGCCCTGTGTTGGCTTCGTTGTGGGAGCCGGGCAGGGCGCTCGCTCACGTTCGGCTGGGTCAGGAGGCGGACCTCATCATCGTCGCTCCCGCCACGGCGCATCTCATAGCACGAATTGCTCAGGGGCTCGCCGATGATGTGCTCACCGCGCTGGTGCTCGCCCGTACCGCACCGCTGCTGCTCGCTCCGGCGATGAATGACGAGATGTACGCTCGTCCTGAGACCCAGGCGAACCTGGAGAAGCTTCGGGCTCGCGGAGTGGCGATGGTGGGTCCCGACGTCGGCGCACTGGCCGAAGGACCCTCAGAGCGGCCGGGACGGATGAGCGAGCCCGAGACGATCCTAGCGCACGCTGCTCGGGTGCTTCGGGGAGGACATCTTCAGGGTACGAAGGTGATCGTCACCGCCGGCCCGACCCGAGAGTCGATCGACCCGGTGCGGGTCGTGACCAACCGCTCGAGCGGCAAGATGGGCTATCGGGTGGCGGAGGTTGCCTGGGAACGGGGCGCGGAGGTGGTTCTCATCACCGGACCGGTCGCGCTCGCCGATCCGATCGGCGTGACGGTCCGTCGAGTGGAGTCCACCCAGCAGATGGAAGATGCGGTCCGAGCCGAGCTCCCCGCGGCCGATGTGCTGGTCATGGCTGCGGCGCCTGCCGATTTTCGTCCCAGCAATCCCAGTGAGGGCAAGCGTTCGCGAGTGGACGGAGCCCTGGCGGTTCCGATGGAGCCTACCAGCGACGTGCTCGACGCTACCCGAGGACTCAGAAAGTCTGGAAGTATGATCGTTGGATTTGCCCTGGAGACCGGCGATGCGCTGGCGAAGGGGCTGGCTAAGCTGGAGCGAAAGGGACTCGATCTCATCGTCGTGAACGACGCGCTGGAACCGGGCGCCGGCTTTGAGAAGGACACCAATCGGGTCGCGCTGCTCGGCCGCGACGGCACCCGCCAGATCCTTCCACTCCAATCCAAACGAGAAGTCGCCGAAGCGATTCTGGATCGCGTGGAGCAGAGCCTTGGCCGATGAATGGGAGAGGTACCTGCGGCAGCAGGTGGAGCTGGGGGGATCAGAAATAATTCTCTCTTTAGCGTGGAAGCGGGAAAGCGGTGAAGCGGGGAAGGACAACAGCGGGGCAGCAGGGCAGCGGGGCAGGGAGGCAGGCGATGACGACAGCTCCAGTACGACAACGACTGCCCCGCGTCCCCGCGTCCCCGCGTCCCCGCTTCCCCGCTGGCGCCAAGGCGCCCCGCCCATCCCTGGTCCCGGCCTCGCCGTGGAATCCCCCAGCCACGGCCTGGATGACGAGCTGGTTGGCCTGGAGACACTCGAAGCGGTCGGGGAGCGGATACGCACGACGTACTGCTGCGCTCTCTGTCCCCAGCGCACCAACGCCGTTCCGGGAGAGGGAAATCCCCATGCCAAACTCTTTTTGGTCGGTGAGGGACCGGGGGCGACCGAGGACGCGCAGGGCCGGCCGTTCGTGGGACAGGCGGGGAATCTCCTGAACGGCATTCTCGAGGCTATCGAAGTGCCTCGCGATACGGTATACATCACCAATATTGTCAAGTGCCGTCCTCCCCAGAATCGAAAGCCCTTGCCCGATGAGATCGCGGCCTGTATTCCATATCTTCACCGTCAGATCGAGATCATCAAGCCGAAAGTAATTGTGGCGTTGGGCAGCACGTCCGCCGAGGCGATGCTGGGGGTGCGAAAGAGTCTGGGAGAGTTGCGGGGGAAGGTGCACACGTACAACGGCATTCCGCTGATCGTGACGTATCATCCCGCGGCGCTGCTTCGGAACCCGAATTGGAAGAAGCCGACCTGGGATGACGTCCGTATCGCACGACAACTACTCGACCGCTGAGACGTACTCCGGGCGTTCCGCGCCCTGGAGCCAGGAAGCCGAGCAGGCGGTGCTCGGCGCCATGCTACTGGACCAGGACGCAGCGCTCCGCGCCGCGGAGCTGGTCGACGATTCGATGTTCTACCGGGAGGCCCATCGCCGGCTGTTCCGCGCGATGCTGGCGCTCACCGAGCAGCGTACCGTCATCGATCACATCACCCTGCGGGACGAGCTCCTTCGCCGGGGGGAGCTGGAGGTGGCCGGCGGGCTGGAGTACCTGGCGGAGCTGGTGGACGCGGTGCCCACTGCGGCCAACATTGAGTTCCACGCCAAGATCGTCAAAGACAAGGCGATTCTTCGCCGGCTGATCGAGACCTCCACCGGCATCATCACCGAAGCCTACGACGGCCACTCCACCGCGAACGACCTGCTCGACACCGCCGAAGCCAAGATCTTTCAGATTTCGCAGCAGCGGGGGGACGAGGGCTTCACCCGGATCAAGGAGATGCTATGGCCCACGATGGAGCGCATCGAAACGCTCCAGCGGAGTGGCAAAGCGATTACCGGGGTTCCCAGCGGGTTTACAGATTTAGATGAGATGACGTCGGGGTTCCAGGCCAGCGAGCTGATCATCGTCGCGGCCCGGCCCTCAATGGGTAAGACGGCATTTTGCCTGAACGTCGCCACTCAGGCCGCGGTGGACGGGTTCGGCGTAGCGGTCTTCTCGCTCGAAATGTCGAAGGAAGCATTGGTGCAGCGGATGCTCTGTGCGGAGGCCCGGGTCGATAGCCAGGCAGTCCGCCGG
Organism: Gemmatimonadota bacterium; assembly: GCA_046726475.1. GTDB lineage: Bacteria > Gemmatimonadota > Gemmatimonadetes > Gemmatimonadales > GWC2-71-9 > CAVVWJ01. Next base: position 10,247 of record JBKPAO010000070.1, on the reverse strand, counting down.
GGGACGCTGAGAGATCCCGATTTCACCCGGCTGGCTCGTGCAGCAGGGATACTGCAGAGCTGTCCGGTTTGGATCGACGATACTCCCTCGCTGAGTCTGCTGGAGATGCGCTCCAAGGCCCGCCGGCTGAAGGTGGAAAACGACGTGCGGCTGGTGGTGGTGGACTATCTCCAGCTGATGCGGAGTCCGGAGTACGCGGAAAACCGGGTGCAGGAGGTCTCCGACATTTCCCGCTCGTTGAAGGGACTGGCGCGGGAGCTGGACATTCCGGTTATCGCGCTCTCCCAACTGTCTCGCGCCTCGGAGCAGCGCGGCGGCGAGCGGCGTCCCATCCTCTCCGATCTGCGTGACTCGGGTGCCATCGAGCAGGACGCCGACGTGGTGCTCTTCATCCATCGCCCGGAAATGTATCAGAAGGAAGACAGCGAGGGGAACAGCCTGGAGGGTATGGCGGAGGTAATCGTCGGCAAACATCGCAACGGGCCAACCGGTCTGGTGAACCTATACTTCCACAAGCAGTTCACCCGGTTTGATAACCGGACCGAGAGAGAGGCACCGGAGTGAGACAGTCGGTCAGTCGGTCGGGCGGTCAGGCGGTCACCGTATCCCAGAACTGCATGGGTCCTGCCCAGAGCGGCAAACAGAACCTTAGCCGATGTGGCGGGCCACTCGTCAACGAAGCGACCGACCGACCGGCTGACCGACTGACCGCCTACCCATGCGCCCACCATGCCTAAATCCCGATCCGTCTACCGCTGCACCGAATGTGGTCACGAACATCCGAAATGGGTGGGCCGTTGTGAAGCGTGCGGGGAATGGAATGCCGTCGCGGAAGAACCGGCGGTAGTACGCAGCGGTAAAGGCGGAAAGAGCGGAAGAGGTGGGAGAGGCAGTACCGCCCATTCCGCTATATCCGCTCCTTCCGCCACACGACTACGCGACGTCTCATCTCACCCACTGCAGCGCTGGCGGACGGGACTTCCCGAATTCGACTTCGTCCTCGGCGGTGGCATCGTCCCGGGGTCCATGACACTCATCGGCGGTGAGCCAGGCATCGGGAAATCCACGCTGCTGCTCCAGGCCGCGGCCCGCCTGGAGACCGCGGGACGCACCGTGCTGTACGCCAGCGGCGAGGAGTCGCCCGATCAGATCCGGCTTCGGGCCGACCGGCTGGTCGAAGATGCGGGACCGGTGCACGTCCTGGGTGAAACCCGGCTCGAAGCGATCATCGAAGCCGTCTCCGCCGTGAGCGCCGACGTCGTGGTGATCGATTCCATCCAGACGGTGTATACCGAAATGCTGGAGAGCGCCCCCGGCAACGTGGGCCAGGTGCGGGAGTGCTCTGGGCAGCTCATGCGGTTTGCCAAGGAGAGTGGAACCTCGGTCATCGTAGTAGGTCACGTGACCAAGGGGGGCGGGATTGCCGGTCCCAAGACGCTGGAGCACATCGTGGATACGGTCCTCTACTTCGAGGGAGAAGCCACACTAAACTACCGTCTGCTCCGCACCACCAAGAACCGGTTCGGCTCGGTGGACGAGCTGGGCGTCTTCTCCATGACGGAGAGTGGCCTGGTGGCGGTGCCCAACCCGTCGGCGGTGTTCCTCGCCGCTAGGGCGCGAGGGATCAGCGGCAGCGCGGTGACCGCACTCATGGAAGGAACTCGGCCGGTGCTGGTGGAAGTTCAGGCTCTGGCGGCGAAGTCCGGCTACGGCACGCCACAACGAGTGGCCACCGGGCTCGATCCGCGACGGCTCGCCGTCTTGCTGGCTGTGCTGGAGCGCCGCGCGGACACCTCCTTTGCTGGACTCGATGTATTCGTACAAGCCACGGCTGGCGTTCGGGTGACCGAGCCCGGCGCCGACCTCGCCGTTGCCGCGGCACTGCTCTCCAGCCTGTACAACCGACCGGCGCCGGCCGATGTCATCTTCCTCGGCGAGATCGGTCTTGGCGGCGAGATCCGGCCCAGCGGCGCGGTCGAGCGTCGGATCGCCGAGGCGGTACGCCTTGGGTTTCCACGCGTGTACGGCTCGTCCCGAAGCACGGTACAGGTCCCCGGGGCATCGCTGGTTGGGTTGGACCACGTGGATCAGCTGGTGCAGGCACTTGCCGCGTGACGTCGCCGCCATTGTAGTCGCGGCCGGCCGGGGAGTGCGCTTCGGCAGCCAGACTCCCAAGCAATTCCTGCTGATCGCTGGCGTGCCGATGGTGCTGCGAGCGTTGCGGCCATTCAGCTCGCATCCGGATGTCATTCAGGTAGTTCTGGTGCTTCCTCCGGAGCAGGCGGCGGGTCCCCCGGCGTTTCTGCGCGATCTCTCAGACGTCCCCTCATCCGCTCCTTCCGCCCTGACCATCGTCGCCGGCGGCGCACATCGTGGCGACTCGGTCCGTGCCGGGCTCTCCGCGCTGACGGGGGAGTGCGCTGTGGTACTGGTGCACGACGCCGCGCGCCCCTTTGCCGAGCGCGGCGTGATCGATGCCGTGATTGCATATGCCCGGCAGGGCGAGGGAGCGGTCGCTGCGATTCCTCTCAGCGATACCCTGAAGGAGGCATCTCGCCAGGATCCGAGCCGGGTCGCGTGTACCCGCCCGCGCGCGCGGCTGTGGCGCGCCCAGACCCCACAAGGTTTTCCCCGCGCCATTCTCGAGCAGGCGCATGCGCGCGCGGCCCGACTCGGCCGCCGAGCCACCGATGACGCGGCGCTGGTGGAGGCGCTCGGATTTCCGGTGCGCCTGGTTCCGGATTCCAGCCGGAACATCAAGGTCACCGCGGCGGACGATCTCGCACTGGCCGAGCTCCTTGCAAGCGACGACCGGTGATTCTTCCTTTTCGTACCGACGCGGACATCGGCGCCGCCATTCCTCAGATCGGACGGCATCTTAGAGCAGAAAAGCTTCTCGCATATCCCACCGAAACGGTGTATGGGCTTGGCTCCGCGCCGACCGCTCCGGCGGTCGCGGCGCTGTCCCGTCTCAAGGGCAGGCCGGAGGGCAAGCCGTTCCTTCTGCTGATCTCGGGACGTCGCATGGCGGAGGAGTGGGGCCTGGTGTTCTCACCATCGGCCACGGCGTTGTCGGACGCCTTCTGGCCGGGACCCCTGACGCTGGTGCTTCCCGGAGGCGAGGGCCGGCTTCCCGCCGAGCTGCGGGGGAGGGAAGGTGGCATCGCGGTGCGGCATACCTCGCATGCAGGGATCGCTCGCCTCGTCGCGGCACTCGGCGAGCCGCTCACCTCCACCTCCGCCAATCGGCCCGGGGGACCTCCTGCCCCCGGTCTCGACCGGTTAGTCGAGCTGTTCGGTCCTGAAGAGCGAAATGGCGAGTTGCTCGTGCTCGATGGCGGCGTGCTCGGCAACGTCCCGCCGTCGACTCTGGTCGATTGCACCGGTGTAATGCCGCAGATTGTTCGCGAAGGAGCGATTCCACGCGCTGAGTTGAGGCGCGCCGCTGGAAGGCTGGCCCCGTGAAGCGGGGCAGCGGGGCAGGGGGGCGGCGGGGCAGTAGTGCAGCGGTGTTTCGGTGGCGCGGAGCCGCAGGGTTGTCTATCAATGGCATCCGAGGCGGGCATACTGTTGCTGTCCCGCTGCCCCGCCGCCCCGCTGTTATCTTCTGATCATGCATGTCCTGTTCGTCTGCACCGGCAACACCTGCCGTAGTCCCATGGCGGAGGCATTACTACGCGAAGCACTCGCGAGCCGTCGGTCCGATCAGGTGACGGTATCTTCTGCCGGCACCGGGGCCTGGGACGGCGCGCCTATTTCGGAGGGTGCATACCTCGTGGGCCTGGAGCACGGCCTGGACCTCAGCGGCCACCGTGCCCGCATGCTCACCCGCGAGATGGTGCGGACTGCTGACCTCGTCCTTACCATGTCCAGCCAGCATCGGGCCAGGGTGGCTGAGCTCGGTGGTGAGGACAAGGTTCACGTGCTCGGCGAGTACGCGGGACGCGACGAAAGCCGGTCGGAGGTGAGCGATCCGTTCGGCGCCGACCTGGCCAGTTACCGCCAGACCTATGACGAGCTGCAGCAGTTGATCGGTGGGGTGGTGAGCCGGGTGGCCGGCCCAGTGCGGTGATCACCGGTAGCTCACGCGTTCTCGTCGTTCTCGGCGATCCGGTTTCCCATTCCCTCTCGCCCACCATGCAGAACGCCGCGTTCCGGGCCCTCGGGCTCGGGGCGGTCTACGTCCCGTTGTCATGCTCGGCCGAGGATCTGAGGCCTCTGCTCCGCGCCGTGGCTCACTCCGGCGGTGGCGGAAACGTTACCGTGCCCTACAAGGAGGATGCTGCACGGGCGGTAGACGTCTGCCTTCCGCTGGCTCAAACGGTGGAGGCCTGCAATACCTTTTGGAGCGAGGATGGACAGGTCATCGGAGACAACACCGACGTGTCCGGTTTGCTCGAAGGGCTTCATCAGTTGGAGATCGACGCGTCCCCTTGGTTTATCGCCGGCACCGGAGGGGGCGCCAGGGCCGCGGTAGTTGCAGCGGCACAGCATGGCGTGAGTGTGGCGGTAGGCTCCCGCGCGCCGGACCGGCAGCGCAGGTTTGAGCGATGGGTCACCTCCCGGGGTGTGCCGCTGGCTCCTCCGGCCGAATGCGGGGTGCTCATCAATGCGACTCCGCTCGGACTCAGAGCCAGCGATCGCCTTCCGATCGATCCAGCGGCATTCCCTCGCGCCAATGTCGCCTTCGATATGGTCTACACGCAGGGCGAGACCGCTTGGGTGCGCGCCATCCGATCGCGGGTCCGAAGGGCTGCCGATGGCCGGACGATGCTGGTGGCTCAGGGCGCTGCTGCCTTCGAGCGCTGGTTTCCAACTAAGCGGGCGCCGAGAGAGGTCATGCGGGCTGCGGTCGATGTGGCACTTCGATAGGGAACGCAGCCCCACCGTCGGGGGACTGAGTGCTACGCTCGCCGGAGTAGAGCGCTGGCTCCTTCCGGCCGCATGTCTCCTCTGCGACGAGCCGGTCTCCTTAGGCGAAGGCGATGCGCTGATCTGCGGCCTCTGCCGGGTGCGTTGGCGACCGATACCCGAGCCAGTATGTGAGCGCTGCGGACAGCCGCGGCTGCAGGATCTCGAGTGCCGGTTGTGTGCCGCATGGCCTGCCGGGCTTTCCCAGGTTCGCAGTGCTGTGTGGCTCGAGGGCTCGGCGCGGGACGCCGTCCACCGCCTCAAGTACGATGGATGGCCCCGGGCCGCCGAGGCGATGGCTATCGCTATGCAGCGGCTGGAACCATTGACGGCCGGAGTATCCTTGATACCGGTACCGCTGGGGCGTAGACGCCGGCGGCAACGGGGATACAACCAGTGCGATTGTATTGCCGCGGCGCTGGGCGCGCTCTCCGGCCTGCCGGTTCGCACCGGGTTGCTGGAGCGAGCGCGGGAAACGCCGACGCAAACTGCTTTGACACCGGAGGAGAGACACGCCAACGTCGCGGGTGCCTTTCGGTCCGGACCGGTTGCAGGTTTGCGGTTAGTGCTGATCGACGACGTGTTCACCACCGGGGCGACGCTCGCTGCGGCAGCGGCGGCTCTGGTGGCATCCGGCGCGGCCCGAGTCGAAGCGGTGACGTTTGCGAGAGCGAGTCAGGAGCTAGGAGCTGGGAGCTAGGGACAAGGAGCGGAGCCGCCCCGTCGGAGAAATAGCTCCCAGCTTCCAGCTAACCCCAACAGGAGATTCGATGGCAATTCGAGTAGGCATCAACGGCTTTGGCCGTATCGGCCGGAATGTGGTTCGGGCTGCCAAGGCGATGAAGGCGACCGAACTGGATTTCGTGGCGGTGAACGACCTCACCGACACGAAGACGCTGGCGCACTTGCTCAAATACGATTCGGTGCACCGTCGCTTTCCCGGCGAGGTCGCTGCCCGCGCCGATTCGCTAGTCGTGGACGGCGACACGATGAAGGTCCTGTCGGAGAAGGATCCCGCGAAGCTGCCGTGGAAGGATCTCGGGGTCGACCTCGTGCTCGAGTCCACCGGCCGGTTCACTGACCGGGACCAGGCCGCGCTGCACCTCACCGGTGGGGCCAAGAAGGTGATCATCTCGGCCCCGGCCAAGAAGGAAGACATCACCATCGTCTACGGGGTCAACCACAAGGCGTACGACGCCGGCAAACACCACGTCATATCCAACGCGAGCTGCACCACCAACTGCCTGGTGCCGGTAGTGAAGGTGATCCTGGACCGGTTCGGTTTCGTCAGCGGGTTCATGACCACGGTGCACTCGTACACCAATGACCAAGTCATTCTCGACTTCCCCCATAAAGATCTCCGTCGCGCTCGCGCAGCGGCGCTCTCTATCATCCCGACGACCACCGGCGCGGCCAAGGCGACCTCGCTGGTGCTCCCCGAAGTGAAGGGCAAAATTGACGGAGTTTCTCTTCGGGTCCCGACTCCCGACGTGTCGGTCGTGGCCCTGACCTGCGTGGTGCAGAAGGCCACTTCAGCCGATGAGGTGAACGCAGCGTTTCGCGACGCCGCGAAGGCGGGCCCACTCGAGGGCATCCTGGTCGTCAGCGACGAGCCGCTGGTTTCGGCCGACTACATTGGCTCGCTGGAATCGAGCACGGTCGACGCACTCTCGACTAATGTCGTCGGCGGCACGCTGGTCAACATTACCTCTTGGTACGACAACGAAATGGGCTACTCGGCGCGCTGCGTCGATCTGTTGCGATACATCGGGTCAACCCGGTGAAGCGGACGCTCGAGTCGCTGGATAAGGGTGCATTGGAGGGACGCCGGGCTCTCGTGCGGGTGGATTTCAACGTGCCCATCAAGGACGGCGCGGTCACCGACGACACCCGGATCCGCGCCGCGCTTCCTACCATCAAGTACCTGCGCGACCGCGGCGCCCGACTCGTGCTGCTGTCCCACTTGGGCCGGCCGAAGGGCGGACCGGATCCTAAGTATTCGCTACAACCGGTGGTGCGGGCGCTGGAAAAGGCGCTCGGCTCCCCGGTCACGTTTCTTCCCGATCCCACCGCCAGCGACGCCGCCACATTGACCAAGCGTCTTCCCCGCGGCAGCGTTGCCCTGGCGGAGAACACCCGCTTCTATCCGGGTGAGGAAAAGAACGACGCTTCCCTCGCCGAGCGCTTCGCCGCGCTCGGCGATCTCTACGTCAACGATGCGTTTGGTTCGGCTCATCGCGCGCATGCCAGCACCGAGGCGATCGCTCGCATTCTCAAGCCGTCGGTATCCGGGCTTCTCATGGAACGTGAGCTGCGCTACCTGGGAGAGGCGTTAAACAATCCCAAGCGGCCATTCATCGCGGTACTCGGCGGGGCCAAGATCAGCGGGAAGATCGATCTCATCGAGGCGCTGTTACCGAAGGTCGACGAGATTCTCCTCGGCGGGGCGATGGCGTGCACCTTCTTCCAGGCGATGGGACTCGAGACCGGCACCTCGCTGGTCGAGAGTGACAAGGTAGACCTCGCCAGAAATCTGATGAACAAGGCGGGTAAGAAACTGGTGCTTCCGACTGGTGCCGTCATCGCCCAACAGCTCGCACCCAATGTCGTGACCCGCACCGTCCGGCGCGAAGCCATACCGCCGGATTGGGCGGTGTACGACATCGATGAGGAGACCGAGCGCCGCTTCGCATCGAGCGTGGAGAGAGCCGGCACCGCCGTTTGGAACGGCCCCATGGGAGTATTCGAGACGCCCCCCTTCGATCACGGGACCTTGGCGATTGCCCGGGCCATGGCGAAGGCTACGAAGCGTGGCACGGTCACCGTGATCGGAGGTGGCGACTCTGCGGCCGCGGTAGCTCAGGCCGGCCTCGCCGATCAGATCACCCACGTGTCGACCGGGGGCGGCGCATCGCTCGAGTTTCTAGAGGGAAAGGATCTTCCCGGTGTTGCGGCGTTGGACGAGGCATAGCCGCTGATGAACGTCAAGGGATCCCTCGCCGACCCTTCGCGCGGCGACGTGCTTCGGCTCGGGACGAGCGAGCGGTCATAATGGACCGCTCGCTCGTATTCGCAGCCAACTGGAAGATGAATCACGGGCCCGCCGAAGCCCGTGCGTTCGCTACAAAGTTTCTCCAGCTCACCGCGCCGTCGGATGGTCGCCGTCTCTGGTTCTTCCCCCCGGCCGTCTCCATTGCCGCGCTCAGCGAGTCGCTTCAGCAGCGTCCCGACATTACAATCGGCGCTCAGAATGTACACTGGGAACCCACGGGGCCCTTTACCGGGGGGATCTCGATCCCCATGGTCGCGGAGGTCGGGGCTCGGCTGACGTTGGTCGGGCATTCGGAGCGCCGCCATCTCTTCGGCGAGACCGACGAGCAGGTCGCTCGCAAGACCAGGGCTGCACTGAACGCCGGCATCACTCCGCTGGTCTGTGTGGGCGAAACGCTCGCAGAGCGGGATGGCGGACGAACCGAGCAGGTCATCCTTCGGCAGCTTGCTCCGGTGCTGCAAGCGCTGAAGCCGGAGGATTGGTCCCGCGTCGTGCTGGCCTACGAGCCGGTCTGGGCTATCGGTACCGGCAAGAACGCCACTCCAGATGACGCGGCTCAGATTCACGAATTGATTCGTATGGAGCTCAGTCGTGGTGGTGTGACCGAACGCGTTTCCATTCTGTACGGCGGGAGCGTCAACAGCGGCAACGTAGCCTTTCTTCTGAGCCGCCCGCAGATCGACGGCGTCCTCGTGGGCGGGGCAAGTCTGGACCCCAACCGGTGGGCTGATCTGATCGAGCAGGGCTCCAGGGCGAAGGTTCGACCATCCGGAGGATACGATATCGTTGGATGATCGTGGATTGCTGGCGCGTCTCATCGGTTTCGACACCACGAGCCGAGCGAGCAATCTCCCCCTGGCCGACTTTCTCTGCGATTATCTCCAGCAGCCGGGCGTCCGGATCCTGCGGAATCCCTCCGCGGATGGAGCCAAGACCAATCTCATAATTATGGCCGGCCCGGAGGGTTCCGATCGCGAGGGTCTCGTCCTCTCAGGGCACATGGACGTGGTCCCTGCGGAGGAGTCGGACTGGCGCTCGGACCCGTTCACCATGACCGACGGCGGCGACCGGTACATCGGCCGGGGAACCGCCGACATGAAGGGCTTCCTCGCTCTGGCCGTTAACCGGTTCGCGGCCATAGATGCGACATCCCTGCGGCGCCCGCTGGTGCTGCTCTTCACTTACGACGAGGAGGTTGGCACCCTCGGGGCTCGCCGCTTTACTGAGACCTTCGTCCAGCCGGAGCAGTTGCCGCGCAATGTGGTGATCGGCGAGCCCACCGAGCTTCGCGTCGTGCGGGCGCACAAGGGAATGCTGCGCCTTAAGCTCACCTTTGCTGGGCGCGCAGCTCACTCAGCCTATCCCCTCCTCGGCCGGAGCGCTATCGAGCCCGCCGCCCGAGCAATCACTGCACTCGCTGCTCTCCGCCGATTCATGGAGACTGAGCGAGTCCCGAACGCCGACGTCTTTTCCGAGGTCCCCTTTGCAGCGCTGAATGTGGGAACCGTCAACGGCGGAGTCGCGGCCAATGTCATTCCCGACCGCTGCGAGATCCAGCTCAGCATCCGCCTCCTGCCGGGGATGACGGCAGAGGCGATGACGAACAGAGTCGTGGCGGCGGTTCGGGAGGAAGTAAGCGACAGCTTGAGCGTGGAGGCTGTAAGCGAGAGCCCACCAATGATGCTGGACAGTGAGGCGCCGATCGTCCGCGCCCTCTGCGAGACGGCGGGCGAGCACACGCCGGAGAGTGTGATGTTCGCGAGCGACGCCGGCTGGCTGCAGAGCGTTGGGTTCGACTGTGCCCTCTTTGGTCCAGGCAGTATCCGAGTGGCGCACCGCGCAAACGAGTTCATCCCGGTCGACCAGTTTCGTCGAGCCGGAGAGATCCTGGACCGCCTCATTCGCCGGAGCTGTGGGCCGGCATGAACCGGCTGCTCGAGGCGGATCTCACCTGGACCGGTACCGGGTTCGAGCAGGGAGTACAGATCCTCATCGCTGATGATGGGCGGATCGGATCGGTCGCCGCGGCCGGCAAGCCCGGGGCCGAGCGGTTGCGTGGCATTGCGCTTCTACCCGGTCTGGTGAACACACACTCGCACGCCTTCCAGCGTGGCCTGCGTGGGCAAGGCGAACGATTCCCCAATGGTGCCGGCAGCTTTTGGACTTGGCGCGAGGCGATGTACGACCTGGTCAACTCTCTGGATCGCGCGAGTCTCCGAAAGCTTTCCGCCCAGGCCTTCGCGGAGATGCGCGACGCCGGCATCACTACGGTCGGCGAGTTCCA
>JBKPAO010000069.1:0-4248 GCA_046726475.1 Gemmatimonadota bacterium | reverse complement strand
CCCCGGAGCGCTTCGATCATTCCGGCACCACGCCAGATTCAAGGCGGGTCGGGGGCGTTCCGTTTGGACCGGACAACCCGGATCATGCTTTCCGACCCTACCAGCACCGAGCTCCGCATGCTGGTGGAGTTGCTGGCCGCTCCTCTACGGGCTGCATCCGGGCTGCCCCTGCCCGTGTCTCCTCATCCGGCGGACGATCGCACGCCCGACGCCATTTCGCTCCGGTTGGCACCCGGCGCCGCGTCGGGTGAGCCGGAGAGCTATAGGCTGGTCGTCACCCAGCAGGGAGCAATGCTCTCCGCACCGACTCCAGCGGGCTTATTCTGGGGCCTGCAAACCATTCGACAGCTTCTCCCACCGGAGCTCGAGCGAGGGATACGTCCGGCTACGACGGTGCGCTGGACCATCCCGGCCTTGGAGATCGAGGACGCGCCGCGGTTCCCGTACCGCGGGCTGCTGCTCGATGTGGCCCGGTGGTATTACCCGCCCGAATTCATCAAGAAGCTCATCGACCTCCTCGCGCTCTACAAGCTGAACACCCTTCAACTGCATCTGACCGACGATCAGGGATGGCGTTTAGAGATCAGGAAATATCCGTTGCTCACTGGGGTCGGAGCCTGGCGCAAGGAGACCATCTTGGAAAAGCATTTCGATCCCTACGCCGGGGATGGGAGGCCGCACGGTGGCTTCTACACCCAGGAGCAGATGCGCGACCTGGTCACCTACGCCCAGGCGCGCCGCGTCACCATCGTTCCCGAGATCGAGATGCCGGGCCATGCCGGAGCCGCTCTGGCTGCCTACCCCGAGCTGTCCTGTACCGGCGGCCCGTTCGAGGTGTCACCCGTATGGGGAGTGCACCAGGACATCTTCTGTCCCAGCGAGCAGACCTTCGGGTTTCTGGAGGACGTGCTGGTCGAAGTGATGCAGCTCTTCCCCAGCCGGTACATCCACATTGGTGGAGACGAGGTGCCGAAAGACCAGTGGAAGGAAAGCCCAGTGGCTCAGGAGGTGATTCGCCGGGAAGGTCTGGCCGACGAGGAGGAGCTGCAGAGCTACTTCATGCGCCGCATCGAGCGCTTCCTGCGAGCCCACGATCGCCGGCTCATCGGGTGGGACGAAATTCTCGAGGGCGGCCTCCCGCCGGAGGCGACGGTGATGTCCTGGCGCGGAGTGGCCGGCGGGATCGCTGCTGCCCGGCAGGGACACGACGTGATCATGAGTCCGAGCAACCGTACCTACTTCGACTACTACCAGGGAGACCCTACGGCCGAGCCGTTGGCCATCGGCGGCTTCCTCCCGCTGGACAGCGTGTACGCGTTCGATGTGGTGCCGGAGGAACTGATCGCGTCGGAAGCTGCCCACGTGCTCGGCGCTCAAGCGAGCGTATGGACGGAGTACATCCCGACACCTGCGCGAGCGGAATACATGATGCTGCCGCGCCTGCTCGCACTCTCCGAGGTTCTCTGGTCGCCGAAGCAGGCCCGGCGCTGGGACCGCTTTGTTGCCCGGCTTCCGTCCCAATTCGCGCGGCTGGATGCGCTGGGTGCCGAGTATCGCGTGCCGGAGCCGGTTGGCCTCGGGTGGGATCGCCGCGTGCTGGAGGACCGAGTCCGCCTCATGATCGGCTCCCCCTTCCCCGGAGCAGTGATCCGGTACACGACTGATGGCTCCGACCCGACACTCGGCTCGCCCCGTTATACCGGCCCTTTCGACTTGCACCCTACATTTTTGCCCCTGACTGTCAGTGCGAGAGTGTTCCTGCCGAACGGGCGGAAAAGCCCCGTTGCCAGAGGGCGGATTGCTCGCGCCATTTGGCAGAGTCCGGTTGCCGTCCGCTCAGACAGCCTGCAACCCGGTCTCGAGTACGGTTACCTGGAAGGGAGGTTCCAATCCGCCGATGAAGTCAGAGGGCTTGAGCCGTTGCGGATGGGTACGGTGCCTGACCTGGGACTCCGGGGCGACGAGCGTCCTGAGGACTATGGGATTCGTCTGTCGGGACTGCTATGCGTCCCCCGTGACGCCCTCTATTCCTTTTATCTCTCCTCTGACGATGGGTCCAAGCTCCGCATCGCTGGCGACGTGGTCGTGGACCGAGATGGGCAGCAGCGCGACAACGAAAAGCCGGGCGAGATCGCGCTCCGGACGGGCTGCCACGCTATCGAGGTAGTGTTCTTTCAGGCGAGCGGGAGTGCCGCGCTCAGCCTTCAGGTATCCACGCCGGGGTCCGCCAAAGTCCGGGTCCCCAAGGAGTGGTACGGCCACGCGAGATTTTGAGCGCCACCACGTTGCCGGTGACCCAGCGCGGGTACAGATTGTTTGCCATGCTCGTCTTCCTTCATCAGGGCCCCCCCGCACGATGACGGCTTCGGGTGAAAGGCCGCTCGCGGCACGGTTGGCCGAGGCGCTGGGGAACGCGTTCACCATCGAGGGAGAGATCGGACGCGGTGGAATGGGCGTGGTGTATCGAGCCCGGGACGAGCGGCTCCAACGGCGGGTGGCGATCAAGGTGCTCCCTCCCGAGCTGGCCTTTCAGCAAGACATCCGGGAGCGCTTCACCCGAGAGGCACAGACCGCCGCCCGTCTTTCCCATCCCCACATCGTTCCCATCCACACCGTCGGCGAAGGCCAGGGCCTGGTCTACTTCGTTATGGGGTACGTCGACGGTGAATCGGTGGCCGCCCGGATCCGCCGCCGTGGCCGCCTGCCGGCTGAGGAAGTCCGTCGGATCATGCGGGAAACCGCCGATGCACTCAGCGCCGCCCATGCGCTCTCGGTGATTCATCGGGACATCAAGCCGGACAACATTCTGCTGGAGGGAACCCGCGGCCGAGTCATGGTCACCGATTTCGGCATCGCGAAGGCGCTCTCCAGCAGCTCGGGCGCCACCCTCACCGGGGTCGGCGTGGCGATTGGCACGCCGGCGTTCATGAGCCCCGAGCAAGCCGCCGGTGAGCGGGACATCGACGGCCGATCCGACCTGTACAGTCTCGGTGTCGTCACCTATCAGATGCTGACTGGCGAGCTGCCCTTCAGCGCTCCCTCAGTTGCGGGCATCCTGATGAAGCAGATCACCGAGCCTGCCCCCGACCTCAGGATAAAGCGCCCGGATATCCCGGAGGATCTGGCATTGGCAGTCGCCCGATGTCTGGAGAAGGATCCGGGAAACCGCTGGCCCACCGCCGACGCGTTGCGCCGGGCACTGGAGACCCGAAGCGTCAACGGCTATCAGCCAACCGGGATCGGCTGGCGGGCCGGTGAACGGCCGCTGCCAGGCTCGGCCGGCCGCGCCGGCTCACCGGTCCGGCGCCCGCTCCAGCACGGGCGTCGGGTCCAGGCTCCGGTCGCCGGCGGCCCGCCCCTGCCAGGGCCTGGCCGTTCCCGCGATCTGAGCCGAGCGCAACGCAGAGAAGCTCGCCACAACCGCGGCCAGGAACAGATTCCCGACACCGGTGAGCCCAAGATCATTCAGCGGGTGCGCGGCCAGTTCGCCAGCTGGGCCGCCGTCTCGGCAGGGTGCATGGGCATCAACGTCGCGACCGGCATCGAGCATCCCTGGTTTCTATTTCCGATGTTTGGGATGGGTATTGGGCTGCTTCGGAACTATGCCACGCTCTGGCAGGCGGGATACAGCTGGCGGGATGTGCTGAGCCGTCCGCCGGCGCCGGACGCGCTGGAAACCACCATGGTGAAGGGCGGAAAGGCTTCGCGGCCTCTTCCCCCACCCAGCGCCGATGAGTTTGGTGCTCAGCTGCCGGCGATCATGCAGGTGCATGGCGACCGACTGGCGATCCTCAAGCTGGTCGCCAAGCTGCCGGCGTCGGAGCGCAACCTGTTACCGGAGATTCATCAGACTGCCGACGCGCTATATGCGCGCGCCACCGATCTCGCCCGCACTCTGCATGCCATGGACAGCAATCTGGACTCGCAGGAGGTAGCCGCGATCGACGAGCGCATTGCCGGCATCTCGCGGGAGCCGGATGATCCCGAGCGCGCCCGGCGACTGGGACTGCTTCAACGCCAGCGTCAGACCATCTCCGATCTCCGCGGGCGACGCAGCCAGGTGGCCAGTCACCTGGAGTCCTGCGTCCTGGCAATGCAGAACGTGCGGTTCGATCTGCTGCGGCTTCGGTCGGCAGGCGTGGCGGCGGTGCTGGGCGATCTCACTCAGGCTACCCAGCAGGCGAAGGCGCTCTCGCGTGATGTGGATAACGTGATTGCGGCCGCAGGGGAGATCAGGGAAGTAATGAA